>LFCU01000229.1 GCA_001044195.1 Candidatus Achromatium palustre
TTTATGTTATCATATTTGTATCTATTTGTTTTTATTGAAATGGCCAAAGTCGAGATATTGCTTTTAATTCCTATGTTAGAACATCCACAGATTGCGGACAATCGTGAGCGCATTTTTGCTGTTAGTGAGTTTATAGCCCAAGCAGTAGCAAAAGAACCTAATCTATTAGAGAGTTTATTGCAACAAGACAAGCTGTTAGAAAGCTATGCACCAAAAGAATTAGAACAACGCTTACAGCATAGACTTGCTAAAGTAAAAGATCCCCAACAATTGCATACAGAATTACGGCAGTTTCGGAATCGCCTTATGGTACGTATTATATGGCGTGATCTTACAGGATTGGCACCTTTAGAGGAAACCTTAGAAGACCTTTCAGAACTTGCTGACACCTGTATTATCCAAGCCCTAAACTTACTATACACCTGGCAAACCCAAAACTTAGGTACTCCAGAAGATGCAACTGGACATCCCCAAAAACTAATCGTCATCGCAATGGGCAAATTAGGTGCTAGAGAACTGAACGTATCTTCTGATGTAGACCTAATCTTTGCCTATAAAACTCAAGGCCCATTGCGCACAGCAGCTAATACATATCATAAACTCGATAGCAGCCAATTTTTTCAACGATTAGCCCAACAACTTATAGATGCTTTACATAGTATCTCAGCAGAAGGCTTTGTGTTTCGAGTGGATACTCGCCTAAGACCCTTTGGTAACTCTGGAGCTTTAGTATGTAGCCTTGATACGTTAGAGACCTATTACCATACCCAAGCTCGAGAATGGGAACGCTATGCTATGGTCAAGGCCCGGCCTCTTACCTGCGATCCAGAATCCATTGAGCAAATTAATAATATAATACGACCATTTGTATATCGACGTTACTTAGACTTTGCTGCTATTGATTCGCTACGTGATATGAAGCGTCTTATACTTAAGGAAGTGAATCGCAAGGGTTTAGAGGCTAATATTAAATTGGGACCTGGTGGCATCCGCGAGATCGAATTCATAGGCCAGGTTTTTCAAATCATCCGTGGTGGACGAGAACCCGAGTTACAAATCCGTTCGTTGCTTGCGGTATTAAACCTGCTAGATACTAAAAATATTTTGCCTACTCAAGTAGTACAAGAGCTAACTGCCGCTTATCGTTTCCTACGTTTAGTTGAAAATCGTCTTCAAGCCTGGCGTGATCAACAGACTCATGTTTTACCAACAGATCCAGATGGCCAATTGCGTCTAGCAATTAGTATGAATTATGCTAATTGGGAACAATTTTCTAAGGAATTGACTCGGCATCGGCAAACCGTTCAGCAACATTTCGCGGCCATATTTGCTACATCTCAAGAAGACATGCAGCATAACCCTTATCATAAGATATGGCATGGAACATTAGAGACCGCACAAGCTGAGACCATATTAGGAAACGCAGGCTTTGCTACACCAACCATTATCCTAAATAAACTAATGGCCTTTCGGAAATCTTCTACCTATCGAAATATTGGCAATCGTGGTAGAACCTGTTTAGATACATTAATACCTAAACTATTAGAAACCATTGTTACTGATCAATTATCAGACCTAGTATCCGATCCAGATACTTTGCTAGAGCGTCTATTAAAATTATTAGAAACCATAGCGCGTCGCACCGCATACCTCTCTTTATTAACAGAAAATCCTGGAGTACTTACCCAATTAGTGAAACTAACTGCCGCTAGTTCTTGGGTTGCAGAGCGGATAACCCGCTACCCTATATTACTCGATGAATTAATAGATCCACGTCGCCTCTATGTACCTTTACGTCATCAGGATTTACTTGAAGAACTCTTGTCTTTTTTACAAGCAGTGGATGATGAAGAACAGTATATGGAACGGCTGCGCCAATTTGCCCACAGCAATCGTCTGCGTACTGCTGCTGCGGATATAACTAAAAAAATCCCAGTCATGAAAGTCAGCGATTATTTAACTGACTTAGCAGAAGTTATTCTATCTTCGGTCTTAGAACAATGTTGGAACTATTTAACTGAACGTCACGGTTCTCCTTCAGGTATTAAAGGCAAGGATACAGGCTTTGCAATTATAGGCTATGGTAAACTAGGCGGTATCGAATTAGGTTATGGTTCAGATCTTGATTTGGTATTTCTGCATGATAATCAGGATCGCTATGGGCAAACCACAGGTCAAAAACCAATAGCTAATGATGTATTTTATACTCGTTTAGCGCAACGTATCATTCATACTCTAAATACCCGTACTCCATCCGGAATACTATATGAGATTGATACTAGGCTTCGACCTAATGGCAATGCAGGATTATTAGTTAGCAGTTTAGCGGCATTTGTTAAATATCAAGCTAGTTCAGCCTGGATTTGGGAGCATCAAGCACTTTTGCGAGCACGTCCTATAGCTGGTGATCCAAAGGTTCGTAGTCAATTTAGAGCTATTCGTTTCCAAACCTTATCTCCAAAACAGGATGCAGCATATTTGCGTTCTGAAGTGCAGCAAATGCGCGATAAGATGCGCAAGCAATTAGATCGTTCTAGCGTAGATACTTTTGATCTTAAACAAGGAATAGGTGGTATTGCTGATATAGAATTTATTGTTCAATATCAGGTCTTGCGTTGTGCCTATTACCATCCAAATTTATTAGATTGGACAGATACTATACGGTGGTTGGAGACGTTAGCTCAACATGATATGGTGTCTAATGAGCAGGCGGCTGTTTTAGCAGATAGCTATCGAATGTTACGCAGTGCCAAGCATCGTTTGGCTTTGCAGAATAAGCCTGGCTTTGTTCCTAATGAACAATTTCAGCAAGAACGTAGCCAAGTACAAAAAATTTGGCAGGCTATATTTGACCTCTGATTCTAACGCTTTCTGTGGGTAGTAATATTCTACGTATAAAAAGCTTTACAAGTATTGATAATATATACTTACCATCTTTTTTTTGAGTATACTGTGGTTGTGGTTCATAATTTTATCTAGCATTATAAAATATTTATATATCCATAGAAAGCGATAGAATCAGGATTTTTTTGATGAACTAGACTATAAAGATTACAATGCTGTAGTTAAAAGATGTTGTTTTAGGGTAACATTTTTGCTAAAATACCTACAACTTAACCAGCACTGCTTTGTAAATTAATTTAAGTGGTTTCCACAGGCTATATGGGAACTATAAATAGGTAACTATAAATAGGTAACTATGGATGGTTTATGCAAAAAAAATATATTATGAAGACTATTGCAATTATTTTATTATCTGGGCTATTACTTGGTTGTAGTGTGACGCAGGATAGGAAAGCTACGGCCTTAGAATCTGGGCTTTACTTATACCAAGATGCCATGCGTTGGGGACGCTGGAATATAGTATTTAGTTCTTATAGTAAAAAAATTGCTCCAGATACGATTGCTAGTTTAAAATATGTACGGGTAACTGGGTATACAGTACAGCAACCTCCGATATTAATTACAGAAAATAAAGTAATCCAGGTTGTCGAGATTCAATATGTCCACAAGGATGTTCAACGCTTATATAGTATTTTAGATCAACAAGAATGGCATTATGATGCTACAAAGAATATTTGGCTCTTGCATAGTCATTTTCCGAAATTCCAATTTAAATCCCCAAAATAGGTTAATAGCACTATCACTCGACCATCCAGGGTACGCATTGCTCACCATAGAGATGTTTCGTAAGATGTTGGGTTGTCAATGTGACAAAGTATAATTAATTAATCAATTTATAAAAATTTATAGATTATTCTTGAGACTCATCAATAATAATTATCTAAAATATTTATTACTTTAGGTATTGACAACCATATTATCTTGTAATAGCATACTTCCCCTCTAGTCACAATCTAATAGATTTCGATTAGCTATCAGAACGACTTTAACGTCGTATCCGAATAATTTTCCTAGAGTTTTTATGCTCTTGTCTCGTAATATACGATACAAGTAAGGGCATTTTGCCCTCTAATATTTTTAATGATAATAATTTTAAATTGGATAATATTTAGTATTTTTTATTTAATATTATCCCTAAAGAGTAAATAGGATATTTTATAGGGTTATGGCCACAATAAATCAGTTGGTTCGTAAACCACGTAAACGCAAATTTGAAAAAAGTACCGTACCAGCATTAGAACAATGCCCACAAAGACGTGGCGTATGTACTCGTGTCTATACAACGACACCGAAAAAGCCTAACTCTGCTATGCGTAAAGTAGCTAGAGTACGGTTGACGAATGGTTTTGAGGTTACAAGCTATATTGGTGGTGAAGGCCACAACCTCCAAGAGCATTCAGTAGTGCTAATACGTGGTGGCAGGGTCAAGGACTTGCCTGGGGTGCGTTATCACACCATACGTGGCAGTTTAGATACTCAGGGTGTTGATAAACGTCGCCAAGGGCGGTCTAAGTACGGTGCGAAACGTCCTAAAAAATAGGATTATTTAAGGATATATTGTTATGCCAAGAAGACGAATTGCAGCACGGCGGGAGATTATGCCAGACCCTAAATTTGGCAGCCAGGTTATTGCTAAATTTATTACTATGATCATGGAAGATGGCAAGAAATCCATAGCAGAACAGATCTTATATCGGGCCTTGGATCAAGTTGAAGCTAAAAAAGGGACTGAGCCGTTACGAGTTTTAGAACAGGCTATGGATAAGGTACGGCCTGTGGTTGAGGTTAAGTCTAGACGTGTTGGTGGTGCTACCTATCAGGTTCCTGTAGAGGTACGATCTGCACGACGTAATTCATTAGCTATGCGCTGGTTGATTGATGCAGCCCGGAAACGTTCTGAAAAATCTATGGCGTATCGATTGGCTGGAGAAATTATGGATGCTGCGGATTCTAAGGGTTCGGCGATAAAGAAGAAGGAAGATACGCATCGTATGGCGGAGGCTAATAAGGCTTTTTCGCATTATCGTTGGTAAATAGGTCTGCATTTTAAGATTTGATTTTAAGGTTTTAACTATAAGTTTTAGCTATAAATTAAATTAACTATAAATATAGAGTAAATTTTCAGTTTTAAACTATATTTAATCAACTAGATTTAATCGACTATATTTAATTGACTATATTTAATCTATTATAGCTAACTCTACTAGCCTGTTAATAGCTCTAATCTATTTAAGTTATATCTACAAATTAAACTATTAAAATTTAAACCAAATTAACTAAATAACTTAATTATAAATTTACACTAAAATGGAAGATGCTCGCCGTGGCACGCAAAACCCCTATAGAACGTTACCGTAACCTTGGCATCATGGCCCATATTGATGCAGGAAAGACCACGACAACCGAACGTGTACTCTACTATACTGGCGTATCCCACAAAATAGGTGAAGTACATGACGGTGCTGCTACTATGGACTGGATGGAACAAGAACAAGAACGCGGCATCACTATCACTTCAGCTGCAACTACTTGTTTTTGGCGCGGAATGGATGGGCAATTCCCAGAACATCGTATCAATATTATCGATACCCCAGGACACGTTGACTTTACTATAGAAGTAGAACGCTCCTTACGAGTCCTAGACGGAGCCTGCGCTGTATTTTGTGCCGTAGGTGGTGTCGAACCCCAATCAGAGACCGTGTGGCGGCAAGCCAATAAATACGGCGTACCAAGGATCGCCTTTGTCAACAAGATGGACCGTATGGGAGCTAATTTCTTAAGAGTCGTAGACCAAATCAAGCAACGATTAGGTAGTAATGCGGTACCTATTCAAATCCCTATTGGCTCAGAAGAGGCTTTCAAGGGTGTTATCGATTTGGTTAGGATGCAAGCTATTATCTGGGATGAAGAAAATAGAGGTGTAACCTACAAAGCCCAAGCTATTCCTGAAGAGCTTATGGAATTATGCCAAACCTGGCACGACTCAATGGTAGAGGCGGCTGCAGAAGGCAATGATGAGCTTATGGAAAAATACCTAGAAGGGGAAACATTGACTGAAGAAGAGCTTAAAATTGGATTACGGACTCGTACTCTTAAAAATGAAATCGTCCCAGTATTATGCGGTTCTGCTTTTAAAAACAAAGGTGTCCAGGCAGTCTTAGACGCAGTAATTAATTATTTGCCAGCTCCAATCGATGTTCCACCTATCAGAGGTATCTTGGATGATGGTGAGACTGAAGCTGAACGTCCTTCCAATGATGAGGCACCATTTTCAGCCCTAGCCTTCAAGATTGCTAGTGATCCTTATGTAGGTACTTTGACCTTCTTTCGGGCGTACTCTGGACAGCTAAAATCTGGTGATGCCGTATACAATCCCGTTAAAAGCAAAAAAGAACGGATTGGTCGCATTGTCCAAATGCATGCCAATAATAGAGTAGATATCAAAGAAGTTCTAGCAGGTGACATTGCCGCCGCAGTTGGCTTAAAAGATGTTACCACAGGCGATACCCTGTGTAACATCAATAATATTATCACTTTAGAAAGAATGGAATTTCCTGATCCGGTAATATCCGTTGCCGTTGAACCTAAGACCAAGGGCGATCAAGAAAAGATGGGACTAGCCTTGTCTAAACTAGCCCAAGAAGATCCATCCTTTCGGGTACATACAGATGAAGAATCAGGCCAAACTATCATCTCTGGCATGGGGGAACTCCACCTAGAGATTATTGTGGATCGCATGAAGCGTGAATTTAAGGTAGAAGCCAATGTTGGTAATCCACAAGTATCGTATCGAGAAACTATTAAAGCCACAGTAGAACAAGAACACAAATTTGTACGCCAAACTGGTGGCCGAGGTCAATATGGGCATGTCTATCTACGCATCGAACCACAACCACCAGCTCAAGGTTATGAATTTGTAAACTCTATCGTAGGCGGTGTTATACCTAAAGAGTACATACCAGCGGTAGATAAAGGTGTTAAAGAAGCCCTAGAAAGTGGCGTTATAGCTGGATTTCCTGTAGTGGATGTCAAGGTTACCCTATATGATGGCTCCTATCATGATGTAGACTCATCCGAAATGGCTTTCAAAATAGCAGGTTCTATGTGCTTTAAGGAAGGAGCCAAACGTGCTAAACCAGTATTGCTGGAACCCATTATGAAAGTTGAAGTCGTAACACCTGAAGACTATATGGGAGATGTAATTGGAGATCTGAATAGTCGGCGTGGCATAGTCCAAGGCATGGAAGATGCCCCTGCAGGTCGCATTATACGTGCTGAAGTACCATTGGCCCAAATGTTTGGTTATGCTACTACTTTACGTGGCTTCAGCCAAGGTCGTGCTACCTATAGTATGGAATTTGCTAAATACAGCGAAGTGCCTAGCAATATCGCTGAGACTATTACTAAAAAATAATATTTTTATTATAAGGTTTTTCATTTATGGCCAAATCAAAATTTGAGCGCAACAAGCCACATATTAATGTCGGAACCATAGGACATGTGGATCACGGCAAGACAACTCTTACTGCTGCCATCACATCTATCCAAGCCAAAAAATATGGTGGCGAAGTACGAGCTTATGACCAAATAGACAATGCTCCAGAAGAAAGAGAGCGCGGTATTACCATTGCCACAGCCCATGTAGAATACGAAACAGAAAAACGTCACTACGCCCATGTAGACTGTCCTGGACATGCCGATTATGTAAAAAACATGATCACAGGAGCGGCCCAAATGGATGGGGCTATTCTAGTTGTAAGTGCTGCTGATGGTCCTATGCCGCAAACTCGGGAACATATCCTACTAGCACGTCAAGTAGGGGTACCCTTTATAGTAGTATATATGAACAAAGCGGACATGGTAGACGATCCAGAACTACAAGAGCTAGTAGAATTGGAAGTACGCGAATTACTCTCTAGCTATCAATTTCCCGGTGATGACATACCTATAGTTGTAGGTTCTGCTCTTAAGGCCCTAGAAGGTGACACTTCTGAGATTGGTACTCCATCTATTGATAAACTGATGGAAGCCCTGGATAGCTATATACCAGAACCAGAACGCGCCATTGATGGCCCATTCTTAATGCCTATAGAAGATGTATTCTCTATCTCAGGCCGTGGTACTGTGGTAACTGGGCGGGTAGAAAGAGGCATAGTCAAAGTTGGCGATGAAGTATCTATAGTAGGTATTAAAGAGACTACCAAAACTACCTGTACAGGTGTCGAAATGTTTCGCAAACTTCTCGACCAAGGCCAGGCAGGAGATAACATTGGAGCCTTATTAAGAGGAGTTAAACGCGAAGATGTAGAACGCGGCCAAGTATTAGCTAAACCTAATACTATCACACCACATACTCATTTTGAATGTGAAGTATATGTCCTAAGCAAAGACGAAGGTGGTCGCCATACCCCATTCTTCAATAACTATAGACCTCAATTTTACTTCCGCACCACGGATGTCACAGGAGCTGTTACCTTAGCAGAAGGCACTGAAATGGTCATGCCAGGCGATAATGTCAATATGGCTATTAAATTAATAGCCCCTATCGCTATGGAAGAAGGCTTACGTTTTGCTATCCGCGAGGGCGGACGGACTGTAGGTGCTGGAGTTGTGACGAAAGTCATAGAATAAGACATGGCTATAGGAAATCAAAGAATACGTATCCGTCTTAAGGCATTTGACCATCGCTTATTGGATCAATCTGCTAGGGAGATTGTGGAAACTGCTAAACGCACAGGAGCCCAAGTGCGTGGTCCAATTCCGATGCCAACTCAAAAGGAACGTTTTACCGTATTGATCTCACCACATGTTAATAAGGATGCTAGAGATCAATATGAGATCCGCACCCATAAACGCCTTATGGATATTGTAGATCCCACAGACAAAACCGTAGATGCCCTAATGAAGCTAGATCTAGCAGCTGGGGTAGATGTACAGATTAAATTAAATTGAGATTAAAAGTAATGGCCATTGGAGTGATTGGACGCAAAACGGGGATGACCCGTATCTTTACCCCAGATGGAACTTCGGTGCCAGTAACAGTAATCGAAGTAGAATCCAATCGGGTAGTGCAATTACGTACTTTAGAACGTGACGGTTATCGAGCAGTCCAGATTACTACTGGAGAACGTAAACCATCCAGGATTAGTAAACCTCTGGCAGGTCATTTTGCTAATGCTGGTGTGGAATCGGGACGGCGTTGTGTTGAATTTAGACTTGCATCTGGTGAAGGCGAACATTTAGAAGTTGGCAATGAAATTGGTGTGGATATTTTTAAGCCAGGACAAAAAGTAGACGTACAGGGTCGCACCAAAGGACGCGGATTTTCTGGTGCCATTAAGCGCCATCATTTTCGTTCCCAACGCCAAACGCATGGTAATTCGTTATCACACCGTTCAGCAGGATCGATAGGACAAAACCAAACTCCAGGTAGAGTAATGAAGGGAAAGCGTATGGCCGGTCATCTAGGCAATGCCTTGCGTACTCAACAAAACCTAGAAATAGTCAAAATTGATTTAGAACGTCAATTGCTGTTAGTCAAAGGCGCGGTTCCTGGCCATACCGAAGGAGATCTTTTAGTTACTCCCGGTATCAAACAACAAAACAAGAGGTAGACGACATGGAACTTAGTCTACATGCAGGTACTAGTACTCAACAAGTTGCTGATTCCGTATTTGGAGCACCATTTAATGAACCTTTGGTCCATCAAGTAGTGGTTGCCTATCAAGCGGCAGGCCGTGCTGGAACCAAAGCTCAAAAAACTCGTTCCCAGGTTAAAGGTGGTGGTAGTAAACCGTGGCGGCAAAAAGGCACTGGACGTGCCAGAGCTGGTACTTCACGAAGTCCTCTATGGAGAGCAGGTGGGGTAACTTTTGCTGCCCAACCACGTAACTATAGCCAAAAAGTAAATCGCAAGATGTATCGCGGTGCTATGCGTTCTATATTATCCGAATTAGTGCGCGAAAATCGCCTTTTAGTAATGGAATCATTTAATTTAGAATCCAATAAAACTAAAGAATTGGCTGCAAAACTAAAAGAATTACAGCTTAAAGATGTACTGATAGTTACTGAAGAATTGGCAACTAATCAAAATTTACGAATGGCAGCCCAAAACCTATCTAAAGTTGCGGTACTAGCCCACTATGAAATCGACCCGGTAAGCCTAATTAAATTTAACCATATTTTAATTACAATAGGAGCCGTAAAAAAGATTGAGGAACGGCTGGCATGAATGAAGAACGCATATTAAAAGTTATACTTAGCCCAATAATTTCGGAAAAAAGTGCCTTTAGTGGTGGTGATGAGCAAAATCAATACACCTTTAAGGTATTACCAGATGCTCATAAGAAAGAGATCGGTGTAGCTGTTGAAAAGCTATTCAATGTCAAAGTTGCTAGTGTACGAGTACTAAACTTTAAAGGTAAGATTAAGCGTTCTGGTAAACATAGGAGCACTTTTGGAAAGCGTAAAGATTGGCGTAAAGCTTATGTAACTCTTCACTCTGGCTATAATATTGAGCTTGAGGGGGCAGGTTAATGGCAATAATTAAAACAAAACCTACATCAGCAGGCAGACGCTTTGTTGTTAAAGTTGTAGACCCTAATTTACACAAAGGTACACCCTATAAACCATTATTAGACAAAAAGAAACATACTGGAGGGCGTAATACCTATGGCCGCGTTACAGTACGTCATCGTGGTGGTGGTCATAAACAACACTATAGAATAATAGATTTTAAACGCCGCAAAGACGATGTCCCAGGAATAGTAGAACGGATCGAATATGACCCCAATCGTACTGCCTATATAGCCTTAATATTATACGCCGATGGTGAACGTAGCTATATAATAGCACCAAAGGGACTTAAAGCTGGATCACCAATCATCTCTGGAGAAAGTGCGCCGATTTTACCTGGAAATTGCCTACCATTGTACAATATACCAGTAGGCTCTACAGTACATTGCGTAGAACTTAAACCAGGCAAAGGTGCTCAGATTGGACGCGCTGCTGGTGCAGGCCTGCAAGTAATTGCACGAGAAGGGTCCTTTGCAACCTTACGCCTACGTTCTGGAGAGATTCGCAAAATCCATGCAGAATGTCGTGCTGTAATTGGCGAAGTTGGTAATTCCGAAAATAATTTGCGTAAACTAGGCAAGGCTGGTGCAGCACGATGGCGTGGAATACGACCAACAGTACGTGGGGTAGCCATGAATCCAGTGGATCATCCACATGGTGGTGGTGAAGGACGTACCTCTGGAGGACGACATCCAGTATCTCCTTGGGGAACTCCAGCTAAAGGCTTTCGTACTCGTAGCAACAAGCGCACTGATGGTATGATCGTGCGGCGGCGTTACCGTAAGTAAACCTAGAGATTATATTGAGGTTATATTTAAGTGCCACGTTCTATTCGTAAAGGACCTTTTATTGATCATCATCTGTTAAAAAAAGTAGATGATGCGATAGCTAAAAAGGATAAAAGGCCAATTAAAACTTGGTCACGTCGTTCAATGATCATTCCTAATATGGTAGGATTGACTATTGCAGTACATAATGGACGACAACATGTGCCTATATTGGTAAGTGAAAATATGGTAGGTCATAAGTTAGGAGAGTTCGCATTGACTCGTACTTATCGCGGCCATGCAGCAGATAAAAAATCTAAGAAGAAATAGCTCTTTTATAAATAATTATTGTAGAATACGTAGGTTGGGTTGATGGCCTCACCATTAACCTAACATTTGCGTCAATTGCGACATTACCTATAATGAATACAGAGAAAGTGATACAAGCAAAAGCCATCCTACGCTATGCCCGTATCTCGCCCCAAAAAGCACGATTAGTAGCTGATCAAATACGAGGCTTACCACTAGAAAAAGCCTTTAACATATTAAAATTTAGTACTAAAAAAGCAGCAGGAATGATCAAAAAACTATTAAATTCTGCCGCAACTAACGCTCAAAACAACCAAGGTGCCGATGTTGACGAACTAAAAGTAGCAGCCATCTGGGTCAATGAAGGTCCCGTTATGAAACGCATCAGGGCACGAGCCAAAGGACGTGCTGCTAGAATATTCAAACGTACCAGTCATATTTGTATCACTGTGGCAGAAGGATAGTATGTAATGGGACACAAAGTACACCCAACTGGCATTCGCTTAGGAATAGTCAAAGATTGGACCTCCAAATGGTATGCCAATAGTAAAAACTATGCTAACTTATTAAATGTTGATCTGGAAACCCGTGGATTTCTGAAAAAAAAGCTCTCTCATGCTTCAGTAAGCCGCATCCAAATTGAACGGCTTACCAAAAATGCCCACATTACCATCCATACAGCCCGTCCTGGAGTGGTAATTGGCAAAAAGGGCGAAGACATAGATGCCCTAAGAAACGAAGTCGCCAAACGTATGGGAATCCCTGTACATATCAGTATAGAAGAGATTCGCAAACCCGAGCTAGATGCCCAACTAGTTGCAGAAGGCATAGCACAACAACTAGAACGCCGTATTATGTTTAGACGTGCCATGAAACGTGCCGTCCAAAATAGTATGCGACTTGGAGCTGAAGGTATAAAAGTTAATGTTGCAGGCCGCCTCAATGGAGCTGAAATTGCACGTAATGAATGGTATCGAGAAGGTCGCGTACCACTTCACACCCTACGAGCCGATATTGACTATGGCTTTGCTGAAGCCTTTACTACTTATGGTACTTTAGGTATCAAAGTCTGGATCTTCAAGGGCGAAGTCTTTGGCCCTTTAGAAGAAATAACTAAAGGAATAACTAAAGAGAAGACAACCAGCAAATCTAACAAAAAAAGTGGTAATTAAAGTATGTTGCAACCAAAACGTACCAAATTTCGTAAGCAGCATAAAGGACGCAATAGAGGTTTGGCCCTAACCGCAAATAAAGTAAGCTTTGGCGAATATGGTCTCAAAGCCGTAGGTAGAGGGCGTATAACCTCAAGACAGATTGAAGCTGCACGTCGTGCAATATCACGCCATGTAAAGCGTGGTGGCAAAATGTGGATTAGAGTATTTCCAGATAAACCTATTACTAAAAAACCTCTAGCAGTACGTATGGGTAGTGGTAAAGGCAATGTTGAATATTGGGTAGCCGAGATCCAACCAGGCCGGATGCTATATGAAATAGCGGGAATAACTGAATCCCTAGCTAGAGAAGCATTTGCGTTAGCTGCTGCTAAACTTACCGTAGATACTATTTTTGTCAAACGGATGGTGTTGTAATGGAGTCCCAAGAACTTCGTACTAAGGATCAAGACCAACTTAACCAAATGCTATTAGAGCTATTACGCGAGCAATTTAATTTACGTATGCAGCAAGGTAGCACTAATCGTTTAGCGAAACCATCTCGTATTAAAGCAGTGCGACGTGAAATAGCTCAAGTAAAGACAATAATGCACGAAAAAGCCATTGGCATTGGTAACGTATCATGAATGAAACTGCAAGCGACCAAGTAGATGCTAACAATACTAAAACTAATAGAATTTTAACTGGTCGCGTCACTAGCAATAAGATGCAAAAGACTATTACTGTATTAGTAGAACGTCGCGTCAAACATCCATTATATGGAAAATTCATTACTCGTTCTACTAAGATTCATGCACATGATGAAACCAATCAATGCCAAATTGGTGATATAGTAACAGTCCAACAATCGCGTCCCTTATCAAAAACTAAAACCTGGCAATTGATTCAGATTGTAAACCCAGCAGCTAACGGCTAAAGATTAAGGCAGAAAACTGACATGATTCAAATGCAATCCAATTTAGCCGTTGCTGATAATAGCGGAGCCAAGCGCGTTATGTGTATTAAAGTGCTTGGTGGTTCGCATCGACGTTATGCAGGCATTGGTGATATTATTAAGGTTAGTGTAAAAGACGCTATTCCTAGAGGCAAAGTAAAAAAAGGTGAAGTATATAATGCTGTTGTAGTCCGTACTCGTAAAGGGGTGCGTCGCTCTGATGGGGCTTTAATTCGTTTTGATGGCAATGCAGCAGTACTTCTCAATAATCAATTACAACCTATAGGTACTCGTATCTTTGGCCCGGTCACTAGGGAATTACGCAGTGGGCGTTTTATGAAGATTATCTCCCTTGCTCCTGAGGTATTATAAAGGGTTACTAGCAATGCGTAGAATTAAGAAACATGATGATGTGATTGTCATTACTGGTAAAGATAAAGGCAAACGTGGTGTTGTGAGCCGAGTGATAGATAATTCTAAGGTAATAGTAGATAATATTAATATTGCACAGCGTCATACTAAAGCCAGATCGAGCGATGAATCTGGTAGTATTGTAAAGAAAGAGATGCCATTACATATATCTAATGTTGCTTTATTTAATTCTCAAACTGGTAAAGCGGATAGAGTAGGCTTTAAAGTTTTAGAGGATGGACGTAAAGTGCGGGTATTTAAGTCTACTCAGGAAGTGATAGATCGTTAAGACGTTAAACTTTACCACCTATCAATTTTAGGTTAAATAACCTGATAGGTGCATCCTTTATACAAACTTAATAGGTGGTAAGGATTATAATTGTAGAGTATGCATCGCGCACCACAATTTCAAGTTATAGAATTAACTTAAATAGGATGCACTTAAGGTACGAAGCGCGTTAATTATTATACCTCTATATATACATATCATAACTATGTCTCATAAGATGCGCTTCGTACCTTAGATGCATCCTTAATATACAAACTTAATAGATGATGGTAAGGATTATAATTGTAGGATGCGCATCGCGCACCATAATTTCAAATTTAAAGAGAAGGTGCGCAGTGCGCACCCTATAATTTAAGTTAAAATATAATAAACCAAAACAAACTATGGCCAGACTCAAACAGGAATATCGGGAAAAAATCGCTGAACAATTGCGACAACGCTTCCAATATAAAACTCCCATGCGAATTCCACGCATCACCAAAATTACAGTAAATATGGGAGTAGGAGAAGCAGTAGCTGATAAAAAAGTTATGGATTTTGCTATACGCGACATGACAATGATTACCGGGCAAAAGCCCATTATCACATTCGCTAGAAAATCCGTAGCAGCATTTAAAATTCGCGAAGGCTGGCCCATAGGTTGCAAAGTAACCTTACGCCGCGAACGTATGTACGAATTTTTAGATCGTTTAGTAAATATTGCGATCCCTAGAATCCGTGACTTTAGAGGTCTCAATAGTAAAAGTTTTGATGGACGTGGCAATTATTCCCTTGGCATACGAGAACAGATTATCTTTCCTGAAATAGACTACGATAAAGTAGATACATTACGAGGATTAGATATTACCATCACGACTACGGCTAGGAATAATGAAGAAGGTCGTGCCTTATTAGAAGGGTTTAAATTTCCATTTAAGGGCTAATTAAACCAAGTTAATTAAACTATATTAATTAAACTAATAGGTTTGCAAGCTTTAAGCTAATTAAACTTATAAGCTAAATCACATTAAACAACTACATTATATAGCAAAATTATATAACAAACAAATAACGAGTTAAACACTATGGCCAAAAAAAGCATGATACAACGCGACATTAGACGCGCAAGGATCGTAGCTAAATATGCCGAAAAACGCACAGAACTTAAAAAAATTATTAATGATGCTCAATCATCTCCTGAAGATATAGATGCAGCCCTATTAAAACTGCAAAAACTACCTAGAGACTCCAATCCAATACGCCAACGTAACCGCTGCCGTATTACAGGACGGCCTCATGGCGTATATCGCAAATTTGGCTTAGGACGCAATAAACTCCGAGAATCCGCTATGCGTGGAGAAATCCCAGGACTAGTTAAAGCCAGTTGGTAACATACCAACCTCATAAATACCAACATAGGACCATTCATAATGTGTATGTCAGACCCCATTGCAGACTTCCTAACCAGAATTCGCAATGGCCAAACAGCAGGAAAACTCGAAGTAAAAATGCCATCTTCAAAGCTTAAAATGGCTATAGCTGATCTACTTCAAGAAGAAGGGTATATAAATGACTCACAAGTTACAGATAAAGATGGCAAACCGCAATTAACGATTAGCCTTAAATATTTTCAAGGCAAACCCGTTATTGAATCCTTGACACGCATCTCAAGACCTGGACTACGAGTCTACAAAAATTGCAAAGCCCTACCTAAAGTACGTAATGGCTTAGGTATTGCAATTATTTCAACCTCCAAAGGATTGATGACAGATCGTCTGGCTCGCTCTACAGGACAAGGTGGCGAAGTTATTGCTACCCTATATTAAGATTTGGAAGAGACCGCATGTCAAGAATAGCTAAACTCCCCATTCCAATACCACCCAATGTAACAGTAAGTATAAATGGACAGGCTGTAGAAATTAAAGGCTCCAAAGGAACAAATAGCTGGAATGTCCATCCATTAGTACAAATAGAACAGGATAAGGATAGTATCAAGGTTCAACCTAAAGACCAGACTACTAAAGCCTGGACCCAAGCTGGTACCACCAGAGCCTTGTTAGCCAATATGGTACATGGAGTAACTAAAGGATTTCAGAAAAAATTAAGCCTAGTTGGTGTGGGCTATCGTGCCCAAGCCAAAGGCCAAATTCTAAACTTAAGTTTAGGATTTTCGCATCCTATAGATTTTAAGATTCCTGATGGCATAAAAGCAGAGACCCCATCTCAAACTGAGATCATCATATCTGGATTTGATTGTCAACAAGTAGGTCAAGTAGCTGCCAAGATTCGTAGCTTTCGTCCCCCTGAACCCTATAAAGGCAAAGGAGTGCGTTATGCTGATGAGCAAGTTTTGCGTAAAGAAACCAAGAAAAAATAATATACATAGGTAAACATTATCTTATGGACAAAAAAAAGGCCAGGATGCATCGCGGCAAGCGAACCCGTAGCAAGATTAGCGAATTAGGGGTCTATAGACTGTGCGTCAATCGTACCCCACGCCATATTTATGCTCAAGTCATTGCACCATCTGGTTCCAAAGTAATCGTCAGTGCCTGTACCCTAGAAAAGAATTTACGTTCTCTTATTAAGGGCTATACTGGCAATACTAATGCTGCTACGATAATTGGCAAAGCAATTGCAGAACGTGCTTGTGCTGCTGGAGTAGATAAGGTAGCTTTTGATCGCTCAGGATTTCTCTATCATGGGCGCGTCAAAGCTCTTGCTGAAGCGGCTCGTGCTAATGGGCTGCAATTTTAGTGTGATGATATTAATTTAAGACTTAAATTAATTTTAAGCATCAGAAATCTAATACAACAGGAAAACAGTAAGTGTCCAATTCTAAATCTGAAAACGACAACCTACAAGAAAAACTAATCTCCGTAAATCGCGTTGCTAAAGTTGTCAAAGGCGGCAGACAATTTGGTTTTGCCGCCCTAACTGTAGTTGGTGATGGCCAAGGCCAAGTAGGATTTGGCACTGGCAAAGCCAAAGAAGTCCCCATAGCTATCCAAAAAGCTATGGATGCTGCCCGCAAAAATATAGTAAAAATCTACCTTGATGGCTCAACGCTACAACATTCTATTGTAGGACGACATGGTGCCGCCAAAGTCTATATGCAGCCTGCATCTGAAGGTACTGGAATTATTGCAGGTGGTGCTATGCGGGCTGTATTTGAAGTCCTAGGAGTACACAATGTATTAGCAAAGTGCATAGGTTCTAATAACCCCATCAATGTAGTACGTGCCACATTGAAAGGGCTTACGTCTATGTCCAATCCCGAACATACTGCTGCAAAGCGTGGTAGGACTATCGAAGAGATTTTAGGGCAATAATAACATGTTCCCATCTAATACTCAAAAGAAATCTATGAGGGTCCAATTAACTCGTAGTGTTGCACATCGCCTTGCTAGTCATAAAGCCTGTGTGCGTGGACTTGGATTGCGTAGGATGCACCAAATTGTAACTGTAGAAGACACTCCTGCTACTAGAGGCATGGCAAATAAAGTTTCCTATATGGTTAAGATATTGGATTAAAATATTAACTTTAAGATCTTGGTTTACAAGATACTTAAAGATACTTTAGGATACTTAATAAAATCTTCAATATTAAGATACAAAACCAACAATAGGAAGACTAAATGCGACTCAATACACTGCGTCCTGCAAAAGATAGTAAGCCACCACGAAAGCGCGTAGGCCGAGGCATAGGCAGCGGCTTAGGCAAAACTTGTGGCCGTGGCCACAAAGGTCAAAAAGAACGCTCCGGCGGCTTCCATAAAGTGGGGTTTGAAGGCGGGCAAATGCCATTGCAAAGACGCTTACCAAAAGTAGGCTTTCGTTCCGCAATAGCCAAAATAACCGGTGAAGTTCGTCTAAATGACCTAGCCAAAGTAACTATCGACGAAATAGATATAAAAGTACTACACGACGCTAATGTGCTGCCAAGATCTATACAAAGAGCCAAAATTATTGCCTCTGGTCAGCTACCCAAACGCCAGTTTAAAATACGAGGATTAAAAGTAACTAAAGGAGCTAAAGCTGTTATCGAAGCTGCTGGAGGCACTATAATAGAAGATACTAAATCGGTGGGTTCCAACCCACCCTACGAAGATCCTAAGACTGAAGATTCCAAAACAGCAGGATAATTTGACAAGATTATGGCCACAAAATCACTCTTCAAAGGAGAAGGCCCCAATCTAGGAAGTATGGGCAAGTTAGATGAACTGAAACACCGCCTATTATTTCTAGTAGGTGCCCTACTTGTATACCGCATTGGAACCTTCATTCCAGTCCCAGGCGTAAATCCAGTAGCACTAGCCAGCCTTTTTGATCAACAGCAAGGCTCTATCCTAGACATGTTCAACATGTTCTCTGGAGGAGCATTGAAACGAGCTAGTCTCTTTGCCTTAGGAATAATGCCCTATATCTCAGCTTCTATTATAGTGCAACTTATGTCCTCTGTGTTACCCAAGCTTGAACAACTTAGAAAAGAAGGTGAATCAGGACGGCGCAAGATAACCCAATACACCCGCTACGGAACTGTAGGTTTAGCAATATTTCAAGCTGTCGGTATAGCAATGGCACTGCAAACCCAATCTGTTGGTGGAATGGCCATAGTTACCCAACAAGGCTTTGGCTTTGTATTTACCGCTGCCATCTCTTTAGTTACTGGCACCATGTTTCTCATGTGGTTAGGAGAACAAATTACCGAACGTGGCATTGGTAATGGCATTTCTTTAATTATCTTTAGCGGTATCGTAGCTGGTTTACCACAGGCTATAGGATCGACCTTAGCCCTAGTACGTAATGGCGAAATGAACGCCATTACCGTCTTAGCCCTATTTGCCATCGCCATTGGCGTAACAGCCTTTGTTGTATTTGTCGAACGTGGTTATCGGCGCATCACCGTCAACTATGCGAAACGCCAGCAGGGCCGCAAAGTCTTCCAAGCCCAAAGCACTCATTTGCCATTAAAGCTCAATATGTCTGGTGTTATACCGCCTATTTTTGCATCCAGTATTATTTTGTTTCCAGCTACTATTGGCCAATGGTTTGGCAACAACGAATCCATGCGTTGGTTACAAGATATAACTAGCAAATTATCTCCTGGAGAACCAGTATATGTGATCGCATACTCTGTAGCCATTATATTCTTCTGCTTTTTCTATACTGCATTAGTATTTAATTCTAAAGAAACGGCTGATAATCTAAAGCGTTCTGGTGCTTTTATTCCAGGCATAAGACCTGGAGAGCAAACTGCAAATTATATAGATAAAGTAATGACGCGCTTAACTATGGCTGGGGCAATCTATGTCACAGCAGTATGCCTATTACCAGAATTCCTAATAGTAAGTTGGCATGTACCATTTTATTTTGGTGGCACATCCCTATTAATTATTGTAGTAGTAGTCATGGATTTTATGGCGCAAGTACAATCGCACATTACACCTCATCAGTATGAAGGGTTAATGCAAAAGGCTAATCTTAAGGCACCTAAAGCAGGTTCCAAACGTTAATAACTTAAAATAATATATTCAACATGCAACGTAGTATAATTATATGAAAGTACGAGCATCAGTAAAAAAAATGTGCCGCAATTGCAAGATAATTCGGCGTAATAGATCAGTGCGAGTTATTTGTAAAGACCCCAAACATAAGCAGCGTCAAGGCTAAATTACAATATCATTATAATATATTGCAAGATTTTAGATACTTTAATTAGATGATTTATTTAGATACTTTTAAGACAATTTAAGTGAGTTCATCTCTTGACACTATACAACATCTTGTTACAATTATAAATTTTAATTAAACATTTAAGAATTAATTTAAAAATTAACCTGAAACATTAATTTTAGAGAATTAATTTGGAAAACTAATCGAAAACTAATCGAAAACTAATCTAAGGAGAGCTTATATAATGGCGCGTATAGCTGGCGTCAATATACCTGATAAAAAACATACAGTAATTGCACTCACAGCAATCTATGGCATTGGCCGTACTAGAGCCAACCATATATGTATTACCACAGGGATATCCCCCCAAACACGCATTCAAGATTTAGATGAAACTCAAGTTGATAACTTACGCAATGAAGTTGCCAAATTTACTGTAGAAGGCGATCTAAGACGTGAAGTATCTATGAACATTAAACGCCTTATGGACCTTGGCAGCAATCGTGGTATCAGACACCGTCGAAGCTTACCCGTGCGCGGACAACGTACCCGTACCAACGCACGTACTCGTAAAGGACCACGCCGTCCTATCAAACGTTAAATTTAATCTTTACAGCCTAGTATTTTTTAGGATCATATATGGCCAAAGCAGGCACCCGCAGTAACACTGCGGCTCGTGTTAAAAAGAAAGTTAAAAAAACTGTTGTTGATGGAATAGCACATATACACGCATCCTTCAACAACACTATTATTACCATTACAGATCGCCAAGGTAACTCCCTAGCCTGGGCTACTGCTGGTGGTTCTGGATTTCGTGGGTCCCGTAAAAGTACACCATTTGCAGCACAAATTGCAGCCGATAAAGTTGGAGAAAAAGTCAAGGAATTTGGACTTAAGAACCTTGATGTTGAAGTAAATGGCCCAGGTCCAGGACGCGAATCTGCAGTACGAGCACTTAATAATGCCGGATTTAAAATCACCAGTATCTGTGATGTAACCCCTATTCCGCATAATGGCTGCCGTCCGCCTAAAAAGCGACGGGTATAACAAGAGACACAATCATGGCACGCTACGTTGGACCTACTTGCAAATTAAGCCGCCGGGAAGGCACAGATCTATCTCTTAAAAGTCGAGTACGCACCTTAGAATCTAAATGTAAATTAGATAAAGTACCAGGTCAATCTGGAGAACGCCGTCGTAGGCTTTCAGATTACGGCGGACAGCTTCGAGAAAAACAAAAAGTGCGCCGTATCTATGGAGTCTTGGAACGCCAATTTCATAATTATTATTTAAGAGCATCTAAAAAGAAAGGCGCAACAGGAGAGAATTTATTGCAAATTCTTGAATGTCGTTTAGATAATATGGTATTTCGTATGGGCTTTGGAGCTACTCGCGCTGAAGCTCGTCAGTTGGTAAGTCATAAGTCTATTGAGGTTAATGGCAAGCTCGTTAATATCCCATCATATCAGCTAAATCCTGGTGATATGGTAGGAATACGTGAAAAATCACGTAAACAATTGCGAGTACAGGGGGCTATTGATTTAGCAGAGCAATATGGTTATCCAGATTGGGTAGAGGTTGACCCTAAATCGATGAAAGGGATCTTTAAACGTATTCCAGAACGCTCCGATTTGCCAGCAGATATTAATGAAAATCTTATCGTTGAACTATATTCAAGATAAGTCTGTAAGTTGAATTGATGGATTTACCATCAACCCAATATATCTATTTAGTAGGGCGGGAGAAGCTTTAGCGTATCCCGCCATTTTGATTGTTCATAATCTCTATGTAGTAGTAGTAGGGTGGACACACGCAGAATAGCCAAATAATTTGTCCTTGTTATTTGGATTGCGTGGGCAAACGATACAGCCCTTTGCCCACCCTACCTTGCTAATCTATAGGATAGTAAAAGAAACTAGATATGATAATGGTTTATCATCCATCCTATAGATTGAGGCACTACCCCTTGCTGTTATAGTAGTTATGGTGCGCATCACGCACTATAATCTCTTAGTAGAGTAGACATTATTCGAAACCATTTTTCAAGCCAGCAATTATAATGCTATAATTAGGGTTTCGAATAATGTCTAGTAAGGTGAGTTTATAGAGTAAGGTGCGCAATTCGCACCATACAGTGGTTTGCAGCATTAACAGTGGTAGAAAATATGTCTGAATTTCTTAAGCCCAAATCCATTAAAGTAGATCTAATAGATGGTAATCCTACTCATGCCAAGGTTTCCCTAGAACCCTTAGAACGTGGATTTGGTCATACCCTTGGCAACGCCTTACGACGGGTACTATTATCATCCATGGTAGGCTATGCCGTTACAGGCGTTGAAATTCAAGGAGTATTACATGAATACACCACCATAGAAGGAGTACAAGAAGATGTCTTAGAAATCCTACTAAACCTAAAAGAATTAGCAATCAAATTACATGGCAAAAACGCCGTCACATTAACCTTATGCAAAAAAGGGCCAGGACCAGTATTAGCAAGCGACATAATGCTAGATCATGGGGTAGAAATTGCCAATCCAGAGCACATAATAGCTAACATTACTGGCAATTCAGAACTAAGCATGATCTTGAATATTGCCAAAGGGCGTGGCTATCAACCTGCAACAACTCGGGAATACATAGGGGAAGATCGACCCATTGGCCAACTACAATTAGATGCCTCGTTTAGCCCTATTCGGCGTGTGGCTTACGATGTAGAGGCAGCACGAGTAGAGCAGCGTACTGATCTTGATCGATTAGTAATTGATCTGGAAACAAATGGTGCTATAGAACCAGAAGAAGCCATTCGTAAAGCTGCTAACATTTTACGAGATCAATTATCTATGTTTGTAGATAATCTAGAAGTGGGCAGTATCCATTCATCAATCTCAGATCAAGAACCATCATCACAAATTGAGCCTATACTGTTACGTTCTGTAGATGATTTAGAATTAACAGTACGTTCTGCCAATTGTCTCAAAGCTGAAAGTATTTATTTAATAGGGGATCTAATTCAACGTACTGAAGTAGAACTTTTAAAAACTCCTAATTTAGGAAAAAAATCCTTAACAGAGATTAAAGATGTATTAGCTCTTCAAGGACTATCCTTAGGTATGCGTGTAGAAAATTGGCCACCAGAAGGATTTGAATATAAATTGAGGAAAGATAAGAGAAGATTTTAAATCTTAATATTATCTATAGGATAGATAATAGGATAGATAATATTATAAGTAACATAATAGATAACAACAAGATTGGAAAAATAAAATTATGCGCCATCGTAAATCAGGTCGAAAATTAAATCGTGACAGTGCCCATAGAACAGCACTGTTTCGCAATTTATCTAATTCACTTTTTAAATATGAACTCATTAAAACTACGCTCCCTAAAGCCAAAGAATTACGGCGAATTGCAGAACCTTTGATTACATTATCTAAAGAAGATTCTGTAGCTAAACGTCGATTAGCATTTGCGCGTTTAAGGGATGCCTCTATGGTAAATAAACTATTTACTGAACTAGGTCCAAGATATAAAGATCGGCCTGGCGGCTATTTGCGTGTTCTCAAATGTGGATTCCGATCCGGGGATGCAGCACCTATGGCATACGTGCAATTAGTAGATAGCGTTAAGAATTCCTAAATATAATTGCCACTTTCATTTCACAGTAAACACTTAAAAGATTCGTTCCCACACAAAACGTGGGAACGATAAACTAACCCATCTTCTGATTTTACCGCTTTCTGTAGGCATATAACTATTTTATAATGCTAGATAAAATTATGAGCCACAAGCACAGTATATTCAAAAAAATAGTAAGTGTATACTATCAATATTTATAAAGCTATCTATACATTAGGATAGTACTATCCTAGGGTGTTCATTTTATAAAAATATTTCCGCATTTTTTATGTTCCCAAATTATCAAATAACCCTTGTTATAAAAAGATATGCAAATATATAACAACGACACATAATTAGTATGAAAGACATTTTTTGAACTCATTATAGTTAATAACTACTTGTAATATATAATATTTTTATAATTATTAAATAAATAAAAGTTGAGTGAAGATTGTTTCAGAATGAACACCCTAGTACTATCCACAGAAAGCGGTAGAATCAGAAACTTTTCTCAATAGGCTATATTTTAGGTGCGCGATGCGCACCCTACATCTAATCTGACAAACTAGAATTATCTATCAGCAGAAGTTTTTGGAACTTGGGTATCCGAAGTAGCAGGTTTAGCTGGTTGTGCCGCATAAGGATAAGCAGCAGGGTATGGTGGTGCCCAATAAGGATAGCCGCCATAAGGATAATAACCCCAATATGGATTATAATAGTTCCAGCCTCGACCATAGCCTCGAGCACTAAAGCTTAAATTAAAATCAAACCAACCGTTACCAAACCAGTCATTACCCCAACCATTGCCCCATGGACCACAACAGGGACCGCCCCAACCAGGTCCCCACCAAGCTTGAGCGTTAGTTGTTGCCCCTAAAAGGGTTGTTAGGATCGCGGCAAAGATGACACGTTTCATTATTGTCCTCCTTATTGCAAACCATTAAAAATTTTTACATGAAAGCTTAATAAACTTAATATAAACTTATATAAACTTATATAAACTTATATAAACTTATTAAGTTAACGAGTTTACTAAATTAGTATTATCATAATTTATTATATAATTTAAGTATAATAGAGAATTATAATATAAGCAAACTCTTATATAACAATAGCATCTTATCAAAAAAAATCAACCTTACTAAAATTAATTTTTTAAAAATAATATAATTCAATTGCTTATGAATATTTTGCTAACCGAAAAAGTGTAATCTGAAAAATGAAGGATGCCATGAGTTATTGAGAATTTACGAATTTACAAAGATGCGAAGGATCAAATTATGAGCAATATTCGGAAACTTAATACAAAAGGTCTAATCTCTCCACCACCATTTTTATCTGATAATCTACAGTACGAATGCATTATGGGCAGCGTAGCCTATGGCGTATCCGATAATACTTCAGATATGGATATCTATGGCTATACCATTCCCCCTAAGCATATTTTATTTCCACATACAGCAGGATATATAGTGGGACTAGATAGAGACATACCAGTATTTGAACAATATCAACAACATCATATACAGGACAAAACAACCAATAAGCTATATGATCTATCTATTTACAGTATTTTGAAATACTTCCGCTTAGTTATGGACAACAATCCCAACATGATAGATTCCCTATTTGTTCCTAGACATTGCATTACCTACTCAACCCCATTAGCAGAACATGTCCGAGAGCATCGCAATCTATTTTTACACAAAGGAGCATGGCATAAATTTAAAGGCTATGCTTATGCTCAAATACGCAAAATGAGTACTAAAGGAGCTAATGCAGAAAGCCGAAGGTATGAAAGTTTTCAAAAATATGGCTATGATGTTAAATTCGCTTACCATGTAGTTAGATTATTAAACGAAGTCGAACAAATCCTCTTAGAAAAAACTCTGGATTTACAGCGCAATAGGGAGCAATTAAAAACTATTCGAGCTGGAGAATGGACTCAAAAGCAGATAGTTGAATATTTTGAACGCAAAGAGCTTAGTCTTGAAGAGATATATAACAAGAGCGATTTGCCTCATAAACCTGATGTAGAGACCATTAAAAGACTATTTATGGAATGTTTGGAAATGCATTATGGTTCATTACGGGAAGTGGTACAGACTAAGACAGATATAAATATGTTAATTAATGATATTAATCATGTACTACTTAAATACCAATCTAAAAATATCGATCTACAAGAGTAGGGTACGCACTGCGTACCATTAATTCACAGGTTCAATTATTATCCATAAACTATTATGTATGAAGTATAAAGCTTTACAGCAACGCTTAATGCGGTTGTTAAATTCTGGATCTGCCAACGTGCTAGGATTGGGCCTGATTGGCATCGAACGCGAAACATTACGTGTTACTTCTACTGGCACAATATCTCAAAATACCCATCCCCAAGCTTTAGGATCTCCACTGACCCACCCTTATATAACCACAGATTTCTCAGAAGCATTGCTAGAGATTATTACACCACCACAGCAAAATTTAGACTTAGTATTAAATTTTCTCCAGGATGCCCATAAATTCGTGTATACGCAGCTTGAAAATGAATATCTATGGCCTGCGAGTATGCCAGGAATGCTAGAAGGAGATCAATCTATTCCTATAGCCTGTTATGGTAAATCTAATCCTGGACTTATGAAAACTGTTTATAGGCGTGGTATTGGATTACGCTATGGTCGCATTATGCAAACCATTGCTGGCATTCATTACAATTACTCGTTACCTGAAGAATTTTGGCCTATGTTTAAAGACCTAGAACAAAATTCTGATTCCATTTCTGAATTTATATCTGCATCCTATATGGGTATGATTCGCAATCTCCAACGTTATGGGTGGCTAGTACCATATTTATTTGGAGCATCACCAGCAGTAGATAAGTCTTTTATAGCAAATCGCTCTACAAACCTTAAACCCTTTACTAAAAATACACTGTATTACCCTTATGCCACCTCTTTACGTATGGGAGATATTGGCTATCAAAATAGTTTGGAAGAAGGCAAAGGCTTTCGTGCCAATTATGACAGCTTGGATACTTATGTTCGCAGCTTGATTTGGGCTTCCCAGATTTCCTGTCCTGAATACGAACGGCTTGGCATAATAGCGGCTAATGGTGAATATCAGCAATTAAACACTAGAGTATTACAGATAGAAAATGAGCATTATAGCACGATTAGACCCAAGCAAATCTTACAAGGGTTAGAAAAACCTGTCTTAGCGTTGCGAAATCGTGGTATACGGTATGTAGAATTAAGATCGCTAGATGTCAATATATTTACTCCTCTAGGTATTAATATAGATCAAATGCGATTTTTAAATATTTTATTACTATTTTGTTTGTTAAATGATAGTCCCAGAATTTCTGCCCATGAAACTAAATTAATTAATGCCAATCAACTATTGGTAGCCCATAGAGGTCGCGAACCAGGGCTAAAACTACAAAAACAGGATACTAGCATTAGGCTACGCAGTTGGGCACAAGAGCTGTTAGATGCTATGAACCCCATCGCTGAAATCTTAGATTTTTTTGCTCCTAAAAGTCCAGATAATAAAACTATTGCAAATAATACTGCTTTATATCTTCCTTATAAAAATACCATTAATATTGCCAAAGAGCAGATACTAAATCCTGAGACTACACCATCAGCACGTATGCTTAGAGCAATGCAGATTACAGGAGAAAGTTTTGCCGAATTTATGCAGCGACTATCCAGGCAATATCAAACCAATTTTAGAAAATCTGACTATTCTAGTCCCACCGGGTATCAATATTTTCAGGATTTAGCTTTAGAATCTCATAAACGGCAACAGGCTTTAGAGACTACAAATAATGTACCCTTTGAACAATTTCTACAGAAATATTTTATGCAAACTGAATGATGGGACTGGTTCAGTCTAATTCATCAACTAACATTATGTTATTTAAAACAATTTTTATTATGCTATCCTGTAAAATCGTCTCAAAAATTTTTCCTAGATAGTGTGATAGTGTCAATTTAAAAAATTTGCTTGTAAATTTTCTATTGTGATACCTTACAATTATTATAAAAATAATGTAATATAATTATGATGTTATATTCAAACATCAGACTGAACCAGTCCCAGATTATTAATATCATTTTAAATTTATTAAAAAATTATCAAACAATATCTCCAAATCTGGAATAATATTCTGAAGCCTATGATCCGAATTTAAAAGATGTAATTTTGTCTTATATTTAGCACCAAAATCTACAACGTTCTGTACCGGAATAGTTTCATCCTGCCACCCCATTACTATCTCAACATTTGTACAACCTGGCTCTGGATATTGAACTGGATACCAAGTAATTCCAAAAGCTGGGGCAAGCAAAAACATTCCCGTTGGTTTAATAGTTTGAGATGCAACACAAGAGACATAACCGCCCATGCTACTTCCAACAAGCACAATCTTAGAGTATTTTGGATCCTTAAGCTCTGGAATAGACAATAAATGCTTAATTCTAGAATCTGGATTATCCATGCTAGAATGATCTGGGCTTAAAGATAAAGCTCCATGTTTTTTTGCTATCGCAGCTAGGTGGGTAATTTTTGTTCCCCAAGGGGTAGAATCTTTGCCATGGGCAAATACTACTAAAAGTGACATTGTTTTGTTACCTAATAATCTATATCATACAAATTCATAATTTTAAGGTTTTTGAAACCTAATTCTCTTGATTAATATGATATAATGATTTGTAATTCCGCGTGGGTACGATGAGCCCGTGCCCCACCCTACCTAGCTATAACTGCCTACCAATTTACCGACAAATTTATATGCACTACGTTTAATTTATAGTTATCATCCAACGCCAAATCACGGAAGAAACTATGTCCTAAAAGAAAAGAAACTTTAGTTTTAGGATCTATATCCCAAGTTAGTAGCATATTGAGTCCACCACGATTTAAATCGGCCAGATTAGCTACGAATAGATTCGTCATATCTACTGTTTTAATTTTTTCACCAATGGATACACCAACAGTAAATATTGCTGGCATAAACCAGGTCTTTTGGGGCGTAAAATAATGTGTCCAATTAGCATCAAGAGCTATAGTACTGGAACGGCCTTCTGCCATCGTAGAATCTAACCCACTAATAATATAGCTACGTATCTGCAACCAATCATAACCAGCATTCAAACCCAAACCTAAAGTTGGAGTGAATTGATGCAGTGCCGAATTGCCTTTGTAATTTGAATTAGCATAGCCTAAATCTGCATATAGCATTTTATCGTTGGAAACCCAAGAAACTTGAGTAGCTATTACCGAGACATTATCTGTGTTGGATATAGTATCATCGTTGTTGATGCGATACCCATCAAGCCGTACCCTTATGTTGCCATCTGAAGTACCAAGATTAAAGTATTTGCGACCAGATATTAAATAATTATACTGAGTTATATCATCGAAATTGTTAGCATTAGGTTTAGCATTCACTCGTGTATTGCTAAACCCTAAAGTTAGACCTCCAGCTTCTGAATTCTCAGCAGAAAATACCAATCCAAAATCGGACAATCTATCTCGCTGTGAAGAACCGCTATAATACCCATGAGTTATATTGGGTAATAGATTAAATGACCAGTTTTGGGCTGCTTTCCCAATTATTGGCGTTACCAGCATTATGCTAAACAATATAATTTTAAAATAGAATGAGCTGTTCATGAGTTTTTTTGCCGTTTTAGGGTACATTTTAAAAATCTCCCACAGCGGCTCCCTGCATAATAGTCTGAATAGTATTCCAAACTTTAATGCCTGCTGTTTTAACATCTGGCGGTAAATTCGGATCTGAGCTAATAATCAATCCCAGATTAAATGTGTGTAGCCATAAACGGCCTTTAGCATCTTTAGCTAATGCGATGCGGCATGGCATAAAAGCAGCGTATTCTGGTTTATAATCAAGAATTAATTTGCCAACTCGAGCATCACAAAAGGACAAAATATTAGTATATCGATAGGGGTTATCAGTAACAGCAGTTATCTGTTGATGAATGGGAGATTCTCCAACAAATAAAAATTGGTGGGATATAGCAAGGCTTTTTAGTGATTCTAAAACATCATTAATAGTAAGCCCTTCTTGTACTTGTACAGATGTAATCAATTCATTCGTACTGATATTTATGTGATCAGAGACTTGTGGAATTAATACAGCCTCTTGTGCAATTGTGGCAGTTGAGTTTAGAGCTATCAATAAGTTTATTATTAAGAATAGTAGTTTCATTATTTTATGAAATATTATTTATGAAATATTATTATAGAATACTTTAGAATATTAGATGATACTAATTATATTCTAAATTTATTAGTATTCAATTACAACCCAGTATGTAAACTTATTTATTATAGCTTTTTTTTAGCTTTTTTAGAAAATTAATTTACATTAGTATGCTGTAAAATTGTTTATTATCATAACAATAGCATATACTAAATTAGCAACATAAATATCGATATACATAGTGACATATATACTGGTATAAATCATGAATTCCACAACAGATGTTTTAGTACAGCGTTATCAAGACAATGGAAATGGTACTGTAACTGATCTAACTACAAACTTAATGTGGAAAAAATGTAGTGAAGGACAAGTTTGGGATGGACAAACTTGCGTAGGAGATGTTACAGAAATGACTTTGGACCAGGCTATTTGGATACCAAGAACTATCTTCCAAAAACTACTTGGAGTCAAACAAAAGTCTAGAGTGTGGCCAGATTTCGCTGGATATAATGATTGGAGACTGCCTACTGTAGATGAACTGCATACCATTTTAATAGAAGAAGTCTCAATGCCATGTATAGATGCAGAAATATTTCCAAATACACCAGCTTTATGGTTTTGGACTATGCCACCGAATATCGATTTAAAACATGCGAGATTGGTTTCATTTTGTGGTAGTTATGTAGATGATAGTTATAAAGATAAACATCATGCGGTAAGATTAGTACGTAAAATCTAAATCTAGTAACCAAATAGGGTGCATATAATGCACCATAATTTTACGTTTGATAGAAAAAGGTTAATGTATCTATATTGCTTCAACGTATCGCATGGTTTTTATAACTTTTAAAAATTTAATATTTATTCATTGATGGGTTTGGCATCCTTCATTTGCTTCCAAAAGCACAGTAGTTTTATATCCCGCAGAAGCCTTATAGCGTAAGGAATTAGAATATTGCCTAATACTAACTTTTGAACATCGAGTACTATGCCTTTATAAGTAAATTTAAAGATGTCACATTAGAAATTTTTATTATCTATAATCTCTGCTTGGAAACGATAAAATAATTATTAAGGAATTGCTATGTCGTTTGCTATAAATGCCAATTTTGAAGAAATACTGGAACCCTTTGGCAAAGAATCAGCCAATTTTTTTCTTGCTGCTGCCCTTTACCATGCCCATAAACTCAGCTTTGCCACCGCTACTTCTTTAGCAGGTCTAGGCTTTGATGATTTCGCCGCTCGTTTGCGGGAACATTTTGGCACTGGTTACCTTATGGAACCTGATGTAATAGCCGAAGACATAGCTATCGCCAAGGAACTGACTAATCGATGAATGTTGTCAGTAACAGTAGCCCTCTTATATTTCTCAGCAAGCTAAACCGTCTCGATATACTAGAGCACTGCTTTACCTCGGTGCATATTCCAGATGATGTGCGCTTGGAGCTGGGTTCCATGCGTGTGCCTGATCATATTGAAATTCAAGCACTTTCGGAGATAGGGAAAGGATTCGTTGCTGGAGCCGTAGGTCGTCTCCATAAAGGAGAACTTGCTGCCATGCGTTTGGCAATAGAGACCCGGGCTGATTTGTTGTTAATGGACGATTTAGCGGCCCGGCATAAGGCTACACGCTTAGGTCTACGAGTGATGGGAACCTTGGGCGTATTGGTGTTGGCAAATCATCAAGGCCATATTTCCAGCAAATTAGTACTAGAGGAAATTATCATTTTACGAGACATTCACAACCTTTATCTAACCGATGCGTTGCTGGCACAAATCGCATCTGCTTTGAGGTAAACCTTAAAAACGAAACGGGCAATAGCACCATAAAACAAAAGGTGCTCAGTGCGCACCGGGTGCATTCCCAAAATATGACAAAGACGAAGTCCAGAACTCATGCGGCTTTCAGCAGATTTGGTGTATCTCCGTTAGCAGCCAGGTAGGGTGCGCACTGTGCACCTTTTCTTTTTGAACATGAGATTATGGGATGCGCTATACTGCTATTTTCTATTTTATTCAAAGAATGATGGTAAGTGTGTACTATCAATACCTATAAAGCTACTTATATGTAGGATAGTACTACCCACAAAAAGAGGTAGAATCAGCAAAATTGATAGGTGGTAAGCTAGTTAACTAAATATTTAATTAATCATAAGTTAATACTCAATATTTTGAAAAATATCTTATTGAAAGTTTTTATGACTCTATAAAATTTAATTTTTAATTAAGTGTTTGATAATTATCTAAAAAAATCATAAAAGACCGCAAAGATTATTTTATATTTGAATATCAAATAATTATCAAAATAAACATATAAAACATGGTGTAAATAAATTGTTTAAACATTATACTTTAATATTACTATATAATTAATTGATTGACTTGACTTTTCACAAAACAAGCTGCTATTATTTAGTTCACTATTAAAATGAACTTAATGGAAGCTGTAATTATGAAAATCAATACTCCAATTACTGACAAACGCATATTTTTTCCAAAATCCGCCGTATTGATCTCAACGACCAATACCAAAGGCACGATACTGTTTGTTAATCAACAATTTGCTGCTGTGTCTGGATTTGCAGAGGCAGAGCTAGTAGGTAAAAGTCACAATGTTGTGCGGCATCCTGATATGCCAAAGACTATCTTTCAAGATATGTGGAGCCATTTAAAGAAAGGTACGATATGGTGTGGCATTCTAAAAAATCGTACCAAAACTGGGAATTTCTATTGGGTAAATGTCCATATTACGCCTATCTATAAAGATGGCGCATTGGTAAAATTTATGTCGGTACGCTATACTCCTACTGAAGACGCTGTTAAAAATGCTCAAATGGCTTATAAGTGCTAATTTATAAATTATGGTGGTACAACGTAATAACACCCACATTAAAAGGCCAATTCTAGCTAAAGCTAAGTTTAGCTTTGATCGTTCCACGCAGAGCGTGGGGACGATCAACAATAGAAATTTAAGAATATAGTAAAATTATATATAGTAAAATTATAGATAACAATGAAACTCTAGGTAACATAAATTTTAGATTACAGTTTTTTTAAAATTACCACATCATGATTCAAACTTTCTGCAAGATTTAATTTTTCTCGATATACTTCAGTTAGTATATTTTTAGCATTCAATTCCTTAAATACAGCTTCACTCCCATCATCTTCTTTAAATGCTGCTATCCAAAATCCGCCTGATTCCAGTATCCGTAAAATCTCATCTAAACTATTTTGAGGGACTGGTGTTTCGTTAAAAACACTGGATGTGATTACAGCTTTAAAAGAATGATCAGGTAACGTGACTGCTTCTTTTAAGATACCCCTGTGCAGTTTTTTGTAAACATTGTTAGATGCAACAAAATCAATGGCATTCTTGTTGTTGCTAATCTCTAAGCCTTCTAAATTAACAAATCCATAAGAATGTAACTCAATGCCTAGTTCACCTATCTTGCGATCTATGGTAAAAATTGGATCATCTCTAGTCAAACTGGTCTGTTCATGCAGTTTAAAGGCAAGATGATTATATAATCTACTCTGGTTAAAATTTGGATGATCACTTGCTAGGTCTTGCTGACTTAAAATCTTATACAGATGATCTTTTATAATATATCCAATGATGTAGATATCATCAAGATCAAACGATAACGGCAATCTAATATCACAAGCTGCTGCAATAATTTCTTCAGTTTGTGGCAAATTTGGAACCTTGTCAAAAGAGTAACGCCAGTTCCGAAAATCACGTGCATTGTCCCCTTTGCCAAAAATCTTAATAATTACTCCACTCGCATTTACGTCTTGAACAAATTGATTAATTTGTCTAGATTGCAACTGTTTAAGATTAAACTGCATACTGTCATTAACCCGTGAAACTTGATACGGAATCTGTGGAAATTGGATGCAGTTAATATGGGCTAAAAGCTGGGTTAAAGTTTGATGAAATTCATTATAACGGGCAACTCTGGAGTCAATTTGGGCAATTTGCGGATACAAGATTGCAGCAGTCAGATTATTCATCCTCATACTGTAATTAGGCACAGCCCCCTTAATAGCTTCAAATAAAGCGGCATCTTTGGGTATGGCCTCATGTTTTTCATGCAAATTTTCATAGGCACCTGAAGCTATAGTCAAATATGCCGCAATATCTGGATCATTTGTAGCTATAAATCCACCTTCGCCAGAATTTAGCATTTTGTAGCCCTGAGTGCTAAAACAGGCGATACGACCATAATGCCCAATATGTTCATCATCTAAGGCATGTTGGCTCTTCCATCTGGTACCCAAAGCATGGGCTGAATCTTCAATTAAAAAGATTTCAGCCGCATCAGTTATGGCTAAAACTTTTTCTAAATCTGGAACATAGCCACGCATATAAGAGAGTAATAGATGTTTGGCATCTGGATGTTCCTGAATCTTTTTTTCCAGATCCTCAATATCGATAATGTAATCTTGAGTGGATTCTATGTAGATAGGGATGCCACCAGCATGGACAATACTGCTTGGAACTGCTGTAAATGTAAAGGCGTTAGTTAAAACTTTTGTGCCTTCTCCAACGTTAAATGCTTTGAGTGCTAAAAATAAAGCACTGCCACAAGAATTGAGACCAATAACGTATTTGTGTCCTGTATATTTACTAAGTGCTGTTTCTAGTTTGGAAACTGTCTTATTAGAACTTCCGTACCGATATAGCCCACCATCCTGCATTAGTTGCATAGCTTGCGCAATGCCTTTAGGTGGGATAGGGTCGGAGGTGAAAAACGGTTTTTTAAATTTCAATTTTTCGTACCAGTTTTTGTGTATCTCTATTAAAGATGTGGTATAAATAAAGTTGCTGGTAATGTATTATATCTTATAAAATTAGTTTTATCTATAGTGATCTTAAGTTGTTGTCAATTTAGGGCTGACACGCTACATTAAATTATTGATTTTATAAATTAATTTGTTTTTTTTTAATATCAAGGGCATGGTAGGTGCGATTAGTGATAGTACGCTGTTAGTATAGAAAATCCAAAATCATTGAAGTGTCCGGAACATTATTACCCACAGAACCCCATAGAATAAAGAATTGGATTGTTTTGGTGAACATGAAGGTTATCTATGGTAATTGTTGAAAGGCTTCGCGTACTTTTTGATTTTCTTGGCGATTATTTTTCAATGCCTGATCCATATTATAAGTTGGTTGGGTTGGCGCAATCACAGGCGGTGGCATACTGTCACGCGCCCGAAGTTGGCGTTGTAACTCTGGATTCACGGATCGAATGACAGTCTTAGGACGATAGCTAGTCTCAAGACCAGTATAAAACAATACACCAGCAATGATACACAGCCAAACTATCATTCCCCATCCTAGAGAGGTACTAAGTAAATGTGATAACCAAGGTCTACCCATTCTACTAGTTATTTGGTACTGATGATAATCAAGGTACATAGTACGCACTAAATACGCGCCACTAATTATTACTATTAGCCATAATAAAAAGCGGATCGCAGCAAATACAGTCACACCAACCGCAGTAGCTTCCATAAAATTACCGTGACCGTTTAGAAGGTACTAACAAAGACTGATTAATTGGACCAAGTAGGATAGCAGGATTACTCAGTGCCTCTGTAGGCAAGAAGATAACTTTGTTATTACTCTCTGCTAATTTTTCTAAAATGCGCAGCGCACGTTGGGCTACAAAGGCTGAATTAACTCCCTCCGATAGTTTCTGATTCACCAAAACTTGAGTCTCGGCTTCCTTAAGGTCCACCTGCTGTTGCTTTAGGGCTACCTCATAGGCAGCTTCGGCCTCTTTTAATTTAACTAGCTTATCCGCTTCAGCACGTTGAATTTCAATCTCGCGCTTTTTGGCAGCCTCTTGAGCTTCTAAGATTACCTGTGGTGGCTGCATATCAGCAAGGCCAAAGCGAATCGTAGTAATCGGGGTTCCTTGTAAACGTTTACTAACTAATTTGGCTAATTCTTGAGAAATAACATCACGATTACTCATAATTTGCATGATATCATAGCGAGTAATTACCGAACGCACCGTTTCTCTTACTATAGGTTGGGCGTAAGTAACATAGACTTGCATAGTAGTGATCTTGCTAAGACGGTCATTGATCGGTTGGGCGGGAATCCGTGCGAAGATATTATCAATATTTTGGGGATCGTTAGAGATAGAGAAGGTACCACGGACATCGACTTGGAGATTAAGTTTGTCTTTGGGCATAAAGATTTGCATACTTTCTTTGACAGGATAGTCAGAGGCTTCTGCTAAAATGAGATTATCACAGGTAACGCAAAAGCTGCTAAGACGGATCTTGCTAGGATAGATAATCCCTTTTTGCAGTCCAGAAGGGGTGGATAATTTTCCTACGTGTGCAGGTGGGATTTCTGCTACTTGACCACAGCCATTGAGTAATAATGGTGTAATCATAAGTATTGGAATCAAAAGTCGTTTGTTGTATAAAGTGTTATGCATTTTTGAAATACCCTGTTAAATTATATTTAAGCCAAAAGTATGGTGCTCAATGCGCACCCTACACTTAGCTTATTGCCTTTGTTGCCATAGAAGGTTACCTGCTTGTGAAATCGTTGGTATTTTTAGATTGCCTGTTTTACTTAATGGTAAACGCATTTTGCCAATGACTGGTGCATTAAAAGAAAGCCCTATATTAGCCTGATAAGGTATTGTTGAGCCTAAACGAGCCACTTTGATAAGATCTGAATAGTTAATTTGTACTGGCAACGCAATAGTTTTACTCTGAGCTGCCGGGATAGTGGTGTTTAGATCAGCTTGGCCACTAAAAAGTTTATTCTGTTCTGAGACAATATTGTAATCGATATCCAGTAATGGCAAAGCTATTGCATAAGGATTTTGGACATCTACATTAAACAATAAAGTTGCAGCTTTAAAAGAAATATTACCAAACGATATCCCTTTAAGGGAGGCACTTGGTAGCTGCTTAAATTGTTTGACTGGTACACAACTTACTATAGATGTAACTAAAGCAGGGCCTATAAAAGTAACTAAAACCGCTACCAGAACGGACATTTTAGATGAATTGTTGCGCACTTTTTAATCTCTCTTAGTATTTTATTATAGTCAAAAATTAGTTGTGACAAATACTGCTATGGTTAATAATCCAATGCCTAAAAAACCTCCTGTAGCCTTATCAAACCAGATTACTGCTTTAGGCGTTTTTGGAGTTAGGAATCTATCTAAAAAGCCTGTTGAGATAAATTCAGGCGATGTTATGGCTGCTAAGGCTTCTAATGCAGCAATAGCACAAATTGCTGATATTGTTAAGCAAAAAATAGCAATATAGGCTAAAACAATTAGTGGACCTTTATTAGTAATGATTTGCAGCAAGGTTACGATCCCTGCTAATATTGCAAGATCTAGGGTTAAAACTGTTTTGTAAAGATCAGCCCTCATTAGATAAGTGGTATCTTTTGATATGTCTGGCATTAATTTTTCCTTTGCATCTCAAAAATTTCTTGTTTGACAAACAGCAGATTTTTATAAATTTTTTGCAAATCTTCTAAATTAGCACCGTTGTAATTGTTACTTACAAAATATTGATATCTATTAGTATCTAATTTTTCTAAAATCACAAAATTCCATACAGCACCAATAATAAAAGCACCTCTTAAACTTCTTAGTTGATTTAATTCAACCGCTGCTATCAATTCAGCTAATAATTGTGGTTGTGGATTATTGGCTTCTATCGAAGGTTTAAATTCCTGAATAAAAAAATATGGTTCTTCTGGATAAAAATAACCTTTAGCAACCATAAAATCAGCTCTACCATTTAGAATAAATTTTTCGGTTTGATAGTATAAATTTCTATCATAAAAATCACAAATTTCTTTATCAAAATCCGTAAAATGGATACGAGATAAAATCGGGCTAATAAATTTAATTTTTAAATCTTCTTCTGGATAATTATCCAGATAAAACGTATTTTCTATTAATAAATTTTGTAAAAATAACACATCAGATTGGTTTATAATAATTCTATGATTGAACCAATCATTAAATTTATTAGCATTGATTTTGGGTTTTATGTCTACAAGAGTTTTTAAAAGTTTAAAAGTTATTTGACTAAAAGAATAGGTTGGTATTTTACCATGTAGTTGATTAAATTTTTCATTGATTTCTTTTAGAGATTCAGGAGTAAGAGCTGCAACAAATTGATCCAGGTTCATAATTTAGCCTCAGCCTCAACAATTATTGTTCATATAAGTATTAACACATCAATGTTATAAATTTATAACGCATAACATCATAGCTTTAAGATTTTTGAACCATGGTTTTCTTGATTAATATGATGACCATCATGTAACGTTTTACCTGTTCATATAATAATCTTTATATCTTGGAAATCAAGTTAATCTTGATAAATCTAGGTTTAAACAGTCAGCATAAAAAATTCCATGTCAAATCTACATTCATGCCAAACATAGGTTCTATATGACTTCAAAATCAATAAATTTAGTGGTTGTAGAATCTCCAGCTAAAGCTAAGACTATTAAAAAATACTTAGGAGATAACTTTGACGTGCTAGCGTCTTATGGACATGTACGCGATCTAGTGCCTAAAGATGGGGCCGTAGATCCTGAGAACGGCTTTCGTATGCTATACAGAGAAATTGAAAGAAACGAACGCCATGTTCAAGCAATAGCAAAGAGCCTAAAAAATTCCCAAAGCCTATATCTAGCTACTGACCCAGATCGTGAAGGCGAAGCTATTGCTTGGCATCTACATGAATTGCTACAACAACGAAATATTATTCAAAAGAAGCCAGTATATAGAATTGCCTTTCATGAAATCACCCAACATGCGATTCAAGATGCACTTGCCAATCCTCGAGAATTATCTATAGATTTAATTAATGCCCAACAAGCACGACGGGCTTTAGATTATTTAGTAGGCTTTAAACTTTCTCCATTACTATGGAAAAAAATACGCTACGGCCTTTCAGCTGGGCGCGTCCAAAGCCCAGCTTTACGTCTAATTGTAGAGCGTGAACAAGAGATCTCAAGTTTTGTAACCCGTGAATATTGGAGCCTTGAAGCTCATCTGCTTAAAGATGCTGAAGCCTTTATGGCAAAACTTACTCATTTTCAAGGCAAAAAATTAGAACAATTTAGTATTAAAGATACAGCCAAAGCTACACAAATCAAAACTACACTGTGGCAAGCTGCCGCAGGACACCTCCAAGTAGAAAAGGTAGAACATAAACAGCGCAAACGCCAACCTGCTCCACCCTTTATTACATCGACTTTGCAACAAGAAGCAGCCCGCAAATTAGGGTTTACTACCAAACGTACTATGACACTGGCCCAGCAATTGTATGAAGGGATTGATATTGGTAGTGGTGCCACTGGCTTAATCACCTATATGCGTACGGATTCTGTTAACCTTTCTCAAGAGGCTCTTAAAGAGATTCGCGCTTTTATCAAACAACGCTATGGTGCGAAGCAAATACCTAAAACAGCACGTACTTATAAAACTAAAGCTAAGAATGCCCAAGAAGCCCATGAAGCGATTCGTCCTACATCAATATTACGTTTGCCTGCGGATCTTAGTAATTACTTAACTAAGGATCAACTTAAGCTGTATGAATTGATCTGGAAACGCACTGTAGCATGTCAAATGCAATCGGCACTATTTAATATAGTAGCAGTAGATCTGAGCTGTGGTACTACTAAGAATCTATTTCGTGCCACAGGCTCAGTGCTAGTAGAAGCTGGATTTATGCAGGTATATTTGGAAAGTAAGGATGATAGCTCTACTGATGATGCGGTTGGCACTATGTTGCCCAATCTAGCCCCAAAAGATTTGGTTATTTTAAAAGATATAAAAACCACCCAACATTTTACCGAACCACCACCTCGTTATACAGAAGCTAGTTTAGTAAAGACTTTAGAGGAACATGGTATTGGGCGGCCTTCCACTTATGCCACTATAATTTCCACGCTTCAAGATCGTGAATACGTAACATTAGATAATAAAAGATTTGTTCCTACTGATATAGGCCAGGTCGTAAATCGTTTTTTAACTTCCTATTTTACTCAATATGTAGATTACGATTTTACAGCTCGTCTTGAAGATGAGCTTGATGCGGTCTCACGTGGTGAAATGGAATGGTTACCATTATTAGAACAGTTTTGGCATCCATTTAAGGAGAAAATAGATTATACAGATACTAATGTAAAACGTAGTGATGTAACTCAGGAGATTACAGATGAAATTTGTCCTAAATGCGGAAGTCCTGTGTCAATTAGATTAGGACGTAGAGGCCGGTTTGCAGGGTGTACTCGTTTTCCTGATTGTGATTATACTAAAACTTTAGGTGCCACTAACCCTGAACCTAAAGTTTTTGCTGAGAAACTTTGTCCACAATGCAATTCTCCGTTGTTAATTAAACAGGGTCGTTATAGTAGCTTTATTGGTTGTTCAGCGTATCCTAAATGTAAGTATATGGAGCCATTTACTCAAGCGCAGGATACTGGAGTTTTGTGTCCTAAATGTGGGGAGGGTAATTTAATACAGCGTACATTTAAACGTAGCAAAATATTTTATTCCTGTGCTACTTATCCTAAATGTGATTATATGGTCTGGAATCTTCCTGTAGCTGAACCATGCCCTAAATGTGGTTGGCCTATTTTGGCAATTCGTAGTAATAAAAACAATGTATCTGAAAAGTTTTGTCCACAAAAAGATTGTGACTTTAAAGTAACTTGCGACACTTCTCCAGAAAAATCTCAGTAGGGTACGCATCCTGGTGCTGGTTCAGTCTAATTCATCAACTAACATTATGTTATTTAACAAACAATTTTTATTATGCTATCCTCTAAAATCGTCTCAAAATTTGGCATCCTTCATTTGTTTCCAAAAGTACTTTACACGAGATCGTTCCCACGGAGAGCTTGGGAACGATAAAAAGTGTAAACTAGAAAATGAAGGATGCCCCAAATTTTGTCCTAGATAGTGTGGTAGTGTCAATTTAAAAAATTTGCTTGTAAATTTTCTATTGTGAGACCTTAAAACTATTATAAAAATAATGTAATTATGATGTTATGTTCAAACATCAGACTGAATCAGTCCCAGATAATTTATAGATTAGATTTCGTAGGTTGGGTTGACGGCCTCATCGTCAACCCAACATCTTACAACGCATATATGCTGCTTTATGATGCGCACCCTACGATCTAATCTGATAAAGTAGAACTAGATCGGCAATTCTTTACGATGGTGTCCTGCTTTTTCTAGTGCTGCTAAATAAGCCTGCCAATTTTGTTGATGATTTTGCCCTAATTCATATAGGTATTCCCAAGAATAGATACCAGTATCATGGCCATCGTCAAAATATAAACAAACTGCATAATTGCCTACCATTTCAATCTTGTCAATATTTACTAATTCTTTGCCAATTTGTAATATTTGTTGCCCAGGACCATGTCCTTGAACTTCAGCAGAAGGGGAAAGAACTCGCAAATATTCACATGGTAAATTAAAGACGACATTCTCTGGATAGCGAATTTCTAGTACTCGAGAGTGTTTATGTAGGTTTAGTTCCGTAGGAACTGGTGTTGTCATAATAAAATTCCACTCCTAATAATTACCATCTATTAAGTATAAAAAAGATCGTTTTATATTTTGTAAGTTAATATGAATTTTTGATGTTTTATTTATAAATTATCTAGTCACGCAGAGAATTTTCTATATTATGTAAAGGCTCTTCATTATGTAGAGGCTCTTCTATATTTTGATGAACACTACGAATATGTATTCCCAGAACAATGTCTTCAAGGCGTTTCAGGTTTAATAAATGTACATATTTACGTTCTACTTGTATTAGATTTTCCTCTTGAAACCTTGTAAAAATACGACTTATAGTTTCTACTGCTAAACCTAAATAACTACTAATTTCGTGTCGTGACATACTTAAATAAAATTCAGTAGCAGAAAGCCCTCGTCTTTTAAAACTGTTAGATACGCTTAACAAGAACGCAGCTAGACGTTCTTCAGCACTCTTTTTCCCAAGCAACATAAGCATTTCGGTATCATATCCAATCTCGCGGCTTAGTAATCTATACATCTGATGTTGTAGAGAAGGTAGGTGACTAGCTAGATCTTCTAAGCGTCGAAATGGGATTTCGCAAGTTGCACAAGTTTCTAGTACTTTCGCTGAACAGATATGTTCTGCTTGCTGAATTGCATCCAGTCCTACGATTTCTCCTGGTAAGTAGAAACCTATTATGCGTTCAGTACCATCTTCTCGAGGTGTATAGGTTTTAACAGAGCCAGTTTTTATGATAAATAATGATCGAAATTTATCACCATTACGAAATAAATAATCGCCTCGATGTAAAGGACGGCTACACTTAACGATATCTTCAAGTTGTTCCATATCATCGCTGTTAAGTCCCATAGGTAGGCAAATGGGCTTAAGACCGCAATTTTGGCAGACAACTTTTATTGGTTCAAAGACATTAATCTTATGTTCCAGCACCGCTGCCCCCTATTTGTGACTTCACAGGGTTCCTAATTATGCAATATTTGTTGATTTAGATCAAGCAAACTTTAAAAATAAATAATAATTTTATAATTGTAGAATGATATAATCAAAAATTTTTAGAAGCAACTTTTTATAAGATTTTAAAATGCGTAGGCATAACCATAAATTTGTCGGTATATCCTTTTGTAATACGTTGATTTTTAAATAAAAATAATCGCCTTAAATAGTCCTTTTAAATATTTAAATAGTCTTTTTTAATATTTAAAACGTCAACGGATTTTGAAAAAAGGTCAAAGTAAATACAATCACAAGTCCATAGGCCCTTGCAATCCCCAGGTTCTAAAACACAAAACCCTATTTTTTAAATAGGGTTTTGTGTTTTAACTAAGTTTGAATTGGTTTATCACCATCTTTGTTCAGTTATCTCTAGTTAATTATTCTGAATAACGATACTTGGAAAACGGGTCGCGTAATCTTTAGACTGTAACGCAAGTTTAGCCGTAGCATTACGCCCAATTTCACGATAAATCTGTGCAATACGACATTCGGAATCAACAGCTACTGTAGGCTTACCGTTATCAGTCTCTTCACGAATACGTATATCTAATGGCAACTGACCTAACAGATTAACATTATACTGTTTGGCCATATTAGCCCCGCCTCCAGAACCAAAAATAGGTTCTTCATGGCCACATTTAGAACAAATAAAGGTACTCATATTCTCTACGATACCCAAAATCGGCACTTCAACCTTCTCAAACATTTTAAAACCCTTACGGGCATCTAATAGAGCAATATCTTGAGGAGTTGTCACAATGATAGCTCCAGCAACTGGAACTTTTTGAGCTAAGGTTAATTGTGTATCTCCCGTGCCTGGTGGCAAATCGATAATTAGATAATCTAATGCTCCCCAATTGGTATCTTTTAGAAGTTGCTCTAATGCTTGAGTAACCATAGGACCGCGCCAGATCATGGGGGTTTCTTCTTCTACAAGTAACCCAATGGACATAGTCTGGAGTCCATAACTGTTTATTGGTTCTAAGGTGTTGCCATCTTTGGATTCTGGTTTATTGGTAATACCGAGCATTCGTGGTTGTGATGGACCATATATATCGGCATCTAGTAGACCAACTTTAGCACCTTCAACTAATAATCCTAATGCTACATTGACAGCTACTGTGGATTTGCCAACCCCACCTTTGCCAGAAGCTACTGCAATAATATTTTTTACATTGTCAATAGGTTTTAATGATTTTTGTACAGCATGGGCTACTACCTTAGTTGTGATGTTAATCTCAACGGCAGTTACTCCTGCTACTTTTAGTATCTGTTCTCGTACAGAATCAATAATTAAATTATTGATTCCTTGGGTCGGAAATCCAAATTCTAAAGTAACTGCAACTTGACTGTCTTGAATGGCGATATTTTTGACTACATTGGCCGTTACTAGATCTTTTTTTAAATGTGGTTCTATATAATTTTTGATAGCATCTTTAATTTGGGAATTGTCTAATTGCGCCATAATTATTGGTAATTCCTAATAAAATTTGAAAATAAAGTTAATCGTAATAACATCTAAGATATAGCCTTGATAGTAACTTCTCAATAATAGACATTATACCGATTTTTAACCAAAAGTTCGGTTTCATCGTAGAAATTAGAAATTTTATTTATTAAATTCAGTGTGTTATAAATATTGGTATGATTTCTATTTTATCTATTAATTTCAGTTGGTTATGAAAATTGGTATAATGTCTAATAAACATTTCAAATTATGGATTTTTTAGCACCTACGATCTTTAAATTATATCATTTATGCGCATTCTTATGATTTCAGATGTATACTTTCCTAGAATCAATGGAGTATCTACATCTATTCAAACCTTCGCTCGAGAACTAGTATCCTTAGGAGTCTATATTACTTTACTGGTTCCTGACTATGGAGCTAATATTCAACACAATGATGCTCAAGAAATATTTTCGATACATAGAATCCCATCTAGATCTGTACCTTTTGATCCTGAAGACCGGATGCTGAAGTTTAATGCTATTTTGGCGTTAGTACCAAATCTTTCTAGCCTAAAATTTGATTTATTACATATACATACCCCATTTATAGCTCATTATGGCGGGTTGGCTTTAGCGCAAAAATTAGGTTTACCAATAATAGAGACTTGTCATACTCATTTTGAAGAATATTTAAATCACTATATACCATTTTTGCCAAAAAAATGGCTCCAATTCGGTACTCGTAAATTTGCTAAATGGCAAAGTAACCAGGTTAATGCTTTAATTGCACCGTCTCAAGCTATGTTAGAGGTATTAAGGGGGTATGGTATTACAATTCCGATTGAGACTATCCCTACTGGAGTAAATGTTCCTACCAATCCTTGTAATGGAAATAGAGAACGGTTTCGACAAAAATATAACATTGCTTTAGATCGCCCAACTTTGATCCATGTAGGCCGCCTTGCTTATGAAAAAAATCAAAGCTTTCTTTTAGATGTATTATTGCAAGTTAAATCTCAAATTCCAGATATACTGTTAATCTTTGTTGGTGAAGGACCATCGCGCCATGTTCTTGAGCAGCGTAGTCACAAATTAGGCTTAAGTTCTAATACTTTATTTGTTGGTTATTTAGAGCGTCATGGTCCATTGCAAGATTGTTATTGTGCTGGTGATCTTTTTGTTTTCTCTTCACGTACTGAAACTCAAGGATTAGTTCTGTTAGAGGCTATGGCTTATGGATTGCCAATTGTTTCTACTGCTGTTATGGGTACCAAAGAAGTATTACAAGATGGTCAAGGAGTATTGATAGTAAAAGAAGAGATAACAGAATTTGCAAACTATGTAGTGAAGATTTTGCAGGATTCTAAATTACAACAGGCCTTAAGTAATAAAGCGCGTATTTATGCTAAACAATGGTCTATTCCAGTGTTAACGAAACGGTTATTGGCATATTATAAGCAAGTGATAAATAACGATATTTACTGATTTTAATCCAACCTACATGCTAGCAAAATAATGTACTGAGCGCATTGATTACTTGATATGGAGGATACTCAAAATATACTCCATATTGGGTGCCAAATTCAGGACGCATTCCACGTAAAAATAAATAATACACACCACCAAAATGTTCGTTATAATCATAATTAGGCAAGCGTTGCTGCAAAAAATGGTGCAAAGCTACGCTGTAGACTAAATATTGCAAATCATAGCGATGTTCCTGCATAGCCTGTAACATGCCTGCTTGATCATAGTCTTGCAAATTCAGTCCTAAACGATTGGATTTGTAATCTGCTATGTAATAACGATTTTTATGTCTAAATACTAAATCAATAAAACCATGCATTAACCCTTGGCAGGGTTTAAATTCTAAATTAGTGGCGATACTGTTATATTTAGGAAATGGTGCCAATGCCGTTTGTAGGGTTTTAGGGGTAAGTTTGGTAAGGGGATAATGGAATTCTAGTTCATTAATGCGATTGTTCCAAGTAAGATCGCGTAATCGTAAACCTACTCCATCTAATGGGCTATCTAAATTAGGTATATTAGGTATTATATTAGTTACATTAGCTGCTAATTGATTGACTGGTTCTAGCGGAGTATCCAGACAATTAGTTAATAACAATTCAGTTACTGCACCCCAATCCTCAAAACCATCTGGTGGTGGTTTTGTGCCTAAATTACCAAAATGACCCAGCATATTCTGCACATTGGTATGTAAAGTATCATCATAAGCTTTAGGAAAATCTAACTGTTCTAAAAGAGAATGTAAATATTGACCTACGGCAGCACCAGCAGGAAACTCCAGTATTGGATCAAACTTAGTGATTGAATCAGCATCTGTGGCTGAATCAATTTTTGAATCAATGCTGGTTTCGGTTGCTGGCTCCAATAGAACCTCTGAAGTTTGGATAGATACTGGTTTGTCATGATCTGGTTGCCAAGACTCTTCCTTGCGTACTAAACCAGAATAACTAGAGATACTCCAATTAGCATGAATATAACCTGAAAAAGTAGCAGCTTGTAAATGACTTTTACCTGTTTTCATACCAGACCAACGGATACCTGCCAGTGTTGGTAACTCTGTAACTGCAATACAATCTGGAGCTTTAGCAGCTAGAGCTTCCATATCAGCTCGTACTGCATCAGTATTAAGAGCTTTTAAATTGCTAGTAAGAACCGTTGAATCCTCAAGATTAGGATGTAATAATAAGGCTAAGGCCGCATCTTCAGCACTGGAAATTTTACCCCAGCAGATCACACAATAATGGGCTGCTCTAGTAACTGCTACATAAAATAACCGCATTCTTTCCGCTACATCTTCTTTGCGCTGTAAATTTAGGTGTGCTGCTTGGGCGGTACTCCCTAAGTCAAGACATAATTCAAACTTATCTTCAGTATGAAATAATGGTGTTTTATCGGTATTCTGTTTGCCTTTATTCCAGGGAAATGGGATAAATACTACGGGATATTCTAATCCTTTACTTTTGTGCATCGTAACGATTTTAACTAAACTTTCGTCACTTTCCAAGCGTAGCTGCTGTTCGGTGGCATTAGACTCCATATCTGTTGCCGTTCGTTGAGCCTTAAACCAACGCAATAGTCCCTCTGGATCTGCATGTTGGTAAGCATTCGCTTGCAATAGTTCGGATAGCTGTAACAGATTGGTTAGCCAACGCTGTCCATCAGGACGTTGTAATAGACGTTTGGGGATTTGTTCTTGGTGGAGAATATTTTGAAACGCAACCATAAAACCACGCTCTAACCATTGTTGCCGATAAGACTGAAAGCGAGATAATACCTGTTCCCATAAGATTTCATTATAGTTTAGAGCATCAATCTGTTCAGCAGTCCAACCTAATAGAGCATGAGCCAATGCGGTACGCAATTGGCCTTCAACGTTAGAATTGTTTACAGCGTCTAATAAAATGGCTAATTCTTCGGCCTGTTCTGTATTAAAAACTAGGTCTTGGCTTAAGGAGACGCTGCTAACGTTACAAACTCGTAGTGCTTGCTGGATCTGTATGCCTTCACGATGGGTGCGTACTAGTACAGCTATATCACGCGGTTGTAATGGTCTATCGCCTAATGTCGCCTGTCCTGCATCGGCCTTTTGTAGCAATGTAGCAATATGTTCAGCACAAGCACAGGCGGCTTCAGTCGCAGCTTCAGAGGTTTTGATGGTGCCTTTTTGGTTTTTGTGGGCATTAGTCTGTGTTAATGGAATATGCCAAAATTGCAATCCAGCTGGTTCTAAGCCATCGATAATCAGTGGTTCATTGGTCTTGGATGCTGCTTTAACTGGTTGAAATGGGATATGTTTGGCGTAGATAAATGGTTCTGGAGTGTTGTTAAATAGTGTGTTGATGGCGGTTATTAGTTTGGGGCTAGAGCGCCAGTTTATGTCTAGGCTATGCTGGTGGTCTTGTGTGGCATCGTCTTTGGCCTGCATGTAAGTAAAGACATCAGCTCCACGAAATGAGTAGATGGCTTGTTTGGGATCACCAATTAGAAATAGTCCATGTTTGGGAATATCAAGACAATTAGCATAAATGCGTTTAAAAATTCGATACTGTTTCGCATCAGTATCCTGAAACTCATCTATTAAGGCCACAGGAAATCTATTACTAATAGCTGTGGCTAAAGCAGTCGCATTAGCATCCGTCCCCATTAAAGCCTGGTCTAAATAACGCAATAAATCATCAAAACCTAATAATTCTTGATTTCCCTTAGCTTGCGCTAGAGCATTGTGAGTTTCAATATAGGCTTCTTGAAACCATAAACTATAGCGTTGTTTTTCTAACTCTGGTAAGGCTTGATCTAGTTCAGCGCATAGCTCAAATAATGGGTGCTTTGGCGGCGTAGCGTTGGCTCTACATTTGGTTTGTATAACTTTACTGCTAAGACGTTGGCAATGGTCTGATAATGCTTTAGGGGTTGTCTTAGATGCTGCTAAGGCATCCATCTCTGCAATGATTTTAGGGATAGCCTTTGTATTATAATATCTACGATTAAGGGCATTATTAGTTTCTAATAAGTTGGTTAAGGTCTCACGTTCTTGCAGCCATTGGTTTCTTAATTGGGTTAATTTTGCTTGTACTTGATTTTGATATGCTGTAACCTGTTGCTCATCTAATAGGGGTAAAAATTGCAAATCATCTTGGGCTAATATTGGTTTTAGAGCATCAAGGAGTTTTTTGGGTTCAGACCATTGACTCTGAACCCATTTGGCATCTTCTAAAGATGCGTCTTTTAAACGTCGCCGCCATACATCATAGATAGCAGTATCACGCAATACAGATTCATTGGTAATTAGGGTTGCTGTACTAGAGACACCGCTTATGAAGGCATAATCTTGGAGCATCCGTTGACAAAAGCCATGGATAGTATAGATTGCGGCTTGATCTAATTGGGTTAAGGCGTTTTCTAGGATGTTATGTGCAATAGCTGGATCGGTAATGTTTTCAAATAATTTGGTTTGAAAGGTACGCAATGCGTACCCTACAGAGGTTTTACTAACTTGTTGAGATGCGGCCTTTAGTTGATCTAATTTTAGCTGGTATTCTTCAAGCTGTTCTACAGTCTGCACTATACGCTGCCGTATTCGTTCTCGTAAAGATTCTGTAGCAGCTTCAGTAAACGTAACTACTAATATCTGTTCTGGTTTAAGCTGTTGTTCTAATAGTAAGCGTAAATATAGAGTAGTAAGGGTATAGGTTTTACCAGTCCCAGCACTAGCTTCAATAAGATGTAGGCCATGTAAGCTGATCGATAAAGGGTCAACTGATGTTAAGGGATGTTGGTCATGATTTGTATTTTCAACTTTGCTCATTGTATTTATAGTCCTAACATACTGATAAGGATATGCTAATTGAAAAAAATATACCTGATTCTATCGCTTGCTTTCTGTGGATAATAATATAGGCATCCTTCATTTTGGATGCCAGATCCTTAACTTTAAGAGCTTTTAACTGCGAAACAACTTAGAGCCTATAGTAAGATAGTATATGCTTTCTAAAAGCAGAATATGTTATAAATTATCCAAATATTTTTCAGCATCTAAAGCAGCCATACAACCGGTACCAGCGGAAGTAACGGCCTGTCGATATACATGATCAGCCACATCACCTGCTGCAAAGACCCCAGGAATACTTGTAGCAGTAGCATTCCCCTTTATCCCACCTTGAACCTGAATCCAACCATTGTGCATATCCAATTGGCCTTCAAATATGGCTGTATTAGGTTTGTGACCTATAGCAATGAATACCCCATATAATTTAATATCTCGTATAGTATTATCTTTCACATGCCGAATGCGAATACCAGTAACCCCCGTTGCATCTCCTAAAATTTCTTCTAATACATGCTGCCATTCTATAGTTACTACTCCTGCTTGCGAACGTTCAAATAGTCGCTGTTGCAAAATCTTTTCAGCCCGTAATGCATCGCGACGGTGTACTAAGGTTACAGATGATGCAATATTAGATAAGTATAGAGCCTCCTCAACCGCAGTATTACCACCACCAATAACAGCAACATGTTGGTTACGATAAAAAAAGCCATCACAGGTTGCACATGCAGAAACTCCTTTCCCACGATACTGTTCTTCAGAGGGTAAACCAAGGTATTGGGCGGAAGCTCCAGTGGCAATAATAAGAGCATCACAAGTATACTCTATAGAGTTACCTGTAAGCCGAAACGGTCGTTGGCTGAGGTCGACTGTATAAATATGATCAACGTTTATTTGGGTACCAAAGCGTTCTGCATGTTGACGCATACGGTCCATTAAAGCTGGTCCTTGTACTCCAGCATGATCACCAGGCCAATTATCTACCTCTGTAGTAGTCATTAATTGTCCACCTTGCTCAGTGCCAGTTATAAGTACCGGTTGTAAGTTGGCACGAGCTGCGTAAACAGCCGCTGAATAGCCTGCTGGCCCAGATCCTAAGATAAGTAATCGACAATGTTGATTGGTATTAGATGTGCTCATGTTATTTGGTAGTGTAAAATAATTGTTGATGATTTTAATGATGTTAAGATATTAGACATTATACCGATTTTTAACCAAAAGTCTGGTTCCATTGCAAAAATTAGAAACTTTTCTATTAAATTCAATGTGTTACAAAACCGATATAATTTCTATTTTCTCTATTAAATTCAGTTAATTATGAAAATCGGTATAAT
>LFCU01000197.1 GCA_001044195.1 Candidatus Achromatium palustre
GTAACAGTCATTGCATTGGTGCTTTTGTTTCCCATTACGAATAAAGCCATTTTTTGCGACATTTGATGAGCCGCACTTTGGACATGTCATATAAACTGTCTCGATTATATTTTTTGTTGATATCTATGTAGTATATCATATCACAACCTTTGGGCCACAACCAGTTTTTAAAATACGTGCTTTATCTCGTAACCAATCGCGATCCTTTTCGGTTGCACGTTTATCATGTTGTTTTTTACCTTTAGCAAGCCCAATTTCCAATTTAGCAAGGCCCCGTTTCCAATACATAGCTGTAGGCACTAAAGTATATCCTGCTCTTTCTACTTTGCCTATCAATCGATCTAACTCATGACGATGTAGCAATAGCTTACGAGTACGAGTTGGATTGGGCTGGACATGCGTAGATACAGTTGGCAATGGAGATAGATGTGCTCCTATCAAAAAAGCCTCAGCATGTTTTATGATGATATAGCCTTCTTTTAATTGTATACGTTTTGCGCGTAGGCTTTTGACTTCCCAACCATGTAAGGAAATGCCAGCCTCAATCCGCTGTTCAATAAAATAGTCATGTACAGATTTTTTGTTTAAGGCGATTGTAGAATGGCCTGCACTTGTAGATGTCTGTTTATTTGGGGATGACATGAGAAATTTTAACTGCTGGTTAATTTTTGATTAAGAGACATGTTTGAAAAATTATCAATCGATCCTTATAGTTTTCCATACAATTTTCTTTTGTTCGACTTGATTTTTGATCCGTTTTTGAACTTCTGATAGTCTAGATTTACCAGTTTTTACTTCTAGAATAATAATGTTTTCGGTATCAAAAACTATATAATCAATTGGATTACCTATAAAGTGCATAGTTTTGGGATCTAGGTCTTTACAATGCTCTAAAAAAGGCACCAAATTTTCGGCAATCTGTCCTAGTCTTACTTCCCCAGATTTTTTCTGAGAATATATAAGTTTCCTGTCAGCAATAGCCTGTTGAGCCTTGGCTTTGTAATAAAAGATAAGAGCCAGCATAAATAACATCAAAAGGCCAGCTACAATAATAAAGATTTCAGAAATCATAATAATCAGCCATTATCAGATATTTTAACACGGTTTGGGTATCTTTTATTTGGCATCTGGTGCCTGGACTCTGCCTAGGCACCAGAATGTGCATAATATGTTGGATTGTGTTCTATTGATCAAAGATTGCGTCTACAAATATCTCAGGTTCAAAAGGTCGTAAATCTTCAAGCTTCTCACCTACTCCTATAAAACGAATTGGCACTTGTAACCGATCCGCGATTGCAAACAAAATTCCGCCTTTTGCTGTACCATCTAACTTAGTCAAGACAACACCAGTTAGGGGAATTGCAGTATTAAATTCTAAAGCCTGTTGCAAACCATTTTGCCTGGTGGTTGCATCTATTACTAATAACACTTCGTGCGGAGCATCTGGGTCCAGCTTTTTCAAAACTCGTCCAATTTTAGATAGTTCAGCCATAAGATTGGATTTAGTGTGCAAACGCCCAGCCGTATCTGCAATTAATACATCCTGACCTTTGGCAATAGCAGATTCTAAAGCATCGTAAATAACAGAAGCACTATCGGCCCCTTGGTGTTGACATATCACTGGTATCTCATTACGCTCTCCCCAAACCTGTAATTGTTCTATCGCCGCAGCTCTAAAGGTATCTCCAGCAGCTAACATGACCTGTTTGCCTTCTTGCTGCAACCGTTTTGCGAGTTTACCTATAGTGGTAGTCTTGCCAGCACCATTTATACCTACCACTAGGATGACTTGTGGAAAGTTGGGAGTTACTGGTTGTGCGGTTTTTGTGTTGCTAGATTGTAGAATATGTAACAAAAGGGATTTAAGTGCTACTGTAAGTGCTTGAGGGTCTTTTAATATTTTTCGTTGCACTTGGTTTGTTAAGTCTTTAATGATATGCTGTGTGGTCTCCATCCCAATGTCGGCTGTAATTAATAGAGTTTCTAATTCTTCCAGAAGATCTGCATCGATACGTTTGTGTCCTTGGAGCAAATTGGTAAGACCATCTGATAGTTTGTGCCGTACTTTAGTTAGTCTATTTTTTAATTGTCCAAATAGACTTGGCGTTTCTTTTTGATTAGAAATTTTATCTGAAGTTGTAGATTTGCTAAATCCAAACATAAATGTATTTAATCCGCTTTTAAATAGCTGGTATATTATATATAGTTAGTAGATGGTATGTTATATATAGTTTAGATAAATCTGGAGATTTTCAGTAATGCGTTTTCTGGTAATATCCAATTTACAGTAAGTAATTTAAATAACATTGCAATCTAATTCTACTTTGTCACATTGACAACCGTAGGTTGGGTTTATATCGTTCCCACGCAGAGCATGGGAACGATCACAATGTGACAAAGTAGAACTAAATAAAAACAAGATAACATCTTTAATAATATTAATAATATTAGAAATATATATTAAAAATTCACAAATTAAAATTTAATACTAGACAAATTTGTAAATTAGTTGTAGAATTATCTTTCTTGATTTCTGATCAAAATAGATAAAATAAACTTAAAAAAATATTTGACTTTGCCATAATCATTATATATTATTGTGCAAGTGGATAGATTATCTATGAAGGTAAAGGCGAAGACTTCACATACCTAATTATTAAATTATTAATCTTAAGTCACTTAATTAATTTGCAAATTTGTTTTTGCTCAAGGATGATTAACAAAATACTTAATCTACTTTTACAAAGATTTAAGTACCACCCAACCATAATTGATTTATGGGGCCATAGCTCAGCTGGGAGAGCGCAACACTGGCAGTGTTGAAGTCGGCGGTTCGATCCCGCCTGGCTCCACCAATATCTATATTAGAGTTAAGTTAAATAGACATGGGTTTAATTACTCGGTCTTTTTTATTTGTCCCCATCGTCTAGAGGCCTAGGACATCGCCCTTTCACGGCGGTAACAGGGGTTCGACTCCCCTTGGGGACGCCAAATTTAAACCTATTATTTCAGACATAAGTAAGTTATAACTATTCCTATTTATTACCCACAAAATATTTAGGTAATTTACATAATGTCATGGGAAACAGTTATTGGACTAGAAATTCACGCCCAACTTAAGACCCACTCTAAAATCTTTTCTGGTGCAGCAACTACTTTTGGAGCAGAACCTAATACTCAAGCATGTATTGTGGATTTAGGATTGCCTGGTGTATTGCCAGTCTTAAATAATCATGCCGTGGTTTTAGCTGTACGGTTTGGACATGCTATCCAGGCAAAAATTTCTAAACGCTCTGTATTTGCTCGCAAAAATTATTTTTATCCAGATTTACCTAAAGGCTATCAAATTAGCCAATATGAGCAGCCTATTGTTGGAACTGGTCAAGTTAAAATTCTCCTAAACGATACCTCTAATAAAATCATTCGCATAACCCGTGCTCACTTAGAAGAAGATGCTGGTAAATCCCTACATGAAGACTATCATGGTTTAACTGGAATTGACCTCAACCGGGCTGGTACCCCTTTATTAGAAATTGTATCTGAACCAGATTTAAGATCCCCACAAGAAGCATCAGCTTATGCCCGCAAAATCCATCAAATAGTACAATACTTAGATATTTGTGATGGCAACATGCAGGAAGGTTCATTCCGTATGGATGCCAATGTCTCAATACGTCCTTTGGGAGAACCAAAGTTAGGTACTCGCACAGAACTTAAGAATCTTAATTCTTTTCGCTTTTTAGAAAAAGCCATTCAATTTGAAGTACAACGGCAAGTAGATTTGATCGAATCTGGTGGCCAAGTATTACAGGAGACTCGTCTCTACGATCCCAATCAAAATATCACCCGTCCTATGCGCACTAAAGAGGAAGACTATGATTATAGATACTTCCCAGATCCTGATTTGTTGCCATTAGAGTTCGATCCTGAATTTATTAACGCAGCCGTTGCTGATTTACCAGAACTGCCAGATGTTCGGTGTCAACGTCTCCAAACAGCATATAAACTTTCCGAATATGATGCTGATTTACTTACATCTAATCGGGTATTAGCGGATTATTTTGAAGAAGTTGCAACCATCTGTAAGAATTCAAAGTTAGCTGCCAACTGGGTTATGGGAGAATTAACCGCTGCTTTAAACCGCAATAATCTGGAAATTAGTAGCAGTCTGGTAAATGCCCAAGCTCTTGGGGAATTATTGCTTAGAATCCATGACCAGACTATATCTGGCAAAATCGCCAAAACTGTCTTTGATGCTATGTGGCAAGGTAAAGGCAATGCCGATCAGATCATTGAAGCTCAAGGATTGCACCAAGTAACAGATAGTAATGCTATTGCACAGGCTGTAGATCAAGTAATAGCATCATGTCCTACCCAAGTTGAACAATTTCGATCTGGTAAAGATAAGGTTTTAGGCTTTTTAGTAGGCCAAGTCATGAAGCTAACCAAAGGCCAAGCCAATCCTAAACAGGTCAATGAGTTATTACGCAACAAACTGCGTTAACATAACTTGCAGCTAGGCTATTCTTCAATATCAAGTATGTATTGCTAAAGATGTTCCGATTGGTTGCACTTCCTGATGAAATCCCAGGCAGACTTTATTTACATGCTATGCCTGGTTTTTTTGAATCTTGGAGTACTTTTGAACGCTATGCCCAAATTGCAGCTTTGGATTTGATTGTGTGTTTAACAAGACCAGAAGAAGTTGAAATTAGCTCACCTGCGTATGCAGAAGCAATACGCACTAAACAACTGCCTTGCTTTAGGATTAACTATGCAATTACCGACTTTTCTAAGCCTACTAACTCTACAAAATATTCCAAATTGGTACGTGCTGTTGCAGAAAAAATTCGTGAAGGTAACAATGTGTTAGTACATTGTCATGCAGGGATTGGCAGAACTGGATTGTTTGCAAGCTGTATTCTGCATCAACTTGGTCTTGGTCTCAGTTATCTTGAAATATATAAATTCATTGATGACGCAGGATCAAACCCGGCCTCTAGGGACGAAATATCCTATTATTGTAATACGGCATCTTAATTGTGATATAGCATCATAAAGTTGGGTTGATGGTCTCATCGTCAACTTAACATCTTACGACCATCTTTTATGGTGCGCAATGCGCACCCTACCATCTATCTTATATCTATCTTATAAAGATAACAGGTACCACTATGAATCCTTTATCTTATATTGATGTCGACAATTTATATCCCGAAAGTGATGGCCAACCTATGGCAGAAAATACTGAACAATATGATTGGCTAGTCAAGATTAAAGAAAATTTAGAAGTCCTATTCGCTAGTGATCCCAATGTCTTTATTGCTGCTGATTTACTCTGGTATCCGGTAGCAGATCGCCATGAAACCGAGCCTGTAGCACCAGATGTTATGATAGTTTTTGGGCGACCTAAGGGGTATCGAGGTTCCTATAAGCAATGGGAAGAAGACAATATTCCACCACAAGTAGTGTTTGAAATTTTATCGCCATCCAACACAGCTCGTGCTATGGAAGAGAAACGCTGCTTTTATGAGCGTTATGGTGTTGAGGAATATTATGTGTATAATCCAGCGTCTAATAAATTGCGGATATGGTTACGGTACCAAGATAAGCTGCAAAATACAAGCTATATAGGACAATGGATTAGCCCATTATTGCAAATTCGTTTTATGGTCACGAAAGATACTTTAAAGCTCTTTTATCCAGATGGCCAACCATTTCTAACTTCAGTTGAGTTAGCCCAGTATGCCAGGCAAGAGCATGATCGAGCTGAACAGGAGTATGATAGGGCTGAAGAAGAGCGTAAACGTGCTGAACAAGAACATGAACGTGCAGAAAGGCTTGCGAAGCGTTTGCGGGAATTAGGTGTTGATCCTGATGCGTAATTACTAATACCAAAGCGTCGTAGATGTTGGGTTGTGGATGAGACTGTCAACCCAATCTACGATAACGGATACCAATATGAATCCTTTATCTTATATTGATGTCGACAATTTATATCCCGAAAGTGATGGCCAACCTATGGCAGAAAATACTGAACAATATGATTGGCTAGTCAAGATTAAAGAAAATTTAGAAGTCCTATTCGCTAGTGATCCCAATGTCTTTATTGCTGCTGATTTACTCTGGTATCCGGTGGCAGATCGCCATGAAACCGAGCCTGTAGCACCAGATGTTATGATAGTTTTTGGGCGACCTAAGGGCTATCGAGGTTCCTATAAGCAATGGGAAGAAGACAATATTCCACCACAAGTAGTGTTTGAAATTTTATCGCCATCCAACACAGCTCGTGCTATGGAAGAGAAACGCTGCTTTTATGAGCGTTATGGTGTTGAGGAATATTATGTGTATAATCCAGCGTCTAATAAATTGCGGATATGGTTACGGCTGCAAGATAAGCTGCAAAATACAAGCTATATAGGACAATGGATTAGCCCATTATTGCAAATTCGTTTTATGGTCACGAAAGATACTTTAAAGCTCTTTTATCCAGATGGCCAACCATTTCTAACCTCAGTTGAGTTAGCCCAGTATGCCAGGCAAGAGCATGATCGAGCTGAATATGAGTATGAGAGAGCTGAACAAGAGCGTCAACGAGCGGAAAGGCTTGCGAAGCGTTTGCGAGAATTAGGTATTGATCCTGATATATAATTACTAAATAGTACCATAAAAAAATTCTGTTCCCATTTAACTAATTGAATACAATACAATTATTTAACTAAATATAGCAATAATAAAATCATCATTTACAAATGCCAAATTTAGCTGCATAATTGTAGGTAATTGTGCAGGATGCCAGATTGGCATCATAATTTTAAATATTTGAAGTCTGAGGATTCTTAACCAATATGCGTAAATACTTAAGTATTGCTGTAATCCTATTAGGTGCTATCGCCCTAACTGCTTGTAACGAAAAAGGTGGCAAGGGACATGGTGGTGGATACCATAAAGGCGATGTACATTGGGGCTATACTGGAGCAGGCAGTCCTGAGCATTGGGGAGATTTAGATCCTAAATATATCGCCTGTAAGACTGGTAAAAACCAAAGTCCCATTAATATGACTGGCATGGTTGAAGCTGATTTACCTCCACTAGAAGTTGCATATCAGGACAATGGTGGTAAAGAAATTGTAAATAATGGCCATGCCATTCAAGTCAACTATGCCCCAGGCAGCACCCTCAAGATTGATGGTAAGACCTTTGAGTTATTACAATTCCATTTTCACAATCCTAGTGAAAATACCATTGAAGGCAAATTCTTCCCAATAGAAGGGCACTTTGTGCATAAAGCCGAAGATGGCAGCCTAGCTGTGATTGCTTTAATGTTCGAAGAAGGCGCAGAAAACCAAGAATTGCAAAAAGCTTGGGCTGAAATGCCAAAAGAAGCAGGGGCAAAAGGTCAGCTAACCACCGCTGTTAGTGCTAGAGCTTTGTTGCCAAACGATTTAGACTATTATCGTTTTACTGGCTCTTTAACTACTCCACCTTGTTCCGAAGGAGTACGGTGGCTTGTGATCAAAGCCTATTCTCATGCTTCTAAAGAACAGATTCAAGCATTTCAAGGTGTGATCAAAGATAATAATCGCCCTGTTCTTCCAGTCAATGCTCGTGTAATCTTAAAGTAAGAAATCTTAAAGTTAAGATGTTCTTGATAGTTTAATCTTTTTTGCCCCTTAAAAAATCACTAAAGAAACAAGGGGCAATTGGAGTTTTAGAAGTTTAATGGCTACTAGAATAACCACACCAATATTGCATATTGCATCCAAGCGTAATTTTAATAGGGTCATTGCGGCTGTAATCATCACCCTTATAATAAATAATCTATTATTTATTATAAGTGCCATAAATATAGCGCATGAATACGATGCACCTACCTCTATCCTTTATTATATAACTACATCATTTGTTACTCGCACCTTAGCGCATATCGTCCTAGCCGTAATAATCTTAAAAATTTTTCCAGTACAACTGCATTACGATGGTAGGTGCCCTAATTGTAGAAGCAAGTTGTCTCTGTATAAATATGTCTTACAGTTTGATAGACCTGTTAAAGTATGTGAGATCTGCAAAGAAAAAGTAACCTTATATAAGCACAAATTTGTTTGTTCCACTAAATATTAGATATTATATTTAGATATTACATTTAGATATTATTCAAAACCTTGTTTTTAACCCTATACTTAACTAACGAAAAAGGGTTTTGAGTAATATCTATTACTTATCTACTAGCCAGAATGAACACTCCCATCATAATGGTGCGCACTGTGCATCTTTTAGTTTAAGACATTAGTGTAACTTCTCAATAATGTATGGCAAATAAGATGCGCTTTGTGCCTCAGCACATCCTATTTGCTATGAATTTAGGATTCAGGATTTTTTAACTTATGCATTCCCATATAAAGCATTGAAATTACAAAATAATTTTTGTTTAGTAGACTTTTGTCAAAAACAATTTTCATCGTTATTTTGGTGCTATTCAATCTATAGGATAGTAAAATAAACCATATATGATGCTGTTTTATCATTCATCCTAATAGATTGGGCACTTAAAAATCGTTTTTGATTATTTGCTATCAATCAAAAATTATCATTAAATTTCAATATGTTATTAGCAAACGCACAAGTTAAAAAATTCTAAATCCTTAACAAATAAAAAATGGCATCCTTCTTACTGCTTCCAAAAGTACTTTACACTTGATCGTTTCCACCCAGAGCGTAGGAACGATAAAAGTGTAAACTGGAAAAATGAAGGATGCTGAGGTACAGTATAAATTCTAAATAATGTTTTTAAATATTTTAAAAAATTGCTAAAGGATATAAATGAACGCCGCTTTTGAAATTAACGCACAAAATCGTAACACGAATGGAAAAGGCGCAAGTCGTCGTCTGCGTAGAAACGGACAAGTACCAGCCTTAGTTTATGGTGGCCAAAGACCACCAACTACGATAAGCCTAAACCACAATACCTTGCTAAAGCAGCTAGAACAGGAAGCCTTTTATTCGCGTATCCTACAATTAAACATAGATGATAAATCAGAACATGTCATACTAAAGGATCTACAGCGGCATCCAGCCAAACCAATAATCTTGCATGTGGATCTGATGCGAGTTTATACAGATAAAAAACTCCGCATATTAGTTCCTATTCATTTTCTTAATGAAGACAAATGTGTTGGGGTTAAGAAAGGTGGTGCGATAACTCATAATGTTACTGAGGTTGAAATAATTTGTCTTCCTGAGGAGCTACCAGAGTTTATTAATTTAGATATTAGTGCGCTGGAAATAAATCAAGCCATCCATATCAAAGACATTGTATGGCCACAAGGGGTAGAGTTAGCACGCAAGATGGACCCTAAATTTCCAGTGGTAAGCATTCATGGTTCGCGTGGTGCCAAGACAGCTTCTGAAGAGCCTGCTGCAACAGCCGCAGCACCAGCTAAGAAAAAATAGGTATCCTTTATTGCCAGTTTACATGTAGGATGGGTAGAGCTAAAGCGAAACCCATCATTTTAAACTAATGATATTGATGCGCTTCGTACCTCAGAGCATCACAAGTATAAAAAGGATATGTGGCAAGGTGTTCTCACGCTACTGTGGGAACGATAAAAAACTTATTACAAAGTTTACAACAGATTTAGGACGGGCATATCCGCTAGGTGGGGTAGTCTCCTCTAGCCAATTATTGTGCGGTGGTTGCAATTAAACCATGTAGGGCGGGAGAGCGAAGCGATCCCGC
>LFCU01000145.1 GCA_001044195.1 Candidatus Achromatium palustre
AGGACGCAGAGCGTCCAGGATGCATTCCCACGCAGAGCGTGGGAACGATAAAACGATAAAACGATAAAAAGTGTAAACTGGAAATGAAGGATGCCAAAAAATATATCTACTCTTGAAAATCAAGGTTCAAAAATAATAATCTTTTTATTAAAATTAATTAACCTATCTTAATATATTGAATTTAAGATAATAAATTTGCAATAATGGATTTAGAATTTCCTAGAATTATTACTATTGATGGTCCCAGTGGTTCTGGCAAAGGCACAATTTCACAATTATTGGCAACGCAGCTAGGTTGGCATCTCCTAGACAGTGGAGTTTTATATCGAATTGTTGGATTAGTTGCTATACTACAAAATCTAAGACCTACAGATCCAGCGTTATTAAAATTGACACAAACTATTAGTATTAAATTTATAGATAAAAAAATATTGCTACAAGGGCAAAATATCGCTGAAGATATTCGTACTGAAAGTGTTGGCAATATGGCCTCGCAAATAGCCGCGTTTCCAGCAATACGTAGTGCATTACTTGCCAAACAAAGGTCTTTTGCCAGACCACCAGGCTTGGTAGCTGATGGACGTGATATGGGAACTCTAGTATTTCCTGATGCTCAAATTAAGATCTTTTTAACTGCAAGTGCGGAAGAACGTGCTAAACGTAGATATAATCAGTTGAAAGAACAAGGATTGCATGTTAATCTTGAAGAAATTACTAGAGGGCTATATGAGCGTGATGAGCGTGATCAAACTCGCAGTGCTGCTCCTTTAAAAGCAGCAGCTTCAGCACTTGTAATTGATTCTACCGGGATCACTATTAAAGACGTATTGCAACAATTATTAACTCAAGTTAAGACTTGTTTTCCAGAATTACGGATTTAATTTATGCTAAAAGTTATTGAAAAGTTACAAAATTAAAGATTTAATTTATATCTGGTGGTCTATTTTAACTTTTTAAATTTATTTATTTTTAAATTTATTTATTTTAAAATTCTAGTATATAAACCGAATTTTAATGTCATTAAAATCTAAAATCAAAATCTAAAATAGGCTTTTTATTCACTTTTACCCATCGACCAATAACTGGCCGATTTAACAAATCAAGGCGCTAGGAACCCTTAGCACAGATGACAGAAAGTTTTGCAGAACTATTTGAACAAAGCCAAACCGTTACTAACATGCGACCCGGTGCCATTATTCTTGGCACAGTCGTTGACATTACCTTGGACAACGTTATCATCAACGCTGGCCTTAAATCCGAAGGAGTCATTCCCCGCAATCAATTTCTAAATACCTCAGGAGATATAGAAGTTGCCATTGGAGACCAAATAGAAGTCTCCCTAGATGCTGTTGAAGATGGCTGGGGTGCTACAAGACTCTCTAGAGACAAGGCTAAACGTCACCAAGCCTGGCAAAATTTAGAAAAAGCTTATGAAGACACCAACACCATCACTGGAATCATTAATAGCAAAGTCAAAGGTGGTTTTAAAGTAGAAGTTGGCACTATTCATGCTTTTTTGCCAGGATCACTAGTCGATGTACGACCAGTGCGAGATACCACTATACTAGAAGGGAAAGAACTAGAATTTAAAGTCATTAAACTAGATAAACGTCGTAATAATGTAGTAGTATCAAGACGTGCTGTAGTAGAACAAGAATACAGCGAAGAACGGGAACGCCTATTAGAAGGTTTACAAGAAGGCCAAGATGTTACAGGAATAGTTAAAAATCTCACTGAATATGGAGCATTTGTTGACTTAGGTGGTATAGACGGCCTATTGCATATTACAGATATGGCATGGCGGCGTGTCAAACACCCTTCTGAAATAGTAGAAATTGGCCAAGAATTACAAGTCAAGATCCTTAAATTTGATCGAGAACGCCAACGAGTTTCGCTTGGACTTAAACAAATGGGCGAAGATCCGTGGTCAAATATAGCACGTCGTTATCCTGAAGGCCATAAAGTTTGGGGTAAGGTTACTAATATTGCTGAATATGGATGTTTTGTAGAAATAGAATCTGGGGTTGAAGGTCTAGTACACGTATCTGAAATGGATTGGACTAATAAAAATGTTCATCCTACCAAAGTCGTACAAATGGGTGATGACGTTGAAGTGATGGTACTAGATATCGATGAAGAGAGACGGCGTATCTCATTAGGCATGAAACAATGCAAACCTAATCCTTGGGAAGAATTTGCCAATCAATATAATAAGGGAGATCGCGTATCTGGTAAGATCAAATCTATTACCGATTTTGGACTCTTTATTGGACTAGAGGGTGGCATTGATGGTCTAGTACACCTCTCTGATATATCTTGGGATGATACTGGGGAAGAAGCCATTCGTAACTTCAAAAAGGGCGATGATTTAGAAGCTGTAGTACTATCAGTAGATGCAGAACGCGAACGCATTTCTTTAGGAGTAAAACAGCTAGATCGAGACCCATTTTCAGCTTATGTAGCAACCCATGAAAAAGGGATTGTTGTTCAAGGTGTTACCATCGATGTAGATGCGAAAGGTGCAACTATTGAGTTAGCTGAAGGGGTGGAAGGATATATCCGAGCTTCAGAAGTAGCAAGGGATCGTGTAGAAGATGCTCGTAGTAAGCTCAAAATTGGCGATCAAATTGAAGCTAAATTTATTGGTGTAGATCGTAAAAACCGTAGTATTTCTTTATCTATCAAGCAAAAGGATGTAGAAGAAGAGGCAGTAGCCCTTCAAGGCTATTCTCGGGACATACCACAAACTGGCTCTTCGACACTTGGAGATCTTATCAAAGCACAGATGGCTAAAGATGAAGACTCAGAAGAAAATATTGTAGAACATTCTGAAGATAAAACTGAAGATAAAACTGAAGATAAAACTGAAAATAAAACTGAAAATAAAGCTGAGGATAAAACAGTAGCAATAGACACAACAGATACACCCCAGGATTCTTAAAATAATATGAGTATCCCAAAATCTACAAGTCTATAAAGTATAACAATATTAGGATTCTAGAAAATCTGGAATTCTATTATAAGTATAAATCTAAATTAACATTTATCAACAGGGATATTCTTAACAATATCCCTCAAGACACATAAATCCTAAAAATCAATCCTTTACTATAATTTTAAAGGAAACCATTTAGGCTTCTAGTTTAAATATTGGAAGAATACCCTATGACAAAATCCGAGCTAATTGATAACCTTTCTAAGGATCTGTCTCAAGAACAAAGCAACCTCAAAAGTCAGGATATTGAATTGGCTGTAAAATGTATCTTGGAACATATGAGTCAAGCCTTAGCCTCTGGAGACCGTATTGAAATTCGCGGTTTTGGTAGCTTCTCTTTACATTTCCGTCCACCACGTACTGGTCGCAATCCTAAAACTGGCGAACCCGTTGAATTAGAAGGAAAATATGTCCCACACTTCAAACCAGGTAAGGACTTACGAGATCGCGTAAACAGAAATTTTCAGCCTCCAGAACCAGATCCTGTTGTTAAAGTTGTGGCTAGAGTTGGCGTTACCGACAAACAACGAATAGTCTCTATGCCAAAATTTCGTATTAAAACCGGCAAAAATCCTATTTTTTAAGGATGTAGGTTGGGTTGACGATGAGAAGACCCCATCAACCCAACCTACGATTCGATGCGTTTTATGAAGTAACTTTAAACATTTGTTTATGTCTGAATTATGCTGAGAACCAAAACGCTGTTCCTAAAAAATTGGACAAAGTTGGACATCCAAAAATTAGGTATTTCATATAT
>LFCU01000154.1 GCA_001044195.1 Candidatus Achromatium palustre
GTGTAGTATGTTTTGGAATATCGAGTTTTATTGCTTTAATCCTCTCTTAACAGCTATTTTCTACCAGCGCAATAATTTACGTGCTAATGCCGCAAAGAAGAGATTAAAAAGAATAATCTGGAAGCAAAGTAAAACTATAAAAACAACTAAAAATCCCAAGGGTAGGCTATCCCAACTAGACGAAGGTACCTCACCTGCCAATGCTTCGGCAAAGATTCTTAATATCTGTGATGTAGTTTGCCCAGTATGACTAGAAACCAACCAACTAAAACCCCCAAGAGCCGCTGAAACTACTACCATCCAGAACAATACCAGCCACGGTAAAGTACCATGTCCCCAAATCAAATTCATAAATTTTGAACCCCAGCCGCCTTGATAATTATTGGCCTTGCGATAAAATCTATCGGCTTCATCAAAACGCATCTTTTTCCGTAGGCTAGTCTCAAATAGCTGGGCAACACCAGTAAGTTGCCGATAATAATCTAAGCGTTCCTGTTTCGGAAGCATGTTAGCATTACGTTCCTCTTGCTTGAGAATGGCATCCATGAACTTAATATCAAGATCCAGATTATCTATATTACTATCCCGCAAATTCAGCCAAAATAAATCTTCTGTTTTTGTACCTATTAAAGATTTTTTAGTTGTAAGAGCAATTGGGTTAGATAGATCTAATAGACCGCCAATGTTGCTATTTTGAAAATTAGCTAAGGTTTTAGGCTTGGATGCAAGTGGCCAACATACATTCTGTAACAGAATGATCCTTTCAAAGGTAGAATTTGAAAAATCTGGGGGGATGTGAAAGGTTGCATCTTGATAATTGACAAAGCTTTTTACCAACATATTGCTAAATTGGGCTTGGGCATGGAATTTTGCGCCATTAAAAATAAGATCACCATCTGCTTGTAAGTAACGAAAATCCGCGTCTTGATGAAACTCAGCACCTTGAAATTTCAATACACGTTCTAATGCGGTGTTCGACAGATCAACCTGGCCTTGAAAACAAGCTTTACTGAAGTCGAGCTGATCGCGAAATATAACACTAGTAATATCTGAGGACTTAACTGGTTGCGAAATAACCAGATCGCCAGCAAAATGACTGTTACTAAACAAAAATTGACCAACGCAGGTAGTAGCACCAATAGTAAGCGCATTAAAATGACTACGTTCAGCTCTGACCAGGCGATTAATAGTTACTCCTTGTAGGGTAACAGCATTAACAAATCTAACATTGCGCAGATCAATCTCTCCATTGATCACTGACTCTTGCAGCATAAGCGAGTCAAGTGCCTTGGTAACTGAAATATCACCTTGAATTTGGGTATTTTCTACAGTTAAGGCAATAGTGCCATTGGCGATCAATTCATTATCCAGCCGACAGTGGGTAATAGCGAATGGAATTGGAACTGCATTTTCAGCAATAGTCGCCCCTACAATACGTAGGCGGCCATTGATACCGCTGTGTTCGATTTGCAAGCTGTGACCACCATCATTAAGATGGAAATCAGCATCTGCCAGCAGTTGACTATGATGTATATTACATTCTGCTTGCTCTTTGGTATCAATCTTAGTTTTACCTTTGTTTTCTATATGTTCAAAGGTTGCCCTGCTGGAGCCTGCTAACTCTAGATCGACTACTTCCTGTATTGTAAGGTTAGGCCCAAGTATGAGGTGGCCGAATTGGATGCTAGCTTTAATATCATTGACCTCACATTGCCTGATAGCACATTCACCATCTATTGTAATATTATCTAATTTGATAGCACCAACAAGTTGGGAATTAGCGATCCTTAAAGCAGGTTGGGTATTATCTGATGCAAACTGACAATTAATGATTTCAATAGCCGTAGCTTCTACGCCGCTGAGATCTAAGCCGCCCAAAAAGTGACAATCGCGTAGTCGTAAAGTAGTGAGATTACCAACCTTATCGACAATTTTACAGGCTTTGATGGTAACTGATTTATGAAATTCTATCTGCTCAAATACGGTGATAGCCTCGTTTTGAGGACTTTGTTCGCATACACAAGCACATTGATTTAGAGTGACAATATCCTTGATATCTAAACATGGCTGACTGCCGATCTCACCTAAGCACCTGGTAGTTGCTGAACAACGCAATTCGCTGTTGTTAAACTCATAATGACTATCATGGCGAGTATATCGAGATGCTGGAAACCAACGCTGAATACGAAACGGAATAGACTGTTTATCTTCATCTAATAAACGCTGTAATTGCTCCCAGGCATACGCAACGGTATGGTCACCATATAAATCAGGCAGATTGCCCCAAGCAAACCAATAGGCTAAACCTTGCAGCCATTCTTTGCGATGGTTAAATTTTCTAATGTACCAACCCTTTAAAGGTTCCGGTTCTTCTGGATCTGGATGGAGGCGTAATTGAAGAATGGGAAATTCTGGAGAACGCCAGTTATTAAAAGCACCAGGACGTTTACCTTCGCGATTGATAAGCACACCATCCGTTACCAGCCCATAGCCATAGCGTAGTTGTTCATTTCTATCTTGGCCTTGATTGATGGCATTAACAACGTCCTGTAATGCCTGTTGCATTGATTGTTGTTCTTGTAATTGTTGGTGTCGATATGCAGATAATGGAATCCAGTTTTCATCCTTACCTTGTGGAATTTCATACCAAACGCCAATCAACCAAGGATTGGTACTACTTGGGGCTAAACGTGGGAGAATGACACGAAAGCTATTAAAGGGTCTACTATTATTAGCATTAAAAACAGGACAGGCGCGTTCTACATTCTTTCGATCCTGAAGACTAAATTCTGGTAAATGACATGGATCGATTAGCATAAGAATACGCTGCTTATTATTCTGGAATGCTTTAAAATAGCGCATACGTGATCTTGCAGGTAATTCCGGCGTCCACGGATGCCAGGCTTTAAAATCTCCTAGTGCTTTGAATGAGCTTAATAGCTGTAGCCACAATTCAGGATCATTCCAAGGATCATCTAGTTTTTGCAACAATTGATCATCTTTCATTATTCCCCAGGTAGTAGCGTTTATGCTATGGTGATGCTTCTCGATGGCAATATCTAGCAGGCGTTGCAAAATGGCTGGAGTATCGCAGCGCCAATCGTTAAGTTTGCGTTCTAAAGAACGGAAAATAGTTGGATCAATGGCAATGTCATCTCTAAATCCTGTGTGTTTGAGGGCTTCTAAGGGGTCAAGATGCCAACGGATAAATTCTACCAACCGATTAAATTCAGTATCTTCTATTTCATACCGACTGGGCTTACCTTGATAGCTATCTAATATCCCAATACTTACAAGTTCTACCGCTTGATCAGGATGTTCACCTTTGCTGGTAAAGATAAGCATTGGTGGGCGTAAATAGCCTGTATCTTTAGCAATACGTTGCGCAATAAGAAATCCTTGAATATTTGTAAGTCTAGCTGGCGTTCTATCGCTTATTTCAAGATGATCGTTTAGTAACTTAATTCCTTCCCTGTCAAAAAATTGATCAATTAAAATTAAATTTACTGGATATTGATCAAGGATCTTTTTGGCTTCTGGATAATCATGCGCATAATGCGGTTTGAAATCGTTTGTGACTTCCTTGATAGCTAATGGTAGTTTATCTGGTGCTTGTAGATCATTTTCATAGTGATCATCAATAACTAATACATGGTGAGGCATAACATATACTCCGTGTTTTGATTAAAGAAATTGCATGATTATTTATCTTCAATCATGGACAATTAACTTATTACAACCTAGCTCTACAAATCCGCTTGTTTGCAAAGCATTTTCTATAGCAGTTAAATTATGGTCTATAATTTGTTCTAACTCACTGTTGCTCATGTTACCAGTTCTAATCCATAGCAATTTGGACTGAGTTTACGTGAAAGCCGTTTCGGAAGTTGTGCATCAATTATAAATTTCATGCAGCAAGTAAATCGATACGTTTGGTATGAGCCATACGGGCCACAAAGGCGAGTACAGCTAAAATATCTTCTCGGGTCAGATCTTCATAATCATTTAAAATGTCATCAATAGTCATACCACTTGCTAACCACTCTAAGACATTCTCTACAGGGTAACGTAACCCGCGAATACATGGTTTCCCATGACAAATTTTGGGGGCTATGGTAATACTTGTCATTTTTTCTTCTCTAAATTATGGTAATCCATAGCTATTTGCAGGCCGTTTTTTAAAGCTGTTATTTTGGGCATAGGTTGTCGCGCATCCTTAAGTTGAGCTTGTGTTTTTTGGAACAGGGCAATAACCTTGATTTCAATAGGATCAGCTTTGTTAAACCAAGGGGTTAAGATTTCTAAGATCCAGCGTAACCCTTGTCGATACGCAGCACTAGCTTCTACCTCTTCCTTGCGTGGCGGACCTGGTAGCCAACCGTAACGTCTATGTTGCTGCCCAAATACACGCATTGCTAACGGTTGCGGGCATAAATTGCCACTTCCTAACACTTCGGCTGTTGGTCGTTCCCAACCTAATTGCAATAAACTGCTAATAGCCTGCAAGCGTTCTAATGTTGGTAGTATTGTAAGCTCCGAGGCAAGCTCTAATTTTCCACGCAATAATAATGCACATTTTTTAAAGTCTCTTGGGTAAACAGGTGGTAAACCTCTACTATCTAGCCAGCGTAATTCTAAAGGTATATTTTTCAAAGCAGTTACTAGCCAGCGTTGATAAATGCGCCGTTGTTGTAAAGATAAATTAGTGCTTTTGCGTATTAGCAGTGTACAGAGTTGACCATCTGGATCCCAGCTAAGTTTACCTATAACATGTCGCCAACCATTAAGTTCACCAATACCACGTTCAGGAGTGAAATCCGGCAATTCTTGTAAAGCAGTAGATTCGGCACCGTGGCTCATATAACCTAAGGTTTCTCTGATAAGTTGCAGTTGCATAGGATTAAAGATAGGCGGCAACTTCAGCCAGTCTTGTAACACTCTCGAAAGTTCATGATCACGAGAAAACACATAGATCGATAATCCTTTTGCGGATTGATCAGCATCTAATAGGCATGATCCAGGGGCTACAATAAGACCTAATAGTGCAGAAATATCTTTACGATTATGTGGACGCAGAAAATCCTGGCGTACTACGTACTTAAGATCAATAGCTCCTTGCTGCATAAGCTCTTCTAGTGGCTGATAATAATCGCTAATAATTAGTTGGGCTTGTTGCGTTGTTTTGTTGTATAAACGCTTCTTTAAAGAATGTGGAATAGCATTCAGCACATCGTTAGGAATTGTAGTCAATGATCTTCGTTGCCTTTCTAATTCATGCAGTCTATTCAATAATAAGGGCTTTAAAAAAATCCCCCCATGCTTATTATCTGCACTACCCCATAGTCTTTTACGAGCATCATTGACTTGACCGTGGGCTTTTCTGAAATCGGATTCTAAATTACTGGCTTTACATTCAAGAATACAAATCCCTTGTGGAGCCAAGATAACCAAATCTAATTCCTGGGCAAAACGATGTAATAGACGGCCACTACGCACATGTAAAAAATCGGTAGCTAGCCATACCGTGCGATTTACACCTGGCACTTTGGCCATGGCCTTTAATGTCGTTTGCAAGGTCTGCTCTTCAAAATCAGTGGCATAGCCAGAGCGGAAGATTTCTACATTAGGCAGTTGGGCCAATTGGCGTTCAATATCTTTGTCTTGTGCAGGAATTCCTTGGTGAAAATGAATTAAGTGATGGCTAGCGGGCTGTATATTTTGCTTACTATCTTTACTTAATAGATGTTTAGGAAATGGAATAATTTCCAGCGTAGTTGTTTTATCATTAAGAGCATATAAAGCAAACAGAGAAGCGGCCTGGTCAGTAAAATTGGGTAAGGCTTCAATTTTAGCTGCCTGTTCTTGCATCTGTTGCCAAAAATTTGCTCCTGGGAAACCAATTCTTCCAGCGGAGGCTGCCAGTGGCAATCGTTGGGATAAACCGGACGATTCAAATGACCAGGCTACAGAAGGTTCAGATACCTCAGCATATACCAAGCGTTCACTATCCCAATAGGGGGCTTTAGGTCCCAAGGCAAGTTCTTTAATAGTGGCTGGTAATACACCAGGATATCGTTCACGCCATGTTATTACTTGCTGATCCCAAGATGATGGGATAGACGATACTTTATCTAACATGTTGGGGGCTAATACTGCTAGTAAGCGTCCATCATTACAGTTTAGCAGTATGAAATTTTCCAGTTGTTTATGGTCTGCAATATCCTCTGATTTTAGTACAATTCCATGGATACACAACAAATCCACTAGATCATGGACAGTAAAAGGCTCTAAATTGCGTTCTAAAATCGATGGTAATTCGTTATTGGTAAGCGTTTCTGTTATAGAAAGATACATCTCGCCTTTAGCAGCTAAAGTCTCTAATAGTTCTTGGACAATAAGCGGCCATTTGCGATTCCATACCGCACGTTTACTGATTAAATCTTGTTTTATTAAAGAGTCTGCTTGTAAATTTAATTGGCTTAAATTACGTTGCAGAAAGGCATAATCGCCTTGATTGTCCTTAATAAAGTGTAGAGCAAAATCAGGTTGGGCTAACAGGGTTTTTTTGGAATAATAGGTAGTAGCTCCAGCTGTTACTGCTTTCCTAGCTGTTATTATGTTGGCCGCAGAAGTAGCAAAAATAATAGGTGCCTTTACTTTATTTTTGCGTAAGTAGCGTGTAATACCGATTCCCTGTTCTAATCGTTCTGGGCGGCCTTTTCCTGGTAAATTACCCTCTAAATCTACTAATTGGTCGTCAGGAATTTTTTCATTAGTCCATTGCTGATCCATGATGATCAGATCATAAGGTTTCTTGTGCCATTTTTGTAACGCTTCTTTAGCATGAGAAGCTCCATCAAAAACACAGCCTGCTGTAAAACGCTGAAATACATCAGCCATTTGGGTGATTTGCTCTGGATAATCATCCAGCATCAGGATACGTAGAGTTTTAGTTGCCATAAAATATTATTGGTTATTTCTAAATATTTATTTTTATTCATAACTTACGCCATCGGCATCATTATAAATTGTAATTTTTTGTTTACTGTTACGATTTTTCTTTATTCCAGTTTACGGCTAGTGCTGCTTCATGGGCCATACGAACGAGTACATCAATTTGATAGTTTGCTTCTTTATTGATTTCCTGTTTGATTTTCCAAAGTTCATCGATAATCGGATCTGGAATGCGATATTTAGATTGTTGGTTAGATAGATGGTCCATTATAATTCCAATAATTCTTCAGGTGTTGTAAGCAAAGGAGGTACTTCGCCAAGCTCACGCAGAGTATCAATCAGTTTCCACAAATCAAAAGCGTTATTCCACCATTCCAAAGTAAGTTGTTGGCATGCTGCGGTAATCAAATTGCGAGATGGTCTAGCAGTGAGATATGAAATTACTGATGTTTCAAGATAAACACGTTGCTTCAATTTTTTTCTCCATACCATCATGACGTAGTTGAGCAAGCAACACGCCGTGTCTAACTTTAGCCGGACTCAAGATTAAATCACCATGCTCGTTAATCTCAATTTTAAACGGCATATTGCCCAAGGCTATATGTTGACATGCTTGTTGCCAGTTCATGGCTACCTCAAATAATTTCTTATTCTTTAGCAGCAATTAAAGCTTGTTCTATTTGTTGAATCACAGGCATCCAATCAGATTTTTTGTCATTATCAAATTTATCAACGTTATGACAGTCAAGGAATAGAGTTGACAATGCTTTCAGAGAATTACGGCATAAATCACGAGTCTTGCGCCAACGTTTGGTGATTGCATAACCTTCTAGTACCCACAAACGGTCTCCCCAACCTAGCAGTTGTACACAACGCTCTCTTGCATTGCGAGGGCGACAATTTTCTGTATCAAACCACTCCACCAAAATTCCATGCTCGATCCACGGCACAATCTCTTGTACAAAATCCGCTTCAGCGACCACATTATCTAATCCAGATTTTAACTCTTTTAAAAGTATGGGATGCCAGCTATCAGGTGGTTCACTTAATTGGGCAAGATTTAAATAATTGCGCTCTCGTAATCCTAGGAGGGCTAAAGCTCGAGACAAAGGATTGCTGTCATTTACATGTCCCCACGGCCAAATTGCCCAGCGTTCTTGCCATAATTCAGAAGGTAATAAATTACCAAAAGCTTGGAGTATAGATTCTTTGTCATTACAAGCTGGATAATTATCATAGGTGCTACGCAGTGAATAACCAATGATCCACCGTCGATTATCAGCCTGCAACCAACTCTTTAAATCAACTCCTCCAACATTTTGTTCCAAATCAGTTAAATGAATTAGCAAAATAATCTGTGGTGTAGAATCTTGAGAGATAGTAACACCACATGAAGAAGGGGTAGTTGCAATTTGCTCAATAGCCTGAGCAAACATTTTACCGCTATTACATGTCTTATAGTGTCCGCAAATTCTAGTACGCCAAGGACCAAATAAGTTAGTACCTTCTGTTATATTTTGGAAACGTGATGCTTCACAGCTATCAAAATGGATAATAATACAGTTTTGGGGTTGAAGTGGCATAAATTATTTCCTACATTACACAATTGGAACAATCAGTTTGACAACAAAACGAGCAGGTTCACTTGGCATTTCCCAATCATCTAACGGCCAAGGTTCGATACGTGGTGCTTTTAATTCGATACCATCAGAATAAGTTATGGTTCGCAATACTGTATATAACCCAAGGCCATCACCGTTACCGTTAGTACGAAAAGGATCGAGCAAGCTTGGTAACTCACCATTTTTCATGTTGACTATCTTACGCAAAAAAGATAGATCTGGTATAGTGTTAGTAATAGTAAGAACACAATCTCCATTGGATATTGATACATCAAGTGTTCCTGATGTCAATCCTTGAGCATTTTTAGCTCCATGACGTTTGATGTTGGCAATTAAATTTCTTAAAATTAACAACCAACCATTAGCATCATTATTTTTATCATTAGGATCAAATTTTAATCCTCTTAATCTAGTATCAGGTGATATTCCATTACAGGTAATAGTAAATTCAAAGCTGTGATTTTTCCAGATAAGGCCATCGTTTTGACGAGGAACAATGCTTCCTATTCCCATAATCAAAGCATCATCGATTATGCTTATAAATTCATCAAATCTAATAGTTCCTTGTAGATTATCTGGGTTTTTTAACATAATTCCTAAAGCACCAATATAGGATTTAATAGCTTTAAGTTCGCGGATGTCGTTGTGAGCATTTGCTAATTCTTTTACCAAAGCTCCCAAATCATGCCGCAAAAAGCTCCCTCCCACACCACACCCCAGGGCTTTAACTGCAAATTCAGAGGCATTGCGGGAGATTTTATCCAGTCCCTGAACTAGTTTAAAATCTGGCTGTTCAGGTACTGCGTTGGGGGTAACATTATGCGGATATTTATTGGGATCTGTATCTTCAGTCCAATTATCACTAAGACCAAATGTGCTACTATTTAGCAAAATATTGGGATTGATTTCTTTCCAGGGTTGTTCTAATAAATCACGCCAAGGAGTAGGCTCAGTGGTTACACATACAGGGAAGTGCTGATCGTATTCATCACGGATGCTGTCAATATCACTGGGATCATATTCTCCGTCGTAAACCATTTGCACAACGTGATCTGCTGCAAAAAAGGTACAGGCGCGTTGTAAATCAGCAGACATAGTTTTGCGCCCCCCAGAAATGCTTACGGAAAATTTTCGATTGTTTATATCATCTTTACGCCAGTTTTCGCCTTGTAATACTAGTCGATAAAGAATCTCAGCCACTTTTTGATGGTGTTCCTTTGTATGAATATCTCCCGCACCAACAGTAACAAGGCTACGTTGCTTTACATTTGGATAATCCCTCTCCATTTCTTCTATGACTAGATTTAAATTTTTTGTTGTATCTGTAGAATCAGTAGTTACAATCCAAAGATGCGTAACTGGAGGTATTTGGGGATAAGCATTTTGAGCTTCTTCCGGCCATTTGTTACGGTTATTCAGCCATTCGATCAGGCTTAATACTGCGCCTGGAGATTTACCCAGAGGGGCTAGGAGAAGGTGTTCTTTATTAGATTTTGACACAATTTACCTCAATATATAATTTGATTTAAAAATTCAGTTACTACTGACCAGTCGGGAATTTCATGGGTATGCCCATGTCCAACACCAGACTTAATAGGACGACTACCAGCTATTGGAGCTTCAGTTAATTTGCTTTTCATCCATAATACAGTGGGTATATATTGAACATCAGGAGCTATACCAAACCGTGCTACATGAATAAATACTGGTGAGGCTCTCCGCACAGCTTTATCTTTGGCTCCTTCAAAGCTTATATCTTGTCGTGCTTTAGGTAATTCAGCAAAATGACAATTGTGAGGTAGGCCAAATGCTGCCCTGTATGGAGCAGCGGTCAAAGCACCGCCAGTTGCTAAATTGTACACATTATTATGGTCTTGTACACGTAATTCATTTTGGGGTCGATCTCTACCAGGTGCGTTACTACGTACATTAAGCATCTTTTGACCAATAGTACACAGGGCTTCTTGCCAAGATTGCAATGGGTTTAGTGGGTTTAATGGAGTACGTAAAACGGCACATATAGATCCCATATTGGAAAAATTTTGCTCTCCAGCAAAAGTTGTGGCATCAGCATGGTTTGGATTTGTTGTCGTTTTGGTATCAGTAATGATAAATCTGGGACTACTATATAACCTTGTTTGTGTGCCTCCACTTGCCTTGTGTATTCTCCTTATAAACGTGCTACGTTCTGCATCTCCCCAAGTAGCAAAGCTATTATTAAACCATGTTGTCCATTTTTCTCTTTCCTCTTCATCCTGAATGATCGTATCATTACTAATATTTCTTATTTGGATGCTTCCCCAGCCACGCCGGCTGCGAGCACCAACACCACCAAAAAGTTGCCACAACCACAATGCATGACGTAAATCTTGCCACAATAACTTTGCTTGTTCTGGGGAACGGGTGCGAATTGCGATGTCAATAGGGATAGTTTGATTGTTTTGCAATGCAGGACGTAATGAGTGTTGGTTATGATCAAAAAGTCCTTGGCCTAGCAAATAGCTTAAGGCATTGATTGGATGTGTACCCTCACGAAATGAACAGTTTTGACCGCCAAATGTGCGTCCTGCCGAAATAGTCTGTAAATTTTTCCACGCCGGTTTTACTCGCAAAGCCCCTTGCTTACCGCCATTAAGTTGGGTACCAAATAAATTGGATTCCCGTTCTTGCCAATCTGGGGCATAATGACCAAGAGCGGCACGTAACCAAAAACGCCATTCGCCAATCAAGCTTGGCGGTCTTAATCCTTCTTCTTGGAGCTGTTGCTCATTAAGATGATCATTATCAGCTCCAGCAATAAAGCAGGGAGTAACTAACTCTAAATTAAGGCGAACCCATGCCATGTGTTTACGTTCCTGTGTTCTTGTTGAAATAACCATAACCCTTAGCTGTTTTGCCGCC
>LFCU01000115.1 GCA_001044195.1 Candidatus Achromatium palustre
ATTAGTCACTTGTCGAGTTGCTTTATGCAAATAGTCGCCAATCTGGGCATTACGCCTATCAGTCAAACGTTGTAAACGATTTGACCATTCGCGTAAGCGGGTCTTTTTTAAATGTGATTGAAGTCTGCAATAGCACTTGTTGTAGTGATGGTTGATAGACTTAAGCTTTCTTCCATCGACAATAAAAGGCTTTGCCACGCCGTTAGTCACGCAAGTCGCTAAGTTGTTAAGCCCCAAGTCAATTGCCATGATATTATCATTTGGCGTAACTTGAGTGTTATTTTCATCCTCTTCATACCCATATTTCTCGTTGCTATGTTGTAAATGTGGTAATGTTAAGTAGTATTACAATTTTTAGCTTGCTTTTTCAACATCAAGACTTAAAAATATTTAAAGCAAAATTTCTTTGGTAACTTCCTTATTTTTTAAATTTGCTTTAAAGATTAAAATTTACGGATATTTTTAGCATAATACATAATTTAAGATAATAAAAGGACTAATATATTTAGGTCTATGGTACATTGGAATCTTATAAATTTACTCTATTAATGCTACTTTGTCACATTGACGGATATAATAGGTTGGGTTGACAGCCTTATCATCAACCCAACATCTTACAATAATGATGGGTTACCAAACAAAGGGCAACCCACCCTATGATGCTTATAATTCTTATAGTACTACTTATAGTACTATAGTATTTATAATGTTATAGTGTTATTGTTTATAGAACATAAAATATATAAGTAACTAATAATTTGACTAATAACATAAAATGTGTAAGATGGGATTAATTTATTAATGCTAATTTTACCATATACTTTTTAAGTAATATTTTTTACTATTCTTTTATTCTAAAATGACTATGCACATATTATTGTTCGATAACGTTTGTTGGCATAAAATTGTCAAATTTAAATTAGCCTTCGACAACCATCGTATTTTTGCCTACAATTTACCTGTGCAGAGGAGCTATAAAGTAGCACCAAGCATGGGCAATAGGATATAAATAGATAATATTTGTATATGTCGAACATCATCCAACCCAGCCCTCTACTGTTACAGCACCATGCTGGTGGTATGATTAAAATTTACTTAACTGTTATCTCCAACAAAGAGGTCCACCCCCGTGGAGGATACTTACGCCCGCGATTACAGACCAAGCCGTGTTTCCGCAGATCGCTATGCTGACTATGTGCAGCTACAAAGTGGAACACGAAGCATTATTTTGGTTGAACAAGAACAAGAGGCCCTTAAAGCCGGAATCATGGAATTTGGTTTAACTTTGCAAGAAGCTAGTGCTATGCTGCGCAAAACTGCCGATGAACATGGTTTAGCTTTAGAAAGCCAAGTTGAAAAACATATGGAAACTTACTTGTTTGAACATTATAACCGAAGAGATCCACAGCGCTTTGGTGCTGGAGATTTTACCCGGAAGCGTTTTGAACAGGCTGTTGATTTATATCAAACTTTGACACGTCATGCAATGCCGCGTCATCAAGCTCGTGAAAGAGTTAAAGACATGGCAGAACGTATGGGATTTGAGGCTAATCGTGATTGGCTTACATCTCTTGGCCCTCGTCAATGGTTTGAACGAGTTAAACCTTCATCGGATTAATTTGGTGAACGAGGGGGATGCTGTATATCAAGCTGGACTATTAAAGTGCCAGCTCACCCTCGTCCTACTTTCTTAAAAATATCTTGATGTCTATTAAATCTGATCGTTGGATTAGGCATATGACTACGTCCTATGCCATGATTAATCCTTTTGAAGCAATCCAAGTAAGGGAATATCAAGACCATAAAGTTGTGTCTTATGGTGTCTCAAGCTATGGTTATGACATTCGTTGTGCTGATGAATTTAAAATTTTTACCAATGTCAATTCGACAATTATTGATCCAAAGGCATTTGATCATAAAAGTTTTGTAGATTTTAAAGGCGATGTATGCCTAATTCCTCCCAATTCATTTGCTTTGACACGCTCGTTGGAGCACTTTCGTATTCCTCGCAATGTTTTGGCTATTTGCTTAGGAAAATCCACGTATGCCAGATGTGGCATCATCGTTAATGTTACACCCTTGGAACCTGAGTGGGAAGGCTATGTTACGATAGAGATCTCTAATACCAGTCCTTTGCCTGCCAAAATCTATGCCAATGAAGGCATTGCCCAATTACTGTTTTTCGAAAGTGATGAAGTTTGTGAACATTCTTACCATGACAGGCAAGGCAAATATCAAGGTCAAGTAGGTATCACGCTCCCCCGTCCATAAAGCAAATTAAGAATATCTTCTTAAAGTTTTCTTTTTAAGAATATTTTCTTAAATATACTTTTGACTTAAATAGATTCTTAAATAGATATTTAATAGATATTTAGTAACTTCTCAATAAGTTATCATATCTGATATTGAGGCATTTATAGGATCAGCATGTGGCACTGCACATCGTTATAATTTTAGATTTTATGATAACTATAAATAGGACGCATAACGTCCATAATGCATTCCCACACAGAGCGTGGGAACGATTCCAATATATAGCTTTTTAGGTGATAGATATATGCCACATAATTTTATTTTTACATCCGAATCCGTATCTGAAGGCCATCCAGACAAAATGGCCGATCAAATCTCTGACGCTGTTTTAGATGCTATCCTAACCAAAGACTCCAATCCACAATCTGCTAGAGTCGCTTGTGAAACCATGATCAAAACCGGAGCGGTAATAGTAGCTGGAGAAATCACTACCAATGCCGTAATTGACTTAGATGAGATCGTGCGCCAGGTAGTCTGCGATATAGGCTACAATAGCTCCAATATTGGCTTTGATGGCAATACCTGCGCTGTCATGTCATTATTAGGGAAACAGTCTACTGACATAGCCCAAGGCGTAGATCGAAAAAGTCCAGAAGAGCAAGGTGCCGGCGATCAAGGCATGATGTTTGGTTACGCCACCAATGAAACCGATGTCCTTATGCCTGCCCCTATTACATACGCACAGCGTTTAGTGCAACGCCAAGCAGAGATGCGTAAATCGCACGTCTTACCTTGGCTGCGTCCAGATGCCAAAAGCCAAGTAACACTTAGATATGAAGATGGCAAAGTAACTGGCATTGAAGCCATAGTATTATCAACTCAACACGATGCCGATGTAGACTACAAACATCTACGTGAAGCAGTGTTAGAAAACATCATTCAGCCAGTATTGCCTAAAGAATGGACTGATAAATGTCCCCAAGAAAGAATCCATATCAATCCAACCGGAAGTTTTGTCATTGGCGGTCCAGTTGGAGACTGTGGCCTTACAGGACGTAAAATCATCGTAGATACTTATGGCGGTGCCGCACGACATGGTGGTGGAGCTTTTTCTGGCAAAGATCCTTCCAAAGTGGATCGATCTGCCGCTTATGCCGGGCGTTATGTAGCTAAGAATATTGTTGCAGCGGGTTTAGCAGATCGTTGTGAAATTCAAGTCTCGTATGCTATTGGTGTCGCTGAACCCACCTCAATTCATATAGATACGTTCGGTACTGGAAAACTTACCGATGAACGCATCGAAGCCTTGGTAAGACAGCATTTTGATCTACGCCCTTACGGTATACTCACTATGTTAGATCTAGTGCGTCCTATTTATCGTAAGACAGCAGCTTATGGCCATTTTGGACGTGAAGAGCCAGAATTTAGTTGGGAAAAAACCGATAAAGCAGCAGCACTGAAAGCCGATGCTGGGCTGTAAAACTTAAATATACTCCCATGCTCAAGCATGGGAAGGCAACTTAAGACTGTTTATGGAAATGATACTTCAAGTGTAAACCGGAGAACGAGGGATGCCAAATTTTAAGGTATCGATGTTACTGAACTAATTCACAAATGAATTGTAGAACAAACTTCTACTATTCAGCAAAATAAGAAAAAGTAACCCTAAGTTTTCCTTTTCGGAATTAACCAAAAAGGTAGGCGAGGGGATATTGGATTGGTTACATCCTTATACAGGTTTGAAGATCTGTTGATTTTTGGTTAGTAGTTCTACAAATTTCTATAAAATTGTGACCTAACATGGTCAATATGCGTAATTTTAAGGATTGGACATTAGCGGAACTAGACAAAACATTTCGGCTTGAAGTACTGGATAGCAGTCCAATTTTGGAACACTGGATCACAGCACAGGCAGATATTTCCGATTTAGAGCACCAAGTGTTACGTTCTTGTCAAAAAACATTGCACACTCATGTATATGATTGGAATGAAACTGAATTAGCCTATAACTTTATTGGGCCTGTGATGGCATTTGCTAATTTTAACACCAAACAATTTAATTTTTTTGCAGAACGCGCTTTTAGTGGGAAAGTTGATGACATTGAAATGGGCGGTCGACCAGATGGAATGATTGCTTCGGGATTTCGAGTACCAGAGCAGCCATATTTTTGTTTTCAAGAATACAAGAAAGAAAAAGACCCTGATGGTGACCCTGCTGCTCAAGCATTAGCGGCAATGTTAGTCGCTCAAGAACTTAATCAGCACCAATTTCCAATGTATGGCTGTTACATAAAAGGGGAAATCTGGCATTTTATGACTTTACAGAAACGTGCTTATTGCATTAGTGACGGATATATCGCTACCCGTGATGACCTTTTTAAAATTTTTCGTATCTTGAAGACTCTTAAACAGCTTATCATTGAGTTTGTTAAATTCTAATTGGCATCCTTTATTTCCTAGTTTACAATTTATAGATTGGTTATACTAGCAACATTCTTTATTAATACTGGTATGAATATCCTATTCCCAATTCAAAAAGTGTAACTCGATGTTCAAAAGTTAGAAAATGTTTATATAGTACAATTGAAATTTATAATACTGGATTCCTGCTTTCGCAGGAATGACGACTTGATGAAAAATCTGCTGTCCGTTGAATGACCTACCCGTCATTCCTGCGAAAGCAGGAATCCATACGCAATTTTTGTTAAGCCAAAAAACTGGATAGCCGAGTAATACAAATATATTTTTCAGTCGTTCCATTCTGCAAGGCATTTTGTATGTTATCTCCTACAGAACCCTTGCAATAAATGATATTAGAATATTAGCATACACTAATTTTTGAACATCGAGTGTAAACTACTTTTGGACGGTAATGAAGGATGCCGCATTTAGAATGTATATTAAAATTTCATAATTAGGATGTAACCTAATGAAGATAATACTAAATTGGCAAATATTTGAAGTTTTTACAATGCGAGTTATCTACACCTTTGTTGCAATTAGCTGTATGGTATTATTTGGTTTGTATGGATGTTCATCACTAGAAGCACCACCACCTTCAAAGGCAGCATCCATAGCAGCACCATCAGTACGCCAAGACAGCTTTTTAGCAGCAAAAATACTGCCTTCTTCAGCAGCTCCCCAAATTCAATCCACAGCTGATAATGCTCCTAAGCAACCTCAGCAGCAATCCAATACCGAAAACTACAAGCGGATTTATGAAAACGAATTTGTGCAGGTAACGGATAGTCCACGTTCTACCTTTTCTATTGATGTAGATACCGCATCCTATAGCAATATGCGGCGGTTTCTTAATAGTGATACATTGCCACCAGCCGATGCAATCCGTATTGAAGAGCTTATCAATTATTTTAGCTATGATTATCCACAACCCCAAGGCAAGCATCCGTTTAGCCTAACTACAGAACGTGCTGTTTGTCCTTGGAATCCCTTACATCAATTATTATTGATTGGCTTACAGGGCAAGACTATTCCTAAAGACAAATTACCACCTGCTAATTTGGTATTTCTAGTTGATGTCTCTGGCTCTATGAGTGATCCTAATAAGTTACCATTAGTCCAAAAAGGACTTACTCTATTAGCTAAAGAATTACGGCTTCAAGATCGCGTATCCCTAGTGGTCTATGCTGGAGCTGCTGGCGTAGTATTGCCACCAACACCTGGCAATGCAACGCAAAAGATTATTGCGGCTATTAATAACCTTGAAGCGGGTGGCTCTACCTCAGGTGGTGCTGGAATCCAGCTTGCTTATGATCTAGCCAAACAAAGCTTTCAGCCGAATGGCAATAATCGGGTGATTCTGGCCACAGATGGTGATTTTAATGTTGGTATCAGTAGTGAAGGTGAGTTAGTTCGCTTGATTGAAGCCAAACGGGATGAAGGCATCTTTCTAACTGTGTTAGGCTTTGGCACTGGTAATTATCAGGATGCGCAAATGGAACAGTTAGCTGACAAGGGCAATGGTAACTATGCCTATATTGATAACCTACGCGAGGCCAATAAAGTATTGGTTAAGCAATTTAGTGGTACCCTATTTACTATTGCTAAAGATGTCAAACTTCAGATTGAATTTAATCCCCAACATATCCAATCCTATCGTCTGATCGGCTATGAAAATCGTAGTTTAAAGACTGAAGATTTTCAAGATGACAAAAAGGATGCAGGGGAATTAGGATCAGGCCATCAGGTCACTGCTTTATATGAACTGATTCCTGCTGGTTCTCAAGATCAAACCACTGATAGGCCAGCCGTATTGCCCTTACGCTATCAAACTACCCAACAATCGGTCCAAGCCAAAAGCCAAGAAATATTGACCTTACATCTGCGCTATAAACAGCCATACGCTACTAAAAGCGTTTTATGGAGCAATCCAATTACCCTAGCTCCAGTAACCTTAGACAAAGCATCAGAAAACTTCCTGTTTGCAGCAGCCGTAACCGAATTTGGCCTATTGTTACGTGGCTCTCGTTTTATAGGCCAAGGCAATTTCAAGCAAGTCTTAGACTTAGCACAACGAGGTAAAGGCCAAGACTTACAAGGCAATAGAGCTGAATTTATCCGTCTTGTAGAACAGGCACAGCTTCTTAGGAAATCTACTACGACGTTGGGGGATAAATCTCAATCATGCCGCTTAGAATTATCATATTTTGGTGGAGCCAATATTAGATCCTTTGTTCCATATTTACGTTGCATGGATAATTTATTATCTGCTTATGGTAAAACAGGCTATGTTATAGCAACACCCGGAATATCTGATTCCACAGGTAAAGTGCTACCAGCAACTGATGCAATGCTAAGTATAGCAGCATCTACAATGTCTATTAAAAGTAAATCACTTGTTATTCTTGACCACGATCCTAGCAATCCAGATCTTTTGAGTATTTTTGAAAATGGATCACAAGTGAACAACCAAAGTCAATTACCTTGGTCTTATATTCGTGGGGCTATTAGTCCACAGCCTCCAAATATAGCTTCGGTTATAACTCTTGATATGAATATTGTTGATGTTAGAACACGTCAACTATTGCCTGGTATAAATTCAACTAATACTTTATTAGACATTATACCGATCTTTATAATCAACTGAATTTAATAGATAAAATTTTTAATTTTTCATGATGAAATCGAGATTTTAGTTAAAATCGGTATAATGTCTATTAATTAAAAAGTAATGTAGGGTGGGCAAACGGCTGTATCGTTTGTCCACGCCAACCCAACAACAAATTATTTGACAATGCCGCGTGGGCACGATGAGGCCGTGCAACCGTGCCTATCCTACTTGGCTTTGTATCTGTAATCATATTTGTAATAAACCATCATATTAACAATAAGACAATGATAGAAGTAGCCCCATTAAGCTACGGCGTTATTTTTAAAAAAGCCTTTAGCGATATAGAAATCTTTAAAGCTTTTGTAAAAGCCTTTTTAAACATCCAACTAGAAATAGACAAAGTTGAGATGGAAAAGGCTTATGCTGAACCCATAGGCAATATCGCCTCCCGTTACGATCTTTTTGCCGAAGATAGCAAAAATCGGATCATAGTAGATATTCAGCATGTACGCTATACTGATCATTATCACCGCTTTCTCCACTATCACTGCGCTGCCATATTAGAACAAGCCGCTAATTATAACGAGTATATTCCTAATCTAACTGTCTACACACTAGTTGTGCTCACCTCTGGCGACCAGCATAAACGCGATATTTCGGTGATTGATTTTGACCCTAAAGATCTCCAAGGCCAACCATTAGCCGAAGTCTCGCATAAAGTAATCTATATCTGTCCGAAATATCTTAATGCCAATACCCCTGTTCCATATCGTGAATGGATGCAGGCCATTAATGATAGTTTAGATGGTGAAATAGAGGAAGCAAACTATACCCAAGCTGAGATATTAAAAATTTTTAATCTGATTCAACTAGATACAGTTTCAGCACAGGAACGGGCTGCTATGATTGATGAAAAAAGGGAACAGGCTTATGGTGACGACAAATACCAAAAAGGTGTAGCTGAAGGTGAAGCTAGAGGCGAAGCCAAAGGTGAAGTCAAAGGCAAAATACAAGTTGCTAAAGCACTAAAAGCTGAACAAGTACCTATAAATATTATTGTAAAAACCACAGGTTTGACCAAACAAGAGATTGAAGTTTTGTAAACGATACTGATTCTACCGCTTTCTGTGGGTAGTACTATCCTACGTATAATTAGCTTTACAAATATTGATAGTATACACTTACCATCTTTTTTTTTGAATATATTGTGCTTGTGGCTCATAATTTTATATAGCATTATCAAATAATTATATGCCCACAGAAAGCGGTAGAATCAGAAAAATTATCGACACATATTCTAAATAATTGATCAGTATGAAAAAAAAAAATTGACAATACATAAATTATATTATAATATAGTTATATTACAATTAATATTAGAAGGAGTTGTTATTTTTTATGAAAAAATTGTTGATTGCTATCCTTTTTGGGTTGACTCTCGCCCCGGTTGCACAAACCCAGGCTCAGAGTTGCTACGATCTTTGGTACGCACGCAATGCTATTTACGCACAAAATGGCTATTGCTTTAAGTCAAGTAGAGGCAGACGCACATTCGGCAATGCTAATTGCTGGACCAGCAATCCAAGTTTTTCCAGAAGCGAACGCCGCCGGATCGCTCGGATTAGACGGAAAGAACGTCGCAGAGGCTGCCGTTAAGGCACTTGATATTATATTGTTGTCAAGTATGTGGATCATAAATTATAAATTTATGATTGCCACATAAAGATACTACATCCTTCCTTCTTCACATTGAAGAAGGAGATTTATCTTAAACTTCTTTTTTAAGGTTCTTAATGAATGATATATTTTATACTATCTATATTTCTATTAACTCCAACCCTAACGCTTGCCCAAGATATTGGCCTTAATGCCAAACTCGACATACTGATTAAAACATACCCTAACATATTATCGCACCACCAAAATAATATGTTGTATTTCAAAAATGGACTATCACCAATGCAAATCGATGATGGTCGTCCCAAAAACCATAAAGCCAAATTGGCCCAAGCTGATATAGAAGATACCCTATCCCAAATATACCCAATGGGACCCTGTGCAGTACCACCACAGACTAATTTTGACCCTGGAAGAATACGCTCTGATAAGCTGATGCGACGCTTATATGGCCAAACTAAATCTCAAGCTAGAAGAAACTTAACCTCAATACGTTGGTTCGGCAGAAGAGTCAAAATATCCAAAAAACATGGAGCTGCTAAAGCCTTATTGGCAGTACGTAACGATATCAAGAAAAAACCTCATTTACGCAAATATGTAAGAAACATAGGTGGCACATTTTACTGGCGCAAAATAGCTGGGACTTCACGTCTCTCAGCTCATAGCTTTGGCATTGCAATAGATATCAATACTAAATACGCAGCTTATTGGAGATGGCAAAAAAACAAAAGAGGTGGTTTTAGGAAGGCAAGGAATAAATACCCATTGGAATTAATCGCAATTTTTGAAAATCATGGCTATATATGGGGCGGTAGATGGTATCATTACGATACAATGCACTTTGAATATCGTCCAGAATTGATTGCGATAGCCAAAGCATCAAATAGCGGCAATGCTTGCGCTATTCAATAAAGTTGAATATTGCATTTTACATTCATAAACTCTTTTACATCAAATGAATCATTGTATGTTTTAATCCACAAATTTTTTGCTAATCTTTTGAGATAAGGTTGTTAAGGTGCGCAATGCGCACCCTACGCTTCTATAAGATTATTGAGATAATGTAGACCATTTTGTATAGTCCGTACCTTCACAATCATAAATTAACATACCTATTTCATAACAATTAGCTACATTATTATAACGACACCAACGAGTTTCACCAGCTAATAAGAAACGCAGGGCATTTATTTCCACACATAAATCAAAAAAACGATTCGCTTCTAATGGTTCACTAAGTAGAAGTCGCAATCCATTTTCTGAAATATCATAAGTTGTTCCATCCACAACCCGAGGACCATTTAAAGTTCCTGGCACTGGAAGTAAGACTTGAATAGAAACCGATTCTTGACGAGGAATACGTGGTAAACTACGTAGACTATCTGGCTTTATATTATTTAGCATTAATTTTTTCACTACGATCTAAAAGTAAACTTTGCAAGGTATCTTCAAACGCAACACCATGATCAATGATATTAGCACTGCCATCTACAATACGAGCAGCTAATTCATCTGGAAGCATTGCCGCAACTTTTTGGCCTAAATGATCCACAAAAATCATCTTTTGGTTATTTTTAAGTTTTAATCCAAATTTGCAGACCTGTTTAACATTATCTTCCGTCAATAATTCTAGCCAGCCACCAGGTTGAAACATATTAACTTCTACAAGAGCTTTATCAATAGCTAATTGCCGTTCTTGTTGCAACGCCAAATTTCGTTCCTTGGCTTGTAATTGTGCGGCTTGTTGTTCGCGTTCTTTAGCTGCTATTTCTTCGCGTCTAATAGCATCCTGCTCCATTTTTAGTGCAATGCGGCGTTTTAAGCGTTCAACTTGGGAATTGATATAAGTCAACGCAGTTTCTAAAGCACGATCAATAATAGGGTTAGAATCAATACGTTCTAATTTACCATTAAGCATAGCCTCAGCTAAACCCGCAATCTCGATTCTGGCTGCTTTAATCCCAGAGTAATTTATAAATAAACAATATCCTAAATCCAGATCTTTATGAATAAGTTTACCTCGAGTACATTGTTCGCCAATATGGATAAGACACCAATCTCCAATTTCTATATTATCTAATGCTTTCAAATCAGCAGAGTTAGGTTGGGTTGCTACTTCTTGTTTATCTTGTGTAAGGACTTGCAGTTCTGGTACATCAGGCTCTTCACCACGAATTATTTGTAATGGTATTGCATGTAGATATTCTAGTACATTTTTAGTTAGTTGTGGATCTTGATTCAAAATACTTTCAGTACCATTATTTAATACCGATAAGGCCAGACCTAATTCCCCTTGATATAGTTGAAACATCTGATGGGGATCTTTTACGCTTAAGCTCTGTAATACAACAGAAATAACATTAATACCCTCTTTCCAGGCATCACTTTCCATACCATCTCTTAGATAAGTTACATATAGATATTTGCTCCATATTTCTCGAAAAAAACGCAACATATCAGCAGGTATGCTATATCCGTTTATTGCTGTGGCAATTTCACGATTGATCCGCATTCTGCCATCATCTTGTATTGCTTGATGATGCTCTTTGGTGATCAAACTTTTTTCATATATAGCATAGCTTTGATTGTAGCGTTTCCAAAATTTGCTAAATTCTTGTTCAGCTATCTGGTAGGCACTAGCTTCTAATGGCTCTGATTTGAGTACTTTCAGTATGTGTTTTACAGCTTCTTCTATTATAGTCAAAGCCCGGCGCCCCGCTACTTGATCGTAGCCTTTAAAAGCTGCTACCAGAGTTTCAATCAAATTGCGCTGGGGTTGTTTAGGGTTAAGGATTGTTGGTGGATCTTTTATTAAAGCAATGGCAAGGCTAGTTTGTAGGCTTTGTAATACCGTATAGGCATGAGGATGTAATTGGCTGTTAGTTTCTAAAAAACGAAATATAACACCATTTAGTTGTAGTACAATATTTTGGCGTATGGTTAGGGTGCGTTTTTTAGGGCTGGATTTAATGAGATTTTGCACTTCATGATTAAGTTGTAAGTGCCGTGCTTCTAAAAAGTTTGAAGCAAAAGTTGTTATATATTCAGAATTAATTGTTTGCAATAATTCTATAAGCTCTTGATCAGTAAGCAATTCTTCATTTATTTTATTACCGCCATAGATAGAACGCTCTAAATGATCAATAACAGCAAGTAATGTTGGTAGTTGTTGTGGCTGCATAAATTAAAATTTACATATATTAGAGTTTGCATATATTGCTATACGCAAATATAAGAATTTAACTAAATTAGTAATATATAAAATAATCATTTTTTAAATCTTGTTGCTTAATTTTACTCTAATTATACTATATATGTAAAGCATTTTCTGATGCTAAAAATTGATCCATGACATAACAAAGTTATTCAATAAGGCGTAACGTTAAAATTTAGCGTCGCATCACAAAAATTTTATAAGATTACTATCTCCTAAAGCTTCAAGAGATCAAGCAATATTACTCGACTATCCAGTTTTTTAACTTGATAAATTTGTAAAGCAAAGCGATCCCGCCTTCTATATAAATTTACTATTTTGAAATAATGCCTAAATTGAGTAGTCCTACTTTAGTTAGATGAGATAGTTAGATGAAATAGTTAGATGAGATCGTAGCACCATAAAATAGCATCCATGCGTCGTAAGATGTTGGGTTGACGATGAGGCGGCCATCAACCCAACCTAAGGTTGTCAATGTGACAAAGTAGAAGTAGAAAATAGCGAGTTAATTAAATGATACCGATCAATTTTAGGATTTTTTGGAAAAATCAGCGTATTCGGCGTTTTTTTATACCATTAGCATGGATTATAGCTTTTGGTTTCATCACTATAATTATACCAAAATTAATACCCAAAAAAGAACTTAAAAACTTAACTGCGAACTGGTTTGCAAAAATTTTCGGAAATCCAGTAACCACCATTACATCAGCTACATCATTAAGTTTACTGCTAACCCCTAAAATACACATAGACTTAGTTCAATTCAAAACACAAGAAAAATCTTTCATCCAAGCCAAAGATGTATATATTCCTATAAGTTTATCTGAGTTACTTTTTGGAAACACATTTGAATCTTTTACAGCTAAAAAAGCCACTATCAATCCAGACATTTTTTTGAGAACTTTGAACAGAATTAAAACTGATAACACTGAGCTTTTATCCTTTAAAATAGATCAATTAGTGCTCAATGCCGCTAATAAAAGTTATAACATTGGATTGTCACTAGATGTTAAACCTTTAACCATGGGAATAGGACAGGTTCGTATTAGCAATGGGAAAGACATTTTGATACTAAAAGTATCTCATGCAGGTAAGACATTATTGCTAAATTTAAAGGCATCTAAATGGCAGCTTAGTAAATCAATTGTATTAACTGATATTTTCGCCAATGGACGCTTAATAGGTGGACAATTAGAGCTAGATAGAATAACCGCCACATCACAAAACGGCTATATTAGAGGAGCATTACGCATCAGCTCTAATCCTTGGAATATTTCAGGGTCATTAACATTAAACAAATTTCCTGTAGATAACTGGCTAAAATGGATAGAAATTCCCATACTTACTGGCACTGCTAATGGTACATTATATATAAGTGGTACAGCAGATGATTGGACTAATATCGCTCCTAAAGCCTCTATTTTTGGTCAATTAACTATCCATTCTGGTACTTTTTCCTGTATGGATCTAATCACTCCAGTGCAAAATTTGAATGTTAAGCATACTGTAGGTGGGCAAACTAATTTTAACCATCTTCGCATGGGGGTAGAACGCAACAGCAATGGAGAATGGATATTCAATGTTGCTGAGATGAATGGTAAGGATTGGAATGGTAAGGGAGCAATCAGAATTAGTGATAGTATTTTGCTCGATGGAATAGTAGATATGAATTTTGATAGAGGTAATTTAAATAGTACAGATAAAGTCCATTTGCTAATTTCGGGTACTGTTGCAACAGGACAAGTGAATGTAAGTAAAAGAAGTCTTGTGCCAACCAGTGATTAAATACAGCATATCTGTATATTAGAAAACACTAAAATAATACTTTCTTAGAATCATTATAATCATTAAAAAACTATAATATATCCCATAAGTGATATGCCTAGAAGTGTCATACACAACTTTTGGAAAGGTATTTATATCCAAATTAACAACAACTATTTGCTAATCTTATGAATAACCAAAATTATTGCATGTATCCTTTTTGAGATATTTCCCACTACAATAATAAATAATTTGGTGGTATTACCACAAAATATTATAACTTAATGTTCCAAACATTAAATAATGTATAAATTTGCAGGGATTATTTTACAACAATGCAGATCAATGTAAACCAATATATTTCTTTAATAACATTCTATTTAATAACATTCTAATAGACTTGTGTAGATCTATATAATTTTAGATATATCCTTACAAATTGGAACATAATTTAACAATATTTAGTAGGAAAATTTTATGGATAACTCTGTAGCAAAGGCCAGACAAGCGCATTTTTGGAACAATGATCCACGCTTACATGGTATAGTTGATAATATATCTGATAGTGTCGTATGTACTGACATAAAAGGTTATATTGAACTATTTAACAACTCTGCCGAACACCTATTCGGTTATTCAACTGATGAAGTTATAGGCCGCCATGTCAAATTTTTAATACCTACAAATATTCGTAATTATTATAGCAATTATTTGGCATTTTACAAAAAACAAGAAAGAAAACATCCCATCAAATATAAACAAGAAATAAAAGGCTGCCATAAAGATGGGACTATATTTCCAATCCATTTAACTGTAGAAGAAGTCAAACTCTCTGGATTTCACGGATTCATAGGCGTTGTACAGGATCTAACAGGATCTAAAGCAGCAGAACAACTTGTACAAAAAGAAGCATTTATTCAAGCAATATCCAATTCTACAACCTCAATTTTAGTAAAAGTAAACTACTTTGGCTATGTACTCTACGGAAACACAGTAGCCACCAAAAATTATAGCTTGGATAGCTCAACAGGCATAGCAAAACAACTTTTTACAGATCTGTTCCCACTTAGCAATATTACATTACAAGATATAAGGCAAACTATTGATGATTCAGAACCGTTAACAAAATATAGAATACCGCAAAATATTCAAGGAGAAATTCGTTATACGGATATTATGATTCTGCCACTTGCTAATAACCTAGATGAGGCATTAATACGCATTGATGATGTGACAGAACGTATTCGTATGGAAGAAATCATGGTGCAAACCGAAAAAATGTTAGCAGTAGGCGGGTTAGCTGCTGGTATGGCGCATGAAATCAATAATCCATTAGGAGTAATTGCCCAAGGATGTCAAAATCTCCGCCGGCGCATTTCTCTGGATTTAGTGGAAAACGAGACCATAGCACAACATCTCGGGCTGGACTTAGTAAAGATGCAAGAATATTTTAAACGCCGCCACATCTTTAAATTTTTAGACGACATACAAGCATCGGCCAATAGAGCTGGCAGTATAATTAGTGACATGCTGGACTATAGTCGCCGTGGTGCTTCCAGTTTTGTCCTGGTGCGTTTAGGAAATTTAATAGATATGGTGCTACGTTTAGCCAAACATGATTATGACCTAAAAGCTAGCTATGACTTTCGCCATATCAAAGTTTATCGAGAAGGCAACGAAAACATTGAAATCTATTGTGATCAAGTGGCCATAGAACAAGTTTTACTAAACCTACTACGTAACTCCGCTCAAGCGATGGGTACATATCGTCAGACATTAATTAAACCAGAAATTACTATTAGAATTTCAGATGCAGATAATTTCATAAAATTAGAAATATCTGATAATGGTCCAGGAATGAGCGAAGAAGTATCACAGCGGGCGTTTGAACCGTTTTTTACTACAAAACCAGTCGGTATAGGTACAGGTCTAGGGCTTTCTGTTGCCTACTTTATTATTACGCATCAACATCGTGGTGCGATAGACTTACAAACCACCACTGGAAAAGGAACTAGTTTTATAATCCATTTACCTAAAAATAATATGTGTTATGTCCCAAACGATCCTCATTGTTGACGACGAACCAGGAATTTCTGATAACCTGGCAATCTATCTGGAAGACGAAGGATTACAGGTCTATACAGCTCAATCTGGCGAGGAGGCATTACGACGTATTGATGCTGGTTTAAGAATACAGACTTGCGTTATGGATTTAAGATTGCCTGGTATGAGTGGTATTGAAACAATTATGGCTATTCATCACCGCATACCAACAATGCGTTTTATTATTCATACTGGTTCAGAAGATGAAATTGTAACTACAACTTTACAGTTAGCGGGAGTGAATCAACTACCAATTTTTCGCAAACCGCTTACCAATATGGCAACACTTACTCAACTATTACATACATATTATTAGTGTATCATAGGTTTATGAATGAATACTCTAAAAAGTACTAAAGCTAAGATTCTGATAATTGAAGATGAAGCCGTGGTACGTTTTGGTATAGCCCGGTATCTGGAAGATAGCGGTTTTGAAGTAATTGAAGAAGGCGATGGCCAAAGAGGTTTAGATATTGCTCATAATATGGACTTAGATTTAATTATATGCGACCTTAGAATGCCTGGTATAGATGGCTTGGAAATTTTACGAACTCTACGCGATGAAACACCAAATTTGCCATTGATCGTTATTTCTGGTACTGGAATATTAAGCGATGCGGTAGATGCTTTACACAATGGAGCTTGGGATTTTGTAACCAAACCTATAATGAACATGGAGATATTGGAACATGCTATAGATGTTGTTATGGAACGGGCACATTTGATTAGCAAAAATCGACGCTATCAGGCAGAACTTGAAGAAGTTAATCGTCAATTACGTAGACATTTAGATCTTTTTGAACAAGATGCAACAGCAGGTCGCCGCACCCAAATGCAATTAATGCCCCCATCAGAAGAGCGACTTGGTCCCTATAAAATAAGCCGCCATCTCTTACCCTGCTTGTATCTTACTGGAGATTTTGTAGATTATTTCATAATCGATCATAACCATATAGGATTCTTCTTAGCTGATGCTTCTGGACATGGTGCCGCTTCCGCTTTTGTAACCGTGTTGCTAAAGAGCTTTGTGGAGCGCTATCGCCAACAACTATCTAAAGGTGGCTACTTGTGTCTTTTACGACCTGCGTATATGTTGGCCTGTTTAAATCAAGACATGCGTCGCCAAAATTTAGATAAGTACCTAACTATATTTTATGGCGTGATTGATACTGAATCTAACTGCTTATGTTATAGCAGTGGCGGGCATTTCCCTTATCCAATACTGAATGATGGCCATGCAAGTCGCTTTTTGGATACCAGAGGTCAGCCCGTAGGCCTATTTTCTGACCCCAAATTTGCTGATACGACAGTTAAATTACCTCAAGCGCATACATTAATATTGTTTTCTGATGGTGTATTGGAAGCATTACCAGAAAAAAAGCTAAGTGACAAAAAAACACGTTTACTCAAAGCCGTTGATCAATGCGGTGCATCTCCAATAGATATTTGTAATATTTTGGATTTAAAAGCTGATGTGACCTATCCAGATGATATTACCCTGTTAGTAGTCGAAAGAGAGGCAAAATAAATATTATGTCTGATATTGAAGGTGTGGCACACTATGCCCGGGAAGGTAATGCTTGGTTTATTACTTTATCTGGAAAAGTGACTTATTCATTGGGACCTGCTATTAATGCTTTATTAGACAAGGCTTTGTCTGAACCAAGCGAACAACGTTTTGTAATTGATCTTAGCAATGTAGATAACATTGATAGTACCTGTCTTGGCATATTCGCAAGAATCGTCAATCAACCTAATAAACAGTATAAACAACGTCCAGTAATCATAACAGGTGGTGAGGATATACAAGAGCTGTTACTTGCGGTATGTTTTGATTGGATGTTTGATTTAGTTGAATCTGTTAATATAGATAATTTTAAAGACAAACTTCATTTAGTTCCAGATATAAATCTTAATCAAACAGATATGTTGTCCTTATTATTAGAATCCCATAAACGTTTATGTGCTATGGATGCTAAGAATCATACTGTATTTAAAGATGTAGTTGATGCTTTGGAGTCTGATCTAGCTAATCAATCGATCTAATAATGTATACTGCACAACGTCGTAACTTTAGATTTTTGAACCATGATTTTCTTGATGCATTAATATTATCATGATGTAATGTTCCAACTCTTTTACACCATAATTTTTGTATCCTGGAAATCATGAAAATCTTGGTAAATCGTAACTTCTCAACAACGTACGGTATGGAGTATTGAGGAAGAAACTGATATGCTACAAAGTACGCGCCATAAAATTTGCCATACGTTATTGAGAAATTACTACATAATTACTAATTCAAACTACTAAGGACTTTGCTATGATCGATAGTATGACTGCATTTGCCAGAGAACAATATTCAGGGCCTGAAGGTGATCTCACATGGGAACTACGTTCAGTCAACCATCGCTATCTTGAAATATCTCTACATTTACCAGAAGAATTACGTAGTATTGAATTAATGATACGCGAACATATAGGACAACGCTTACAACGTGGCAAACTGGATTGCACTTTGCGCTATCAGCTAAGTGCGACTCAACAAGTTAAATTTGCTGTCAATCAAGCTTTAGTAAAGGGATTACATAAGGCTGCATCTGATATAGTGGCTATTTTAGAGTCCCAAGAGCAGTATAAATTAATCTCCCTGGATCCAATAAGAATTATGAACTGGCCTGGAGTATTAAGTAAAGCATCTTTAGATCTTGCTCCCATAGAGTCACTTGCCATAGGCCTATTTGATCATGCATTAGAAAATCTTGCAGTGACTAGACGTAGAGAAGGTACAAGCCTTGCGGTTTTATTGCAACAACGTTGTCAGGCTATTACTGAACATGCTAGTGCCATTCGTGTAAGATTACCTATCATAATAGAAAATATTCGCAAGCGTTTGACAGACAAGTTGCAAGAAATAATAGAGCAACTTGATCCACAACGATTAGAACAGGAAATTGTATTATATACGCAACGTTTAGATATAGAGGAAGAGTTGGATCGATTATTTACTCATATAGAAGAAGTTGGGAGAATTCTTAATAACGGTGGTCGAATTGGACGCCGCTTAGATTTTTTAATGCAGGAATTAAACCGTGAAACTAATACGATTACAGCGAAAGTAAACGATATAGAGGCAACCCATCATGCCGTAGATATTAAAGTATTAATAGAACAAATGCGAGAACAGATTCAGAATATAGAATAAAAATCTTAAGCTCTGACAATTAATAACTTCCGCTCCTAGAAATCATATACTATCGTATAACTGTATATAAAAACTAAGTTAATT
>LFCU01000261.1 GCA_001044195.1 Candidatus Achromatium palustre
TATACAGGTTTGAAGATCTGTTGATTTTTGGTTAGCAGTTCTACAAATTTCTATAAAATTGTGACCTGTACAGAAATTGTTGATGATGTTACATGTCAATCCTCTAATTGTGTGAGCCGATTTTGATGTCTACAGCGACTATTCTAATCATTGATGATGAACCTGATATCCGCGAAATCATTCGTTTTGCCCTCCAAAATGCAGGCTACAAAGTATTAGAAGCCGGCCATGCTGAAGATGCCCGTAAATTGCTTGCAAGTAATCCACCTAATTTAATATTGCTAGACTGGATGTTGCCAGGACGCTCTGGTCTAGAATTAGCAAAACAGCTCAAGCAAAATTCTAAAACCAAAGATATACCTATTATTATGGTAACAGCGCGTGGCGAAGAGAATGATCGTATTCAAGGACTAGAAAAAGGTGAAGCTGATGATTATGTTATTAAACCATTTTCTCCTAGAGAATTGATATCCAGAATAAAAGCTGTATTGCGGCGTACTAATCCAGAAGATGATAATGATTCAATAGAAATAAAAGGACTTAATATTGATCATATTAGTCGCCGGGTTACTATTAATGGTCAACGTTTAGATATAGCTCCTACTGAATATAGATTGCTACATTATTTGATGACACATCCTGATCGAGCTTTTACGCGCTCGCAGCTTTTAGATAGAGTATGGGGCAGCCAGGTATATTTAGAGGAGCGTACTGTAGATGTGCATATACGCAGGTTGCGTAAAATTTTAGAACCAACCGAACATGATCAGTTATTACAGACGGTTCGTGGCGTTGGCTATAGATTTTCTGAAAAAGATTGAGACTGTAATTTGATTAGCTTCGACAGCTCCTTTAACCAAAACGCGCCTGGAGATTTCAAGCGTAGTTGGGGCTAAAACAGTTATTGACTTTTCACATACTATCATATACTGATAGCCTACTATCAGTGGGGGTTGTGCCTTGGGTTATTGAGAAGTTACTAGTTTTTACTAACGATTTGGGACAATAAAAATGCGCGAACCGTAGGTAATTATACTTTATCAGATTAGATCGTATGGTGTGCATCGCGTACCATAAAATAAATGGTGCGTAATGCACACCCTACAACTATAACTATGAATAGACTGCTACAGCTTGACCTAGAATTTCTAGCCGTGGCTCAATACCCAAACCTGGCTTGTCTGATAAAGTTGCTTTGCCATCTTCACGTATATAACCACCATCAGCCGTTACAACTGAATGCAGGGCTGAACAATCCCAAGAGGCATGGCGATGAGTTTCGGGAGTTGCTATGGCTAGATGAATAGCAGCGGTGTCTCCAATCTGGCTTGCACCGGTCTCTTCAATATTCATACGCATACCAGTGGAAACACAAAAATCACGCATCCGTTTGGCTTTGGTGAGTCCACCTACTCGTCCTATCTTAAGTCCAATACCTTGTGCTGTCTGTGTACGTTGCGCCAATAACAAACTTTCAAAGGATTGAATACATTCATCCAGAATGATCGGTTGCCGTGTAAACTGGCGTACAGTACGGCATTCTTCTAACGTTTCACAGGGTTGTTCAAAGTAAGGACGCGCATTATTAATGGTGTTCATGACCATAATCGCTTGATCAGGTAGCCAAGCTCGATTGACATCAAAGGTGATACTTTCATGTGGTTGTAAATCGGCTAATAGGGTATGAATACGCTCAATATCTAAACCAACATCGGCTCCAATTTTGACCGTATGCACGGTGTAGCCTTTAGCACGTCCACTGCGTACAATGGCAAGCATTTCATCTGGTGTGCCAGTAGATACACTGTTTTGCAAAACCACGTGTGAACTATAGCGTCCACCTAATAGTGTATAAAGTGGTAGATTTGCGGCTTTGCCTAAAATGTCCCAACAGGCTATATCAAGTGCCGATTTGATATACAAATGTCCAGGCAGGGCAGTATCCATACTGTGGTTTATCTGATCCAGATGGCATGGGTCTTGTCCTAGCAGTGCTGGAGCTAATTCAGCAATACCAGCCCGAATGCCACCGGCAAAGGCTGGTAAATAGGTAACCCCCCAAGGACAACCTTCTCCCCAACCGGTTATGCCTTGATCTGTTTCAATAGATACAATGGTACTATCCAGCTTTTCAAATTTTAATCTTCCCCCAGAAAGCCAATAGGGTTTATCAAGTGGTAGATCTACTTGATACACGGCAATACGAGTGATTTTCATGAAGTATTTTCCTAACTTTATGGTTGTTGAGGAGTCATAACAACTTTGCCAAAGAAGCTTTTGCTTTGAAAAAATTCTTGTGCTTCTCTAATCTCGGATAGGGGAAACACTTTGGCCACTAAGGGTTTCAGTAACCCCTGATTAATATAGCTAACTAGGTTAGGAAATACTTCTGGTTCTAAACGGGTAGCACCATGCATTTGTAAATCTTTGTAAATCAAATCACGTAGATCTAAATTAACCAAAGGCCCACCAATAGCTCCACTACAGGCATATCGGCCACCTACCTGAAGTATTTTTATGAGAATATCAAAATAATTGCCACCAACAACGTCTAAACTAACAGTTACTTGGTGTTGAAGTAAATTAGCTGCTAGTTGTTCATTGCGGGGATAAACATAATCTGCACCCAAATCTTTTGCAAAGGATTCTTTATTAGCACCAACTATTGCTATAACAGTTGCTTTGCGAATTTTATTTAATTGGATAAGAGCACTGCCTACTCCTCCAGACGCGCCAATAATCAAAACTGTATCTTCGGCAGTGACTTTGGCTTTTGTGACCATATTCTCAGCCGTTGAATACGAACATGGAAAGGTAGCCAGTTCCATATCAGACAGTGATGAACTAATAGGATACACATTAGTAGCTGGAATAACTGTATATTCAGCAAAGCCACCATTTACCTCGCTACCAATATATAGATCGGTAGCAGCAATATAAGGATTGACAATAACTCGTTGTTGTAATAATTTAGGGTCAACATCGGCACCAATTTCAATAATCTGTCCAGCAATATCAGCACCTTGAATCATCGGCAACTTGACTCCTTCTTCATGTTGCCAGCTACCTGATCTTATACTTGCATTTTGGACATTTTGTATCTCCTGAAAATCTTTACCGTACCATTGATTACGGAGATTCAAGTCCATGTTATTAACGGCACAGCCTCCCACCTTTATTAAGACTTCTCCATGTTGGGGAGTGGGCCTAGGTATTTCGGTGTAAACTAATTTGTCAGTTCCGCCAAATCCAGTTAGAAGAACGGCATTCATGTTTTGGGTCATAATGGTTTTGATCTAAAAGCTTTTAACTATATTTTAAATATAATTTTTATCGCTCCAAGGTTTTAGCATTGGAACGATAGTTAGAGATTAGCAGAGAGATTTATTGCAATTCATCAACTCGCATTCCGCCGCCTTTTTTGTCGACCCAAATGGAGTTAAAGTTTTCAAGCATCACCTCTTTAGAGCTGATTTTTTTGTCAGTACCAAATGGTTCGATGATCGTATCGATATTTGGATACACAAAGGAAGGTAATGAGATTCGGGTAACTGGTAGATTATGCAGCACCGCATGAGCTGTGCTGATAAATAAACCGTTAGTCCATAGCTGCAACATATCCCCTAGATTGATGACAAACATATCTTCAGGACAGGGGGCATCGATCCAGTGGTCTTCAGTAAACACACGTAAGGATGGCGCGGGCAAGGCTTCTTGGATTAAGATGGTAAAAATACCGTTATCGGTATGCTTACCAGCTTTACCACCATTGGCAGGATAGTAAATAACACGTTGGAGCAAAACTGGATCATTAAAATACTGATCGAACCAATCTTCTTCCAATTTAAGAGCCAAAGCAAAGCCTCTTAATAGTTTGGGGGCCACTTTGGACATTACTGCATGTTGCAACTGATAAAGAGCGGTTTTAAAATTTGGTGCCACCGTATCATCTGGCATAACATTAGGGCCAGTAAAGGGTTGTTCGGAAGGTGGCTTATCAAAACCCAAATCAAAAATCTCTTTTGGATCAGCACCTGCTGCACCATAGAGCGTCTCCCCGCCTAAGGGGCTATACCCTCTGGATGTTTTGGGAAAAACTAGCTGGTGTTCATGACCATAGTTTTGTTTGATCTTTTCGGGGAGTTCAAAAAAATGCCGACATGCCTTAATAGTATCCCGCACGGTGGCCAGCGATACGCCATGATCCTTTAAATAAAGGAAGCCATGATCACAACATACGTTGTATAATCTATCTATCTCTTGAGTGTCTTTATCTGCTAACTTTGCTAAAGAAATTATGGGTAAACTCATAGCAGGTATACCCTTAGCATACTCTAAATGCCCAATAATGAGCATCCTCTTCTGCAATGTAGGGTCCAGTGCTATGATCTAGGATCTTGACCTGGCCTTCTTGTTCTAAGCTATCACATACAGCTTGAAAATCGGTAGAGTCATAGTAACTACTGCGGGTACTTACAACCACTAAGCCATCTTTTTTAGTAATCCTAAGCAATTCTTTGATGGCAGTTGGTGGTACATGTCCAAGCGTAAAGACACCGCAACTAATAGTGGCATCATACTGGGCATCGCTAAAGGATTTCATGTTGTTGATATCAATGCCACCATTCAGGGTTTGATAAACGCCAGTTTGTTTAGCAACCTCTACCATTTCCTCCGAAAGATCGCAGCCATCCAGATTATGATAGCCCTTTTTATCGAGCACAATACCAACTAAACCAGTACCACAGCCTGCATCCAGGATTTTTAATTGGTTGTCTGCTTGGTTATTTTCTTTTTGCAAGATGTCGATGAAATAATTGGTAATGTATTCTGGGCCAGTATATTCTTCGTTTGATACGTCTTCATCATAGGTATCAGCCCATTTTTGGTAGAATTCTGCTAACTGTTCTGGTTCACCAGATAGGGCGTGTGATTCTTTGATGATGTCGAAACTTTGTGAGTCGTTAGATTCTGACATAATTTACATTATACCTCTTGAGGTTAATAGATCGATAATAGATAAATCTATCAATAGATCTATATAGCTAGATAGGGTGCGCTACTGATGCACCTTGATTTTTAGAATATGAAATTATGGTACGCAATGCGCACCCTACAAATAAAGAGCAAGAAATTTTCTAATAGCAGGAAGCTTAAGATTTTGGTTAGCAGCTTCAAGTGTCTGCATTTTTTCTAACACATCCTTTTCAGGTTGAAAAGAATCTTCATGATCAGAAACCCAACTGGGACCCACACTCCACGCCACCACTTCTCTTAATAATTGTTGATCCAAATTCATGTTTTTGCCTAACATATAACATTCATGCAAGCAGGCATGATTAAGGTAAGCCATGAAGTCAGCTATGGTTTGCGATATTTCTATTTGGCGAGGTTCCAAATCGTACTCAGGTGATTTATAGCTTGCTGGTAATTTGGGCCTGATGCGACCACGTTCGTCTTGTTCAAATTCATTTGGCATGATATAGTCACGATTCACGCCATATTTGGAGGGTGCTGCAAATCCTGGTATCCGCAAATCTATATTATTTTCCTCTTCCACTTGTTTGACAATCATTAGCTGATTATCATGTGCATCGTACTTAGCACCAGCTTGTCCATATCTTTCTGCAACGATTTTGCCGATAGGCAGCGGCACATTAAGTTCTTTGGCTAAATCCACCGTTAAGCCAGTATCCTTAACAGTAATTTCTAAGGTACAAGAATAATCGTAACTGCCATCGAATATAAATGGTGGCATTTGATCGGTTGCAAAACAATTTCCTTTGGAAGCTTTGATAAAATCCCACATCCAATGCAAAGGAATATCTGAGGCTTTGGTGAGGAGCAACAATTCTCCCAAAAACACCATTGCCGAATAATACAGCATATTAGTGAATAATTTGACAGTTTGTCCTCTACCAATTTCACCAACATAAAAACATCTTTTACCTATAGTATTGAGAACTTGTTCACTGGCATCAAATCCCGGTTTATCGCCACCTACATAAAAGGCGACATTGGCAAAATCCACTCCCATGTGGGATAAATTGCTTACTGGTGCTTCCAAGCTAAATATTTTTTTTTGGGCGGCGATACTAGCTATATGTTTAGTGTTATGATAGTCAGTTGTAGAACTGTCGATCCAGGTGCTGCCTGGTTTCATTCCCTCAAGTGCCCCATGCTCCCCTACCATATTTTCTAATACATGATGTGGTAAGGGTAGGCAGGTAATTACTATGTCAGCATTTTGAGCCACTTTTTTGGGGCTATTTTTCCAAATTGCACCGGCTGCTATGACGGATTTTGCTGTTTCTGGGTATTTGTCATATACTTGCACTTGATAGCCCTTAGCAAGTAATTTAAATATCATTGGTCTACCCATACTGCCAGTACCAATGAAGGAAATTTTGGCTAATTCATTCACAAGTTTAACAATATCCTCATGTTTTATCTAAATATTTGTACAAGCATAAAATGATTGTAACACAATATTACTATAATGCAAAATTATGGTTATAAATATTTAGCAATAAGGACTTAAATCATGTCAACACCAGCTATTCATGCCGTTACTGGAGCGTTTGGATATTCAGGACGCTATATTGTACAACGCCTCTTAGCGCAAGATCATACCGTCATGACACTGACAAATTCCCCAAAACGAGCTAATAATTTTGCAGGACGTATCAAAATTTATCCATATAACTTTGAAAATCCACAAGCACTAATAAAATCCTTGCAAGGGGTTGAAGTACTATACAATACCTATTGGGTGCGGTTTAATCATCGTCTCTTTAAACATTCTGATGCGGTAGCAAATACCTTAAAACTATTTAAAGCAGCCCGCCAAGCTGGGGTACAACGGATTGTGCACGTCAGTATCACAAATCCTGATATAAATTCACCATTAGAATACTTTAGTGATAAAGCCAAACTAGAACAGGCTCTAATTGCCTCAAAAATCCCTTATGCAATCTTACGTCCTACAGTGATTTTTGGCAAAGAAGATATTTTAATCAATAATATAGCTTGGATATTACGCACATTTCCTATCTTTGGAATGTTTGGAGATGGTGATTACAGAATCCAGCCAATTTATGTAGAAGATTTAGCAGATCTAGCAGTTAAACATGGTAAAGATCAGGGTAATACAATCATAAATGCCATTGGTCCTGAGACTTTTCGGTATCGAGATTTGATAACAACTATTAGCAACTGCATTGGGGTGCAGCGTCCTATTATCTCAATTCATCCCCAAATAGGCTATATCTTAGGAAAATTAATAGGCTATATGGTGAATGATGTCATTATTACTCGTGAAGAAATAGCAGGCCTTATGGCAAATCTATTATATGTAGACGCGCCTCCAACAGGAGTTACAAAATTAAGTAATTGGATAGAGTCTCATGCTGCTAGTTTGGGTAAAATTTATACTAGCGAATTAGCTAGAAGATTTGATCGTATCTCGACTTATCGCAGTAATTAAAGATATGTTGTATCAATTTGTTCAATACCATTTAAAGCATCAATTACGATATTGGTATCCGCTCCTAGAAATCATATACTATCGTATAACTGTATATAAAAACTAAGTTAATT
>LFCU01000103.1 GCA_001044195.1 Candidatus Achromatium palustre
TAGAAACCCTGGTCAATGGCATCCTACAAGCCAAACCAGGCAGCATGGTCAAGCTGTATGATATGCAGCATATAAACCAAGAGATGCCGTTTGGAATAAATACAAAACACATAGTATGATACTCGACTATCCAGTTTTTTTGACTTGACAAATTCAAGGACATAGCATCTGATGCCGAGGTTACAATTTTTTTTGGGAATGTTTTTTAGGAATACTAGGATTAGGTACACGAGTATTTAAGCCGCTATCTAATACGCCAGTAGGCATTCCACCGCGTCCTTTACGAATTAGTCTAGCTTTATTGCGTACATCAGGCTGACAAATTGTAGAATTCTCAACATTTAAATTAGCAAAACTACTTGAAACACTCACCAAACCTGCACTAGCACTAACATCCGGTTGGCTTAATCTGATAGTTCCACTTTCTCCACCAGGGGCTGCGGCTTGAATAACATTGACTCCTGAATTAGATTCAAATTTAGTCTCAGTATTGCCACCGATGAAAACCATGCCACCACTTGAGATAATCCCGTCTAAATTAATATTGATATTGCCACCTCGTACTCCAATTCCTGCAGTATTGGCTTGAATAAACCCAGTATCCATTACCATATAGCCACCACTAATGTTAATATCGCCACCGTCACCACCCATGCCTAATACGGATGTAGTGATTTGGCCATTGCGCAATAGGATAATTGGTGGATCAATAGTTATATAACCACCGTTACCAGTGTTAGCTGTGGTAGTTACTTTGGCTTTTTCTATTATCAAGACTTTTCCAGCATTTATCTCTATCCAGCCAGCATTGCCAGAGCCTGATGCATTGCTTAATACGTAACCTTCGCTAGTTATGTGCGCCCTGTTATTAACATCAATTTGAATATATCCAGCATTACCTTCAGAATCAGTACTTGTTGTAACATGGCCAGTATTTGTAATAAATAAATCGCCTGCGGTTATTTGAATCCAACCTGCGTTACTTCCCTTGATGCTGTCACTTGAGATCTTACTTCCATCAGAAATATTTAAAGAGCCATTGGCATCAATACTAATATTACCGGCATTACCTGTACCATAAGTTTTACTGGATATATAGCTGTTATTGGTTATCTCTATATTTTTAGCCTTTATTAGTATGTAACCACCCCAACTGATGTTATCGGCGTTAGTTACATTAGCCGTGTTATCTAGCTTATAATAGGTGTCACTATATATGGAGCCATTGTCTATTTGGATATTTTGAGCCTTTAAAGTAATTTGGCCTGCGCGACCTGGCCCATAAGTATCACTAGATATGTAGCTGTTCTTATTGATAGTAGCATCATTAGTTACGGTTATTTCAATTAATCCGGCAGTACCTGTAGAACCTTCTTTGGCCTGTGTTCTGATATAGCCACCATTTGTAAAGGTTAGATTGTCTGTTGTGATGGTGATTGCTCCTGCAGGGCCTTTGCCATGAGTTTCGCTGGATATATAGCCTTGGTTTATACTGATATTTTGTGCGTTTAGCTTTATGTTGCCAGCGTTCCCTATAGATTGAGTATCAGAGGTTATGTATGCGCCCAAAGAATCTATCGACAAAGTATCCGCATCAATTTGCAATATACCTGTTGCAAGTTGAGAGCCAGTATTATCATTGTCGATCCAACCTTTGATTTCTATCTTATCTCCACTGATATAGATTGCACCAGCTCCATCACCGCTGGTGCGCCAATAACTATTTTGCATTGCGATTGTTCCATTGCCTGCTGGTAATGGTCCGGCGAGAGGTACAGAACCTGTGGTATCACCTTGGCCGTATATCCGTAAATTGCCTTTAGGTACTTCTAACATAGCATTTGTGGAAGTTATAGAGCTTCCAGCGACAGTGACATTGGTGCCTTCTTTAAAAGTTAATTGCCCATTATTGATTTGAATATCTCCAGTACGGCCTAGAAAACCAAAAGCTTCTGGAGCAGCTACTGTTAAGTTACTGCCAGAAGGATTGGTAGCACTAAATTTGCTACCATCTGTAAACAAAAGCTCATTGGCTGTGGTAACATGGAAAGCACCTGGAACATCTACGGAAGCACTAGGGCCAAAGATGACTCCAGCCGGGTTTAGAAAATAAAAATTGGCAGTACCAACTTGGGAACGTAAAGTTCCATTGATAGTAGAAGGAGTTCCACCTGTTACTCTGCTAATAACATTTTGGGTAGTATTAGGGCCAGTAAAAGTGGCAGTTTCGCCTCTGTTGATATTGAATACATCAAAACTGTGAAATAAATTATTGCCTACAGTCTTGCCAATGGTATGTGGGATAGCATAATCAGGCCCGCTAAGGGAACCTTTTGTTCCTACAGTGCCATCTGTAGCAATCTCTCCTTGTGCGGATAAAGCCACAAATCCAACAATAACACTTAATACAATCTGCCGTGTTTTAAGCATCGTTATAACCTCGGAAAAAATTTAGGCTGTTCTATTTTAAGATATTGCACTTGGATGCTATTTCAAAGTACAATAGACATTATCCGAAACCCTCTACCAGATTAACAAACATAAGGCTATTGTTAAGGTATAGATTCCTGCTTTCGCAGGAATGACTGTTTTCGGATAATGTCTAATATTAACTATAATAGAATAATAATAATTATTATTAGAGCAATAATTATAATAACCAGGTAACTTTTTTAAGTTGTTTTTTCTTTCCTATACAGCTTCAATTTATATATGAACGACGTGACCTCTGAAGCCCTTATCCATGCTACTACCAGACTTTCTACTGCGGTAACTGAAGGGTTCCCTAATTCGCGTAAATACTATGTTACAGGGTCGCGTCTAGATATCCGCGTACCCATGCGCGAAATTAGCCAAACTCCTACCCAGACTGAGACTGGTGAAATTTTTAATCCCCCCATATATGTCTATGATTCTTCAGGACCATATACAGATCCCCAAACTAGTATAGATCTAAAGCAAGGTTTACCTAATATTCGTAATGCTTGGATTGTAGAACGTAATGATACTGAACAGCTATCCCAACTTAGTTCTGAATTTGGTAAGGCTAGGCAACTAAACCCAGCATTAGATAAAATACGTTTTGCTTCTTTACACCTAGTAGAGAATAGAAAGAAGTTAGAAATATTGCCAAGACGTGCCAAACCAGGTCATAATGTCACCCAAATGCACTATGCTAGGCGGGGTATAATTACGCCTGAAATGGAATTTGTTGCCATTCGCGAAAACCAACGCCTAGACTTATTACGTGCTGATCTCCAATATCAGCAGTTACTTAAACAACATCCAGGCCATAATTTTGGTGCTCATCTACCTAAGACTATTACTCCAGAATTTGTCAGATCTGAAATTGCCGCCGGGCGAGCTATTATTCCAGCAAATATCAACCACCCGGAATTAGAACCCATGATCATTGGGCGCAATTTTAGAGTCAAAATCAATACCAACATTGGCAACTCCCCGGTTACATCTTCAATAGCCGAAGAAGTGGAAAAAATGGTCTGGTCTGCTCGTTGGGGGGGCGATACTCTAATGGACCTGTCAACAGGTCAGCACATTCATGAAACTCGCGAATGGATCATCCGCAATGCCCCTATACCTATTGGAACTGTACCTATTTATCAGGCCCTTGAAAAAGTTGCAGGCCATCCTGAAGACCTAACTTGGGAGATGTTTCGGGATACTCTAATTGAACAGGCTGAACAAGGTGTAGACTATTTTACGATTCATGCGGGGGTACGTTTAGCTTATGTACATAAAACGGCTAATAGATTGACTGGCATAGTTTCCCGTGGTGGCTCTATAATGGCCAAATGGTGTTTAGCGCATCACCAAGAAAACTTTCTGTATACTCATTTTGCAGAAATCTGTGAAATCATGGCAACTTATGACGTAGCTTTTAGTCTCGGTGACGGCTTACGACCTGGATCGATTGCGGATGCTAACGATCAAGCGCAATTTGCTGAACTAGTTACTCTAGGAGAATTGACTACAAAGGCTTGGGATCAGGATTGTCAAGTTATGATTGAAGGTCCTGGTCATGTGCCATTACAGCTAATTAAGGAAAATATGGACAAAGAACTGCAAGTCTGTTTTGAAGCACCATTCTATACCTTAGGCCCTTTGATAACCGATATAGCACCGGCTTATGATCATATTACATCAGCAATGGGGGCGGTTAATATTGGCTGGTATGGTACGGCAATGCTGTGTTATGTTACCCCTAAAGAACACTTAGGTTTGCCCAATAAACAAGATGTGCGTGATGGTGTTATTGCGTATCGAATAGCCGCCCATGCTGCTGATTTAGCCAAAGGTTTGCCAGGTTCTCAAATACGTGATAATGCCCTTTCCAAGGCGCGATTTGAGTTTCGTTGGGAGGATCAGTTTAATCTATCCCTAGATCCAGAACGTGCTCGTAGCTATCATGATCAGACTATGCCGCATGATTCTCATAAGGTAGCACACTTTTGTTCTATGTGTGGCCCACGTTTTTGTGCTATGCAGATTACTCAAGAGATACGAGATTAGCCTTAAGCCCAAGGGCTTACAGATTTGAGTTTGGCTGTCACTTTAAAGTATTTTAAGATACTATTAAAATTCTAGTACCAAGATAAGTATTATTTTTATTTTTTCAGGGAACCACATAGAAACATCACCTCTAATGCTTAGTAATTTATTTAAAAAAATCTTTGGTAGTCGTAACGAGCGTATCATTAAACGCCTCAGAAAAACTGTTACAGTTATTAATGAGTTAGAAGCCTCTATACAGGCACTAACAGATACAGAATTACGTGCCCAAACTGACGTATTTCGTACCCAAATAAACGCAAGCGTCCCACATGAAGAAATACTGCCCAAAGCCTTTGCTGTAGTACGCGAAGCATCCAAACGTGTCCTAGGAATGCGCCATTTTGATGTACAACTAATTGGCGGAATAGTCTTACATAATGGCCAAATTGCTGAGATGCGCACTGGTGAAGGCAAAACTTTGGTTGCAACCTTAGCTATTTATCTCAACGCCCTCTCAGGCAAAGGTGCCCATCTAGTTACAGTAAATGACTATTTAGCACGACGGGATGCTGTATGGATGGGTAAGATATATCACTTTCTTGGATTAAGCGTTGGAGTTATTAACTCATCAGGAAACCTAGGCCCAGATGATGCCTCCTATATCTATGATCCTGATTATCCTGGTGGTAAAGGTGGATATCCTGCCTTACGACCTGTAAAGCGCAAAGCTGCTTATGCTGCTTCCTTAACTTATGGTACTAATAATGAGTTTGGCTTTGACTATCTGCGTGACAATATGGCATTCAATGCAGAACAACGTGTCCAAAGACCTTTTTTCTACGCTGTAGTAGACGAAGTGGACTCTATTCTTATTGATGAAGCTAGAACACCATTAATCATATCTGGCCCAACTGAAGATTCTTCAGAATTATACAAACGCATTGATGTCATCCCACCAGAACTTACGCGCCAAGCTCCCATAAAAGATGAAGAAGGACGTGATGATTGGGGACCAGGTGATTATTCTGTAGATGAAAAGAATCGCCAAGTATTCCTAAGTGATGCAGGGCATGAAAAAGTAGAGAATAGGCTGATTAATATGGGACTGTTGAAAGAGACAGAAAGCCTATATGCTCCCAGTAATATCATGCTCATGCACCATGTATACGCTGCTTTACGTGCACATGTACTATTTCAGCGCGATGTTGACTATATAGTGAAAAACAATGAAATTATTATTGTTGATGAATTTACTGGACGTACTATGCCAGGAAGACGTTGGTCTGAAGGGCTACACCAAGCCATTGAAGCCAAAGAAGGCGTACTGATCCAAAATGAAAACCAAACTTTAGCCTCCATAACATTTCAAAACCTATTTCGTCTTTATCCAAAACTAGCTGGGATGACTGGTACTGCTGATACTGAAGCTTATGAATTCCAAGATATTTATAAACTAGAAGTCGTAGTAATACCCACCAATCAACCTATGATTCGTAACGATATGGGAGACGTAATCTATCTAAGTCAAGCTGAAAAATTCCAAGCCATCATAGAAGATATTAAAGATTGTGTGAAACGTGGCCAACCTACTTTAGTCGGTACGGCCTCTATTGAAGTATCAGAAAAAGTTGCAGCGATGCTCAAGAAGGCCAAGATTGCTCATCAAGTCTTAAATGCCAAACAGCATGAAAAAGAAGCTAAGATTATTGCTGAAGCGGGACGTCCTGGTGCTGTTACAATTGCTACCAACATGGCCGGACGTGGTACTGACATTGTACTAGGCGGAAACCTAGAATCGGAGTTAGCAGATTTAAAACCATCTACTGGTGCTAAGGCGATTGAAAATCATAAATTAGGCTGGCAGCAACGCAATCGGCAGGTTATTGAAGCTGGCGGTCTTCATGTCATTGGCACTGAACGCCACGAATCGCGACGTATTGATAATCAATTACGCGGACGTTCCGGTCGCCAAGGCGACCCAGGATCATCACGCTTCTATCTATCTTTAGAAGATAATCTGATGCGCATCTTTGCCTCTGACAAGGTCGCAGGTATCATGCAAAAACTAGGTATGGAACCTGGTGAATCCATAGAGCATCGATTAGTAAGTAAGTCTATAGAAAATGCGCAGCGTAAAGTTGAAGGCCATAATTTTGATATTCGGAAACAAATCCTAGAGTTTGATGATATAGCCAATGATCAACGTAAAGTAGTCTATCAGCAACGTAATGAATTGATGGATGTAGATGACATTTCGGAAACTATCCAAACTATACGGTATGATGTTGTAAATGACATAATTGATCAGCATATTAGATCTGATAGCCTTGAAGAAGAATGGGATTTACCAGGGCTAGAAGCTAGTCTTCGTCAACTTACAGGAACGGACTATCCATTACAAGATTGGTTAGCACAAGATCATAGCTTATACGAATCGACCTTACGTCTACGTATCTTAGACACTATAGATGCTAGCTATGCTGAAAAAGAAGCGCAAGTAGGCCCAGAAATACGCAATTTTGAAAAAGGGGTTATGTTGCAAGTGCTAGATGTACATTGGAAAGAGCATCTAGCAGCGATGGATTATTTACGCCAAGGTATACATCTACGTGGCTATGCGCAAAAGGATCCCAAGCAGGAATACAAGCGTGAAGCCTTTGAGATGTTTACTGAGATGTTAGAATCCATAAAATATGAGGTGATTCAAATTCTTTCTACTGCACAAATTCAGCTAGTGGATAATACACTTGAAGAAGCTCATTATCCAGATCCGCAAAATTTTGAGTTTCAGCATGTAGAATTTACGGGGTTTAACGATGTAGATACTGGCATGGAGATGGAGCCAAATGCAGATCCAGAGCTAACAACAAAGTCTAAGGTTCCAGCTAAACCTTTTGTCCGCCAAGAACGTAAGATAGGTCGTAATGAGCCTTGTCCATGTGGTTCTGGAAAAAAATATAAACATTGTTGTGGAAAAAAGGTATAACATTATAGGATGGGTTGGGGTGCTGTCCGTTTGGCAACCCAACATTACTGTAAGATGTTGGGTTCTCAATTTAACAAAGTAGAATTAATGTCTAGTATTTCCGATGATGGTACATAAAAATATTTAAGAACTATTGACATTATGGGCATACTATAATATATAGTGCAATAAAAATATTGATATGTATCTACATGTTGATACAATGTGACAAAGTAGTATAAAGTAGTATAAAGTATTATTAATAATTCTATAATTTTTAATATATGCCTATTGTATTTTAGGCAATAGGCATATATTATATATTAAACATATTTTGCTGGCGTAGCTCAGTTTGGCAGAGCAGCTGATTTGTAATCAGCAGGTCATCGGTTCGATTCCGATCGTCAGCTTCAAACGTAGGTTAGATTTCTTATCACCTATCTATTAAGGTTAAGTAGGCTTCTATCATACCCACACACTATTATAAAATACCTTTCATATCAATCTTTAAGATAAGACACAAAAACATCCAAAACCACATTCCTTAAGATAGCACTAATTATCAAAAACTTCACATTGCAAATCGTATAAAGCAAAGACTCCACATAAATCTTACCTCCCGTAAATTGTTATATTTTAAGGAATATTATCAATAATGAAGCATGTATTACCGCCACTTCCATACAACAAATCAGCCCTAGCACCAACAATTTCAGCCGAAACTATTGAATATCATTACGGCAAACATCACCAAACTTATGTAACCAACCTTAATAATCTAATTATCGGGACAGAATTTGAAACTATGTCCCTAGAAGACATGGTACTAAAAGCCTCTGGTGGTATCTTTAACAATGCAGCCCAAGTATGGAACCATAGTTTTTATTGGCACTGCCTAACTCCAAATTCTAGTGGTACACCAAGTGGACCCTTAGCTGAGGCAATTACTAAAACTTTTGGCTCTATAGATGAATTTAAAGCACAATTTTCTAAATCAGCCGCAACTAACTTTGGTTCAGGATGGACATGGCTTGTCAAAAATCCTGATGGTAGTTTAGAGATTATCAATACATCTAATGCAGCAAATCCCTTAACACAGAGCAAAAAGCCCTTATTCACGGTCGATGTTTGGGAACATGCTTACTATATTGACTATCGTAATGCTAGACCAAAATACCTAGAATCTATCTGGAAAATTGTAGATTGGGATTATGTAGCAAGTTGTTTTGAATAAAGATTGTATGGTGCGCTACTCATGCACCCTGCGCTCTATCCAGCGCAGACACCATTTTGTGTAGCATAGCCTATGGCGTTTCTTCGTACCGAGCTTAGTCTCGGTAATCCACCACATCCCATGACTTTGAGGTTTCTTTTTACTTGACATGGGTTATAAAGCTATTTATTAATTCTACTTTGTCAGATTACAAAACGCAGCTTATATTGTTCCCACGTGGAGCGTGGAAACGATCACAATGTGACAAAGTAGAATTAATAAGTTAAGTTTTAATGTGACAAAGTAGAAGAATATTCTCCACAAAAATTGGGAGAATCAGAAATTAATTCAAATTGGGGATTTAGCTTAAGGAAAAGATCTGTTACAATATCTTTAAAGATACAGTGATCATCAATCAGAACAAAATACTTGTTTAATTAATGATGCTAAAGTCGCATATTTGGATAGGGAACAGGGAGATACATTATGTTAATATTGACTAGAAGAGTTGGCGAAACGCTTATGATAGGCGATGAAGTCACAGTAACAGTCTTAGGAGTAAAAGGTAATCAAGTACGCATTGGAGTAAATGCACCACGCGATATCACAGTACATAGAGAAGAGATATACGAGCGCATCAAACGAGAAAATATCAACGATCCTATGAATCAAGGGATAGAATTTACCACTATATCTTAAATAAAGATTTTATAGTTATAAAAATGTGTTGACAAGCTATAAATATTTCCATACTCCTCACCACCTATCGCTTTTTTAAAATACTAAGTTTCCTTATACCGTAGATTAATGGTTTACGACACAGTTTGGTGGTGAGGTTATTAAACTTTGTGACCATTCCCACGCTCTGCGTGGAAACGATAAAAGAAAAATGTGTTGACACGATGTAAATATTTCTGTAATCATTTATATATCTATTTATATACCTAATTATATATCTATTAGCCTAGCATAGGGAGATTAAAATATCTTTTAAAATATCTTTGAAATAAGATACAAAAAATGTTTGACTTTTTTGGTGAATTGGTATATAATCTTGGTATACATAAATTTGTTCAAATTTTTATATTTTAGGAGAGATGGCCGAGAGGCTTAAGGCACTCCCCTGCTAAGGGAGAGTGAAGCTAAAACCTTCACCGAGGGTTCGAATCCCTCTCTCTCCGCCAATAATTTTAGACATTATCCAAAACTTTCCTTTCAGTCCGATTAAGGACTACTTAAAATTATATCTTATCTATATGTATAGATACTAATAGATACTAGTAGATACTAAATAAGGACTATTTTAAGAATATTGAAATTCTGAATAATATTTAATTGAGATCATTCCTGCTTTTAGTTCTTTTTAAGATAAGGCGAATCTTAAAAATTTCCTTGCTCCATTCATCTCCTCTATAATGACCTCACCTGATTCAGAAATAAAAACCCCATTTAATTACCAACAATTTCTAAAAAATCTTACCCAGCATCCTGGGGTGTACCGAATGCTGGATGCACAAAACAAAGCACTATATGTAGGTAAAGCTCGCAACCTTAAGCAACGCATCAGCCAATATTTCCATTCTGGACTTTCCCCCAAACTACAACGTATGGTAGCGCAAATAGCTACTATTGAAGTAACTATAACTAATACCGAGACGGAGGCTCTGCTATTAGAAAACAACCTTATTAAGACACTCCAACCACGCTATAACGTACTATTAAGAGACGACAAAAGTTATCCCTACATATATTTAACCACTCAAGATAAATTCCCACGCCTTGCAATGACTCGTAGGCACACAACTAAACAAGGACGTTACTTTGGCCCCTACCCAAGTGCCAAAGCAGTTCGCGCAACGCTAAATTCCTTACAACGCATCTTTCCAATACGCCAATGTGAAGATGCCTGGTATCGCTCTCGATCTCGTCCTTGTTTGCAATACCAACTCAAACGATGTAGTGCCCCATGTGTTGGCTTAGTTACACCAGAAATTTATGCCCAAGAAGTAAACAACACAATCTTATTTCTAGAAGGCAAAGCCACCCAAATTATAGATACTCTAGTACAGCGCATGGAAACCGCTGCTGGCCAATTAGCCTTTGAAGAAGCCGCTCGCCTCCGAGATCAAATAGCTACCCTAAACCGCATTCAAGAACGCCAATCTATAGATAGCGAATCTGGGGATTTGGATATTGTCGCATTAGCCATACAAGACCATAAGGCTTGTATACAAGTATTTAGTGTACGTAACGGGCGTATTTTAGGCAATCAAGCATTTTTTCCTAAAATTCCAGCCCAAACCAAATTAGACGAAACTCCAGAAAATATCATGGCCGCATTTCTAGCACAACATTATCTAGGACGGCCCATACCAACAGAACTTTTGGTCACCCATTATCCAACCGATGGAGCTGTCTTAGAAACTGGATTTAGCACTCAATCTGGCCGCAAAATAGCTATTCGTGATCAAGTACGTGGAGATCGTGCTCGCTGGCTACAATTAGCTATTAGTAATGCTCAATTAGCCTTACTATCTAAAACTACAGGCTATACTGATATAGCAAAACAACTCATAGCCCTACAGGATGCCTTAAAATTGGCAACAGTGCCGCAACGTTTAGAATGTTTTGATATTAGCCATACCAGCGGTGAATCTCCGGTGGCATCCTGTGTTGTATTCGATTCAACTGGACCTAAATATTCAGATTATAGACGTTTCAATATTAATTCTATTACATACGGAGACGATTATGCTGCCTTAAGACAAGCTCTTACTCGCCGCTATAAACGTATTGCCAATCAAGAATTTCCCATACCAGATATCTTATTTATTGATGGTGGGCGGGGCCAATTAACCCAAGCTGTGGAGGTTTTAGCAGAGTTAAATATCGAAGTCTCCACAATAATAGGGATAGCCAAAGGCCCAGGACGTAAACCTGGACTAGAACAATTATGGCTTAAAGATCAAGAACAATCGATAATTTTGCCAGAACATTCGTCAGCATTACATCTAATTCAGCAAATTCGTGATGAAGCACATCGCTTTGCGATAACTGGACATAGGCGACATCGAGCTAAGGCTAGACGTACCTCATTAGTAGAAGAGATCCCTGGTATTGGTCCAAAGCGACGACAACGTCTGTTAAATCAGTTTGGAGGTTTTAAAAATTTAACCCGTGCTGGAGAGGCCGATATAGCTAAAGTAGCTGGTATTGGTCCCAATTTAGCCAAGTATATATATGCTAAATTGCATCCAATGCCTGCTGATTAATCTTAGACATTATTCGAAACCACTCATTCCTGCGAAAGCAGTAATCTATATCTTAACAATCATCTTATGTTTGCTAGGATGGTAGAGGGTTTTGGATAATATCTATTAAGTTGTAGGTTGGGTTGCCAACACATGGTAACCCAACTCAAGCTGCTATAAATAGGATGCATAGTATTCAGGATGCGTTCTACATGGAGCGTGAGAATGATTCAATTATTTCATAATTATTTATAGTATAAAATGGTTACAGTGGATACAACTATCAACAAAGAAACATTGCAAATATAATTTACGAATGCGTTTACAAGCTCTAAAAACAGTTGTTACAGATGCTCTTGCAGACATCAAAGCTAGAGATCTAAAGATCATTGATGTCAGAGGAAAAACCACTATCACCGATATGTTGGTTATTGCTAGTGGTACTTCTGATACCCACGTCAAAGCAATTGCTGAACTTATTATAGTACGAGCTAAAGAATCAGGTTTTTATCCTTTGGGCTTTGAAGGAATACAAGGGGGTGAATGGGCTTTAATCGATCTTAATGATATCGTAGTCCATGTTATGTTGCCTCAAGTCCGTGATTATTATCAGTTAGAGCGATTATGGGGTTCTACCAGTCCACCTGCCGAAATCTCTGAAAAAAGACGTATTATGACATTGTAATAGTGAGCTAGTACATACTCATAGGTCTTTTTACATTTAATTAATAATATAGTTTGGCTAAATGTCTGATGCTACCGATTTTTGTAGATAATAATATTCTAATTACAAATATTATCAATTAATTATATATCCATAGAAAGCGGTAGAATCAGAAAAATTGCTATGTGTTATTGAAACATTACTGACTTTGTACAATCCGAAAACCAACTTCGTTGTTACAATAAGTAGGTCTATATCTAAAGCGACGTGCAATACGTACGTTGGCAGCGTTGAACAGCCAGGAGCCACTACGGATGACGTGAACTGAGCTGGTATCAACTACACATTGTTGTTCTTTACCAGCATAAGGTGCTTGGTATTCAGAACAGGTCCATTCCCATACATTGCCTATAGTATCATAAAGTCCCCATGGATTAGCTGCAAAGGCACCTACTGGTGCTGTTTGTTTATTGTCCCATTTGCTTCCACAGTCATAGCAATTGGCTTTATTGTGTCCAATCTCATTGCCCCACCAATATTTAGTGGATGTACCAGCTCTTGCTGCATATTCCCATTCGGCCTCGGTAGGTAAGCGATATTTGGTTTTTGTTTTTTGAGTTATCCATTTTAGATAAGCCATTGCGTCATTCCAGGATACGCAGACTACCGGGTGGTGATCATTTTGGCTAAAGCCTACGTTACGCCAATTAAATTGTTTGTTTTGTTGCCAGTTAGAGCCAGTCCAAATATAGCAGCCATTGTTTTGTTCAGCTTCAGTTTTATATTGAGTAGCATTTACAAAGGCGCGAAATTGGCCACGGGTAATTTCGTGTTTGGATATTTTAAAAGTTTTTATATGTATTTTGTGGACGGGTTTTTCGTCGCTATTGCCATTGCCTTGGATATCTCCCATACGAAAGCTACCTGCTGGAATGGTGATCATTTTTGGTTTATAAGTTTTGCTATTTTTTTCAGTAGTATGGTATTCAGTTGTTGGTTTAGTATGTTGTTTTTGTGCAGCGATAGCAGCTTCTTGGGCTTGTTGACGTTTGGCAGCCTCTTGAGCTTGTTGACGCTTGGCAGCCTCTTGAGCTTGTTGACGCTTGGCAGCCTCTTGAGCTTGTTGACGCTTGGCAGCCTCTTGAGCTTGTTGACGTTTGGCAGCCTCTTGAGCTTGTTGACGTT
>LFCU01000224.1 GCA_001044195.1 Candidatus Achromatium palustre
AGGGCGGGAGAGCGAAGCGATCCCGCCTTTTTTGATAAAGATCACAATTTTTTACATTGCTATTTTCTACCCAATTTAGACATTATTTCAAAGTAGTAAATTTATATAGAAGGCGGGATCGCTTCGCTCTCCCGCCCTACAAATTTATCAAATCAAAAAAACTGGATAAGCCAAGTGATAGGCGGTAAGCCAAGCTCATAGGAAAGCGAAACCCATCATGTAGATAAAAATTATAGAAAATAACGTGTTTTTAAAACCATTGTTGTAAAATTGCTATTTTCTTTGGATTGATGGGTTTCGCTTTGGCTCTACCCATCCTACGTGCTAATTTGGGGAACGCAGGAGCGTTTAGGATGCGTTCCCACGCAGAACGTGGGAACAATAAACTAGATTGCCTTGATTAGTAAATCTTGGTAATCAAGAAAATCTAGTGAATCATGGTTTTAAAATATTATTATATTAGAATTTTCTAATATAGATGTATACAAAAAAAATCGCGAGCAACCGCACCTTTAATAGCAGCACTCACAAGCCTTGAAATTTTTTTCGAGGCTCGCCCACTCGCCTCTTAAAAAAATTTCTCGGCTTGCTCGTTGCTGCTATTGCCTGGCTTGACTTTTACTTTACCTGGACCTCACAGGCGCGAAAGCCCACGTTGAAGCTCTGGGAACCAGGCTCGTTCCAGAGCCGGCTAGCAGCACGTACGAGGACTGCGTTGTTGCTCCAGGAACCACCACGAAAGACGCGGGCCGAGGCACCAGAAAGTAAGCACTTCATCTCAGAGCCATCATAAGAAGATGTATACTGTGAGCAAGTCCATTCCCGTACGTTGCCTGCGGTATCATAAACACCCCAAGGATTAGCAGCAAAAGAACCTACTGGAGAAGTATATTGGTATGAATCACCACAATAATCACCACGACAATTAGCCCGATTATGGCCAATCTCATTGCCCCACCAATACTTGGTAGAAGTACCAGCACGGGCCACGTATTCCCACTCGGCCTCTGTGGGTAAACGATATTTTTTGCCAGTCTTCCGACTTAACCATTTAGCATAATCCACGCCATCATTCCAACTCACTCCTACAATAGGATGATTACTATTAGTCAAAGCACTGCCTAACTTTCTATAATGATCATCAGATCCAGTCTTAGCATTATACTTACTACCTTTCTCTTGCCACTCTGGAGGCTTACACCCACCATCCCGTACACAAGCCATATATTGCCCTACAGTGATCTCATGCTTGCTTATCTTAAAAGCCTTGATATAGACCTCGTGCACAGGATTTTCATCAGAATCACCACCACCCTGAATATCCCCCATTTTAAAACTACCAGCTGGGATAGAGACCATCGCAGGTTCAAAAGATCTACGGGGTGGAGGAGGAGGTTGCACTACTTGTTGCTGACGGGCACGTTCTGCGGCTTGCCTGGCTAATTGTGCTTTGCGTTCCGCCTCCTCACGTTGACGTTTTTCAGCAGCTAACTTACGATCCGCCTCAGCTTTAACTCTCTGAGCTTGGAGTTCTGCAGCTTCACGTTGTCTTTTTTCCTCAGCTAATCTACGAGCTGTAGCTTCTTTTTGCGCTTTCTCTTTGGCCAATTGCGCTTTTAACCTTGCAACTTCAGGATCTTTAGCGGCTGGAGTATTAGAAACCACAGTGCTATTAACTGGAACAAAATAAAATGATCCCTCCAATGAAGAAGCCTCCCAAGGAGTTTGCGAACCACGAGTCATACGCTTTACATCCACCCTAACCTTACGTAGCATAATTTGCGCATCCACTCCTGGAGTGCCTATATGCCTTAAGAGGCTTTGGGTAAACGGACTATTGCGGCTACCTACTACCGAATCAGCAGCGAACTTATCTGGAGCAGTAGAATATACCAATAGAGTACCATCGGAAGTTTTCATCTTTGCTAAACCACCGCGAAACGTACCAGCCCTTACCCCTCTATCCGCAAAAGGATTAAACCTACAAGCATCTAAAAATACGATCTTAGTGGTGGCACGTCCTATCTTGCTTAGGATAACACTGGCTTTAATAGTAGTGCGCTCGATCTGATCTTCACGCTCAAAATTTGCATCTATTGGCAATAGGAAATTCTCACCTTTCACCTGCATCCCATGACCAGCATAATAAAATAGCACGATGTCTGTAGGCTGCGTATCTAGACCAAACCTATGGATCTCATTGTCCATAACGGTAAGAGTAGCATTGCGTAAAGTTGTAACTTGAAAACCTAATTTAGTTAATGCTGTAGCCATATCTGTGGCATCATTGACTGGATTAGGCAGGGGTTTCCACTGGGGCATTTTATTATAGGTTGAATTGCCTATAACCAGGGCACGACGACGACTTTGGATGCTGCTACCATTTCGTGGACTGATATAAGGCTCAACCCCACGTTGCGGATCTGCCACAGTTACCATTGGGGCTTGGGTATAACTAGCATTGTTGTGTGTATCTATAGAGGTTTGCTGCGGCGGATTGCTATTGCAACCTGCTAAGATACTAATGGTCCCACTTAGGATTAGGGGTGAGATACGCCTAATCTTGGGGATAGGGAGTATTTTGAACATTTTATCTCCTGTTTTAAGTTTATCTAGTAAGTTTATACAATATATAGTCTATCTATTATTATAATCACTATAGCATAAGCATAATTTTAAATTTTATACCGCACCTCATCATAGCTTTTGATTTAAGAAATAGCATTTAATAAATATGTCGTGTAGAGACAATGCATTGCCTTGTCTCTACATGGAAACGATTGGCACTGGTTCAGTCTAATTCATCAACTAACATTATGTTATTTAAAAACAATTTTTATTATGCTATCCTTTAAAATCGTCTCAAAATTTTGTCCTAGATAGTGTGATAGTGTCAATTTGAAAAATTTGCTTATAAATTTTCTATTGCGAGACCTTACAACTATTACAGAAATAATGTAATATAATTATAATGTTATATTCAAACATCAGACTGAACCAGTCCCCACAGTTGGGATTCATGCTCAAATGTTAAACAGGCAAACAGGTAATTTGGTGATGGATTTTTTGGTTGAACAGGGTACAACATCAACACATATTCTTAATGCTATTTCTCCAGCATGGACTGGTGCTTTTCCATTTGCAAAATATGTGTGCTCTAATTTTATTGACAAAAGATAATGAAAGTAAAAATCATAATAACCCAAATTGCAATTACATCACTAATTTTCATGCTATTAATCATCAATGGCGGGATTTGGTGGCTTTGGAATTTAGACTTAAACAACTACAAAACTCCAATCGCTAACATAGTAGCCAAATATACTGGTTGGCAACTTAGCTTCAATGGCAATTTAGAACACCATATTACCGCAGATGGCTTCCAATTAATCATTAAAGATCTGCTAGTGACAGACCTAAATAGACAATTTGTAGATATCGAATATTTACGGACTTCCGTAAATTTAAAAAAACTATTTGACTACCAAATCTCACTTAATGATATGCAGATTGCGGTACGTAACAGTGATATTGAATTACGCCCGGTGGTATCCCCACCTCTACCTATCCCATTAACCATGAATGCTGATGCAGTACATCTTACGGTAAAAGATTGCCATGTTCATGATGCAGAATCAGAGATGGAAACCCAAATCAAAGACCTAACCTTAGATATCTCAACCGTCCCTATAGCAAAAAATGGTTGGCTCATGTTAGGTATGCCAATTGGTACCTTATGGAGCCAACAACAAGGGACTGCAAAAATCGCCAGCATCACATTTGGTCAAGTCTTAGGAATGCAAAATATTACTGTAGACTTTATTAATAATTATGGCAAGATTCTTATTTTAAAACTTATATCAAATCTCAAACTACCTAACAAAACAAACACCGGCATTATTTCTCCACAAGTAATTGCTAAAGGCAAAATCCATATTAATTTTGACGAAACCCCGGACGAACTAGTACGCACCCTATGGAAAGGCGTAGATGATATACGTATCGCCCCACTTACTCTAAAGGCAAAGGAAGCTAATATTGTAACAACTAACGGATCAATAGGATTACAAAAACTTCACATTGATAGCGATGGATTGCCTCTTTTAGTGCGTGGAGCTTCGTTATGGACTTGGCTAGCTGGTACTGCAAAACCTCAAAAAGCAGCCCCCATTCAGCGTACTACCATAACTGGCAAGGCAGGCTTTTATGACACCATAAATATTGCAAATTATTCTATAGACTTAAAATTACAACCAGGTATTTTTAATTTACTGATACGGCAAGGGGTTGTTGGAATCTTATTCCCACAAAACAGTAGTATAGGAGCGGCGGCTTTTAATCTTCAAGGTAATATGTATATTACTTTAAGCAATTTACAACCTACCCAAACTTGGCCCCAAAGTATTTTACTAGAACAATTAGCGTTAAAGACTACGGATATAACATTAGTTACTCCAGACGGTGATTATAATCTAGTATCTAGTAATCTCGATGTTCAGGATTTGCCTTTAATAAAAGATGGAGAACCCATAACCTTAAAATTACCACAACTATTACTTCAAATTATCCCAGCACAGCCTTTATTTAAATTTTCGATATTAAAACTAAGCCATAAAAATGCGGTTATTGATTCTATTAATCTAGTACTTAAAATCCAAAATGACTCTTTGCTTATGCAGCAATTAGAAGCCAGTATAGCTGGTTCTAAACTTACAGGTATAGGAGATTTACGGTTTACTGAAACTCAAGCTCCTTGGTATCTAAAGATCAATAGTCCAAATCTAAGCTTGAATCCTTTGTTGACTATGTTTGGAAAGCCAGACTTTATACAAGGCGCGTTATCTGTGGATTTGGCTTTGGCAAGCCACGGATTTGAGATCAGTCAAGCACTAGATAATCTTAATGGTAATATAAAAATTAAAGGTTATGATTTGCAAATGCAAAGTATAGATGTAGATGCAATCTTAACTCATCTGGAAGATTCACGAGGCATAGGATTTTTAGATCTTGGAGCCTATATGCTATTGGGACCTGCTGGTATTTTACTGACTAAAGGTACTCAATATTCAGTCTTGTTAGGCAGCCTTATCGAACAAGGTCAAAGTCGCATGCCTATTATGCATACAGAGTTAAAGATCAAATCTGGTGTTGTAAAGGCTCAAGATGTAGCTCTTACTACTGCTAATCATCGTCTTGCAGTCTCTGGTACTTTAGATTTACGAGATCAAGGACCCGCCGCGTTACAGATTGCTACAGTGGATTCTAAAGGCTGTGCTAAATATATGGAAACTATTGGTGGTACGGGACGTGATCCTCAGGTAAGCCAAACTGGTGTCGTTATAAACAGCGTCCTGAATCCAGTAAAATCTGTAGTAGGCACTATTATAGGGCCAGTAATAGGAGCATGCTTTACACCATTCTATCAAGGCCAAGTTCCGGCACCACAGTAGGATACGCATTGCGTACCATACCACATTGATAACCCGACCTATGATACTGTAGGGCGGGTGCAACCCGTCATCAGATACCATGATTTATTGAGAAATTACGAATGAATAAGTTACAATTAAAAATTGTGCTTTTCAGTAAAATCAAATAATTGTTGTAACACGCCAAATAGCTGAGGTAGTTGATCTACAGAATAGCCAGAAATATTTTGGGTAAATTGATTATGACACAATTTACCAAATTCCCAACGTTTACCATCAGTGACGATACCATAGATTTGCATAGATTCATTGGCGTTTAATTTTTGGGCTGCTACTAGTTCAGCCAGACATTGCCCCCAACCTTCATCAAAATCATTACGCTTTGCTTCCACAACGATCAATACTGGCATAGTTAATACAGTTTTACCAAGAGGAGATCGTGCCGCTATGATATAATCAGGAATTCCACGAAGGTCATCGTCATAATTCATAGCTTTGCGAATCCAGAGTGCATATTTTTCTGAGTATCTTTTATATACTTCTCGGATAATGGGAAATATTATTGCTTCGGTTCGTGAACTTTCAGATATGTAAGGGGCAAGATATTTTTGATTAAAGGTAAATTCCTGTAAAAATGTAGCGGGGATTTCATATTCTTGTTGGGTTATAAAATTGTCTTCGTTATAAGTGATATTAAATTTTGTTTGTACTTGTTCGATATGTTTGTAATCACTAAACGCCATTATCCTATCCTCAAGGGATAATTCCTGATTCTACCGGTTTCGGCACTGGTTCAGCCTGATGTTTGTTCATAACATCATAATTATATTTTTTCGTTCCCACGTTCTGCCTAGAAACGATTAGTGTAAAGTACTTTTGAAGAAAAATGAAGGATGCCACTATCCAATTATCTACAATATTTTGAAAATATTTTAAATGCAAGCTGAATTGATTTTTATCATTTAATTGTATATTGTATTCACAAAGCTGTTACAACCAGTTTATATTATCATAAGTTACAACTTCTTTTAAGTTTTTAGTATAATTTAAGATCAGGTAATTTTAATTATTTATAATCTGAATTATATTAGGAAATTTTTTATGAGTAATACTACTATGACAGATATTAATCGCAGAAATTTTTTAGAAAAATCACTAACTACAAGCACAGTTGGTGCGGCTTGGGCGTTTGGTCTACTAGCACCTCAAGCTGTACTTGCAGCATGGCCTAAAGAAGGATTTGAGGCTAAAGACATCCCATCCGTACTTAAAGAACTGCATGGAATAGAAGTTACAGTCGATGACCCTTCGGTAAAGATTAAAATTCCAGAAATCGCCGAAAACGGTGCAGTGGTACCAGTTACGATCAAATCTACTATGTCAGGCGTTACCCAAATCGCCTTATTTGCCTCTGTTAATCCACGCCCTTTAGCTGCTGATTTTCGTTTAACAGACAGCGTACCGCCTATGGTGTCAACTCGCATTAAGCTCAACAAGACCGGTGATGTGGTTGCTGTGGTTAAGGTAGGCGATAAACTGTATAGTGCTCGCAAGACCGTTAAAGTTACAATAGGTGGTTGTGGCGGTTAAATTTAAAATTTAAATTTAACCTAAAATTTAAATTAAATTTACCTTAAGTTGCAATCTAAAAATCGCAAATTATTACTAATAATGAGGCATACCCATAATGGCAACCAGAAGTACTATCAAGATTCGGGCTAAAGAAAAATCTGGCCTAGCACAGGTTAGAAGCCTTATAAACCATCCAATGGAAACTGGATTACGCAAAGACAAAACTACAGGTGAACTGATACCAGCGCATTTTATTCAAGAATTGGTGGCTGAACTTAATGGCAATGTAGTCATGACTGCTAATTGGGGGGTTGGCATCTCCAAAAATCCATACCTGAGTTTTAATGTAAAGGGTGGGAAGAAAGGCGATCAAATTCGGCTAACTTGGACGGATAATAAGGGTAATACCGACTCTAAAACAGCCACTGTAGTATAATTTTAGTAATATAACTAGTCTCTACCTATCTTTTCTAACTATCAATGATACAATTATCTTAAATTAATATAATTATCCATAGCTTATAGTTGTAAGCATTACAAAGCTATTAATACAATGAACTATTGGATAATTATTAATCACCTTGAGATAGTGCATAATGATGCTCCAAAATCAAATATTATCAATAGGTTCTATAAGATCAATAGGATCTATAGGGAATCCTATCATTTTAGGATTAGCCTTATTATATTGCAGTATCCTACCTGCAACATCAGCTACAACAAATTCCAATGAAACCAATGCAGCAATGATTAGTGCAGGCCAAAAACTAGCCTTTGATAGACAAAAAGGCAACTGCCTAGCTTGTCACCAGATTCCAGGTGGCGAATCCCCAGGTAATATAGGACCTCCATTATTCAAAATGAAACTGCGTTATCCTGATATTGCGAGATTACGTGCGCAGATTTGGGATGCAACAGTCATAAATCCCAATACTTCTATGCCACCTTTTGGGCGGTATAGAATTGTAACTGAATCAGAGATTGATCAAATTACTGCCTTTATTCACAGCAAATAATTATTATAATTAATTATAGTAACTTATATAGTTAAAGATTACTACATAATCATTGCAGAAATACCTATCATGAACAAAAGCATAAGTATTTTAGCTGGTACAATCAGCTTTGCTCTATTCCTTATATCTTTAATAGGTATAGCAGGGCCACAAGAAGATACCGCAAAATTCCAACAATATTTCTTCAACCGTTTTCCCAATGTCCCCAAAAGCGAATTTATCAATGGTTCTTATGCTATTGACAAAATAGGACGCGAAAATTGGGAAGCCATTGAAGAATTTCCACCCTACGAACTATTAGTAGATATTGGCAAAGAACTATGGGAAACCCCATTTGCCAATGGCAAAACCTATACTAGCTGTTTTCCAGAAGGCCCAGCACAACGCAAAAATTATCCTTACTGGGATAATAAACGTAACATGGTAGTTACTATGGAACTTGCTATCAACGATTGCCGAATCGCTAATGGCGAAAAACCTTTAAAATACGGCAAAGGCCAATTGGCGCAAATAAGTGCTTACATGTCCTTTGCATCCCGTGGTCAAACCATCAAGGTTCCGCTGCCAAATTCTCCCAAAGCCCTAGCTGCTTATGAAGATGGCAAACAATTCTGGCTGCAACGGCGTGGCCAATTAAATTTTTCTTGTGCTAATTGTCATGCCCAAAATGCTGGTAGAAGATTGCGTAGTAATATCTTAAGCCCAGCTATTGGACATGCTACCAGCTTTCCAGTCTATAGATCTAAATGGGGTAATCTTGGAACATTACATCGCAGATTTAGTGGCTGCAATGCTCAAGTACGTGCCAAGCCCTTTAAATTACAAGGAGAAAAATATCGTAATCTTGAGTATTTTTTAACCATTATGGCGAATGGCCTTACATTCAATGGCCCATCATCGCGTCCATAACAAAATTGCTCTATAATTTATCGTTCCCACGCTCTGTGTGGGAACGATAAAAGGGCAGAAAAAAACTCAACGTGAAAAAGGAAGCTGCACTAGCAGAAATTACCCGTCTTAAGGCTTTGCTAGACCAAAAATAATTTAATGAATAACACCAATTGGCATGTATTATTGGCTCGCTTGCTAGCACTTATTCTGGAACATTTTAATGTCCAAGTGTTAAGTGAATTGCAGTTATTAACCGACCCGCCGAAAGCTGATATTGTATTGTTGCGCCGTGATAGTTTAGAATGGACGGAAGAGCAACGGCGTTGGTTAGCAGATGGTTTGCGTTATACTAATGCAGGGCAATTGTTGCTAGAATTTAAATATACCGAAATGGTTTGAGGAGAATATTTATGTCTCATACATTACAAGTAGATGAATTGACTCCAGATAGAGTCATGAAACTAGGCCAAGAATTAATGGATGCAGTGTTAAAATATGCTCCATTGGAGAAAATTTTAAGTTATCATAAGCCGGACGAAATTTTAAATCAATATCAACCAGAACAACGTCTTGCTGGTTTGACTAAAGAACAAATTGAGGCTTATCTAAAAAAGCTAAATTAACTGGCATCCTTCATTTGTCAGTTGACACTTTGAAAGACACTAAATTGAAACAAAAATATTTTTACCTTCAAAAAGTATTTATAAATTATCTATTTATGCCTCAATAAAAAATTTATTTGACTTTTTTATCTTTTAAAGTGCAAATTACTTTTGAGCTTTTAGTTTTAACTTAAGGAAATGACTTGTGCTGATATTTTTAGGAAAGATCTATGTATCCTGAAAAACATATTCGCTTATTTCGTAATGGGTATAACCAAATATTATCCATCCCGCATGAATTTGAATTAGATACCGAAGAAGCAATTATCCGTAAAGAAGGTAATAAACTAATTGTAGAACCAATATCTGACATTAATTTACTAACGTTATTAACAAGTTGGACTGACTTAGATGAGGTTTTTCCTGATGTTGATACTAATTTGTTACCATTAGATAATATTGTATTATGAGATCATGGCACTATTTATTAGACATTATCCGAAACCTGTCATTCCTGCGAAAGCAGGAATCTACACCTTAATAATTGCTTGATGCTTGCTAAGCTGATAGAGGGTTTCAAATAATGTCTATTAGATACCAACATTTTATCTAATCTGATTCGATATCCTAGAGGTAAAATTGCCCAAATTATTCGGCAACGTGGTCAAGATCTAATTTGTACTAATATTATTGTTGCTTCAGAATTGCGTTTTGGGGCACAAAAAAAGAATTCCCCATTGTTATTGCAAAGAATTAACGAGCTGTTGGATAATATCGCTGTATTATCATTATCACCAGAAACTGGCATTAATCATCATTATGCACAGATTCGCATTTATTTAGAGCAGCAAGGAACACCAATTGGGCCAAATGATTTATTGATTGTAGCCCACGCACGTAGCCAAAATTTGATTTTAGTTACAGACAACAGTAAAGAATTTTCTCGTGTACCTGAACTAACAATAGAAAATTGGCTTATACCATAACAGAGAAACTACAATGTTTAACCTAATTAAATCTAAGCTAAAATTAGCTATCCCCATAATCCTCACTATTATAATGGCACTGTCCCTAAACGGCTGTGCCTCAATTAAAGAACAGTTTGCGAATCGTTCCAGTGCATCTACACCAGCACAACCAACCCAGGCATTTACACCACCTAAAAATATAAAGCCTAAACCAATAGCACAAACTGAAATCCCAGCAGAAACATCTAGGTCAGTAACTAAAACTGCTGCGCAATTACGGAAACAAGCCGTTGTATTATGGCAAGCAGAAAAAAAGGAACAGGCAATCCAAGTGCTCACCGTTGCCATCACACAATTTCCTGATGATGCCCAAAACTACATACTGAGAGGTATGTTTTTAACGATGCAAAAGCGTTATAAGACAGCCTGTGAGGATGCTAAGCAAGTAACCAAATTAGCTCCAAAATCTGATAAGGGTTGGGGTATATTGGGTAACTGTCTAATAATGCAAGGTGATTTTGCCGCAGCCTTAGTTGCCAGCTTCAAGGCCCGTCAACTTGCTCCTGCTAATGTGGATTGGATCATTAATTCTGCTCATGCCTTGTTATTACAAGGCAAGCAGAAAATGGCTCATGATCTATATAAAATATCTATTCATTTATTGCCGAGTATGGAAGCACTGCAAGCTGGTCCTTTAGCAGACTTTGATATGTTTATTCAGCGCGGTTGGCAAGTAGCGGTAGTCAAACAAGAACGGGCTTGGTATGCAAAAACAGCTACGGCATTTTTACAAGAAGAAACCATTCTTTTGGCAAAAATTATTGAAAATCGTGCCAAAGATTATTTCTTGCAATTAAATTATCGACACGCTGCCACATTGTTTAAAGAAGCCTTGGCTATTAGAGAACAAGCGTTAGGTTCTGATCATCCAGATCTGATGGATACGCTCAATGAATTAGCAGATGTTTATACAAAACAAAACCGGTATGCTGAGGCAGCAGCACTCTGTCACCGAGCATTAACAATCTACGAACAGATTGCACAACCAAATAGCCACAACATCAGCCATTATACTTTCAATGTAGCTTGTCTAGCCGATAGTTATATTAAGCAAGCCCGCTATCAGGAGGCTGAAACGCTATTACAGCAGGCAATAGCTAAAGGCAAGCAACTTGGTACAGCATTCCATAAGAAAAAACAATCTCTTTTACAAAATAGCTTTTTGTGGTTAGCTCGGTTGTATCAAGCTACTGGTCGGTATGTTCAATATCATAAGTTTTATCAGCGTGCTAAAAGAATAGAGGCTGAAATTGCAGGCAAAACGTCAGCAAGTGTTCCGTCAACAAGTAATAACACTCCCCAACATCCAGAGCATGCTTCTGCAACATCTAGCCCCAGCATGTTTATTAGAGGATATTTTGCAAATCTGCAATATTTTTATAATAAATTACGACAGATAGTTATGCTGGATGCAAACCTTAGGGTAATACAGCATGAGAAGCAAAAATTGAATTTACAAATAGTATTGCCAAGTATCAACCTATTTTGTCCCAATGAATTTAAACTATTTCAAAGTAGCCTAGCTAGCATTACGAAACCGAATAATAGCCTTAAGCAGGTAACAAAAGCGAAAACCGATCTGCACAATGCTTTACAAGCATTAGCCCAACATTGTGGAATATATGGTAGACAGTTAATAGCAATCTTTGCTGATCCTGCATTATTAAAACCAGTCGATACAAACCAAATTGCTCAAGATTTAGTCGCAGCAGAAACCAACTTACAACAAGCTTTCACTTTGTTACAGCAAAACCGCTTTGCTGAAGCTGAACCATTGTTGCAGCGTTGGTTACTACTCAATAAAAAAGCCTTAGGCTCTGAACATCCTCTGTTCATAGACTGTATTGGAATTTTGGCAAAAATATACAAGAATCAATTCCGTTATCAAGATGCAGAAACCTTGTATAAACAAGTGCTAGCTTTGCGGGCCAAAGTTCAAGGAACAGAAAGTTTAGCGTTTGCTGAAAGCCTTGACGATTTAGCCTCCTTTTATGATTTTTTTGCTCATTATGATGAGGCCAAACACATGTATCAGCAAGTATTGGCTATTCAGGAAAAAATATTGGGCAAAAATCACCCTACAGTAGCTGATACCCTGGATAATCTTGCAGATTTTTACCAGGCAAAAGGTGATTACCAAAAAGCTGTTCAGCTATACCAACGAGCCTTAGCAATTCGAGAACAAATATTCGCTCCCGATCATTCCGACATTGCTAGTAGCCTTAATAATTTGGCAGCTAATTATGCCAATCAAGGTAGGTTCAGTGAAGCAGAGGCATTGCTTAAGCGAGCACTGGCTATTGGGGAAAAATGGCTGCGTCTTTATCCTCGTGCAGGTGCAGACATAGTCACAACTGAGATTAGTAATACAGGAGCACATATTATTGCTAAAAATAGTAGTGACTTAGCAGAAATATATGTAGCACAAAAAAGGCGTTATCAGGAAGCAGAACAATTAAGCAAACGAGCACAAAAGCTTAGAAAACGACTTTATGGTGCCAATAGTCCAGCAGTTGCCAATACGATAATGACATTAGGCATAATACGTCTTAATCAAGGACGTTATACAGAAGCTGAGCCATTATTAAAACAGGCCTATAGAATCGTTAAAGTTTCATTAGGTCCAGAACATTCCTTAGCCGCAACACATATTAAATATTTAGCTACCCTGTATCGCAAACAAAAACGCTATGCCAAAGCTGAAGAATTATTAAAACTTAGACAAAAGATCTTGGAAAAAATTTACGGCTCCAAAAGTTTAGGCATGGCCAACAATTTTTACCAATTCACTAAACTTTATCAACAACAAGGCAAAATCCCTCAAGCATTAGCTAATATTCGCAGGGCAACCGTAATATTACGTCAACGCCTTCTGGAGACAAGTACGACTGCTGGCAATAATAAGGAACTTGAGTTTTTCAAAGAAAAATTCAATCTGCATCTGCAATTGCTAAGTATCAATAGCCATGATGCCAGCTCGTCACAGCAACAGGAAGCAACTGCTGAAAGCTTTGAGGTTAGCCAATTACAGCATGATGGCTCGGTAGGTGATGCCTTAGGCCAAATGACTGCTCGTTTTGCCGCTGGTACCAGTACCTTAGCAGAACTAGCTAGGGACAAAGAAGATACCCAACGTGCCTGGTTGAAAACCAATAAAGATTTAGTTACTGCGCTCAGCCAACCATCTGCCGAACAAAATCTGTTACTGATCAGTCGTCTCCGTAGCCGGGCCAAGGAACTGAAAGACCAGCTAGCTGCACTAACTGTGCGTCTAGCTAAGGAATTTCCTGAATATGCAGAATTGACTATTCCTAAGCCTACATCTATAACTCAAATCCAAAGACTACTAAAATCTGGTGAAGGCTTGGTTAGTTTTGCTTTAGGGAAGGAAAAATCCTTTGTCTGGCTAATTACCTCTGATCAAGCTAGTTTTCGACAGATTGATCGTAGTGCAGAAGATATTGCTAAACAAGTAAACTTACTGCGAGATAAGCTTAGCCCTGATCCTGATAAAAATGATCGCTTACGGCAAGCATTTCCAGTAGCAGTAGCCCATGCGTTATATCAGGATATTTTAGGACCAGAGACAGCTCACTTGGCCAACATTAAGACTTTGTTTGTAGTCCCTGATGGAGCTTTAGAAAGCCTACCCTTTAGCGTATTAGTTACAAAATTGCCTACTGGAAATCCTGAAGACTATCAAAATGTTGCCTGGTTAAGTCGCACATTAGCCACTGTCACCTTGCCTACAGTATCTAGTTTACGCGCATTACGCACTTTAGCTGCTAAAGGCCAACCAGCACCACAACCCTTTGTTGGCTTTGGAGATCCTAAATTTGAGGGTGATCCTAGTGCTAATCGTGGTGTTGGAGGTATTAGATTAATAGGTGATATTAACAGTGGTGTAATGCCAGCTAATAGACTTAGCACAATCCTATCCCCGTTACCAGATACAGCTAAGGAATTAAGAGCTAATGCCAAAACTCTAGGGGCTGGATCTAATAGTATCTTTCTCCAAGAACAAGCCTCTATTCCACAAGTACGCAGGACTAGATTAAAAGACTATCGAGTGGTGCAATTTGCTACTCATGCCCTGGTAGCTGGCCAAATCCAACAATTTCAACTAGGCCAAGCAGAACCTGCGATTGCCTTGACTCCACCACCTCAATCTACGGAAGATAACGATGGCCTATTACGTGCTTCCCAGATAGCTGCCGATCTTAAGCTCAATGCTGATTGGGTCGTATTATCTGCCTGTAACACCGCAGCACCTGATGGTAGCTCTGGTGCCCCAGGCTTATCTGGCCTAGCTAAAGCCTTTTTCTATGCTGGAGCTAAAGCCATGCTCGTCTCCCACTGGTCTGTAGTCTCGCAACCAGCCGTAGTCCTAACTGGACACATGTTCCAACAATGGCAAGATAATCCCCAAATAGGCCGTGCCGAAGCCTTAAGACGTGCTCAAATGTACGTATTAGACAATCCTAAACGATCCTATTACACGCACCCTGGAGCCTGGGCACCATTTGTGGTAGCTGGCGAAGGTGGTGTAGGGCGTTAAATTGTAAATCATGCCGTGTTAAGATATGATGCTTACACGGCACATAATAATTAAGAGATATTTTATTTATGAGCGAGTTATCTATATTCAACTTTCAGGATAATATCATCCGTACCTTGATTATTGATGATGAACCCTGGTTTGTAGCTGTTGATGTTTGTACAGCACTAGACATTAAAAATCCTAGAGATGCATTAACACGGCTAGATGATGATGAAAAACAAGCAATTTCTTATAACTCATTGATTTTAAACTCCGTCGGTACAACCGACGGAGTTATAAATCAACAACTTAACGAAAACCAGAAAATTAACATTGTTAATGAATCTGGCCTTTATTCATTAGCTTTTGTAAGTAAAAAACCAGATGCTAAAAAGTTTAGAAAATGGGTAACTAAAGAAGTCCTGCCTACCATTCGTAAAACTGGCCAATATTCTATGCAGGCTAATAAGCTAGTAGAAGCTCTTACCTGGGAGCAGCAACGCAAGGCAGGTAAAGAAGTACGAGCTAATTTTACTGGCACCTTAAAAGATCACGGAGTCAAAGGCTTTGGTTTTGCACAATGTACCAATGCTATTTATAAACCCCTGTTTGGTGCTACTGCATCACAATTAAAAGATCAACTTGGCTTAGACAAAAAATCATCACTACGCGATGGTATGAGTGGTGAAGAATTAATCGCCTCAGCCTTTGCTGAAATCGTTGCCGGGCAACGTATAGATGCCAATAACGATCAAGGCAATTCTCCATGCTATAAAACTTGCAAAACTTCAGGAGAAGATGTGAGCGGCTTATTGGTGAAAAAACTAAAATAGGTATCAAGCAGTATAGATTGGGTTGATAGCCTTATCGTCAACTCAAAATCTCTTAATTTATAAATTTATATTTTATTATATTTGTCGATGGTTATATGAAAAAATTTATTTACTATTTTGTAATCTATGTATTAATGTCGTTATTAACTTTCCCTATAACGTCTATTGCATCAAGAAAGCAACCTAATGATTTACCTTCTAAAACTTATCAGCACAGGATAATTGCAAAGCTTA
>LFCU01000178.1 GCA_001044195.1 Candidatus Achromatium palustre
ACCCATAATTGGACATTATGGGTAATAAACGCAAAATATAATTCAAAGTATTTGAGACATCCTTCATCAAAGCTCAAAAGTAATTTACACTTTAAAAGATAAAAAAGTCAAATAAATTTTTTATTGAGGCATAAATAGATAATTTATAAATACTTTTTGAAGGTAAATATTCTGATTCTACCGCTTTCTGTGGGTAGTACCATCCTACATATAAGTAGCTTTATAGGTATCGATAGTATACACTTACCATCATTCTTTGAATATATTGTGCTTGTGGTTCATAATTTTATTTAGCATTATCAAATATTCATATGCCCACAGAAAGCGGTAGAATCAAAAAATACCTTTTACGGTAATTCCGGGTGCTTTTAAGTATGAATGCATAATGTTGTCAACAAATGTTGATTGTTCGGTTGGGACTGCTCAACCAGGACTCTAGTTACATACTGTAAATCAGTTATTAACAGAGAGCGAATTACCTAATTTTTGGATGTCCAACTTTGTCCAATTTTTTAGGAACAGATAATTAGGGTTTCAAATAATGTCTAAATATACGTATACTAGATAACAATTTTATTGACATTTGTTAACATGTTAGGTTGGTGATGGACCACCAACCCAACCTACACTATTTTATTTATACTGGATTACCACGATATACTACCATCTCCGCACCCTTAGATTGGGCATAGTTATCAAACCCAACTAAACGTACATGATTATCAGGATGTGCTTTGTGACAAGCCTCCGCTTCGCCAAGGATCAGGTCTACATCAGTTTCCCCAAACATTGGTAATTTCCACATATACCAATAATGATCAAAGGCATTTTCAGGTTCTGTATGCTCAATAGCTGGATTCCAACCTTTGGAAATTATATATTCTACCTGTTTACGAATCCGTTGTGCATCCATTGCTGGCAAATAGGAAAAGGTTTCAAATTTGCGGCTATTAGGGTCGGACAGACTGGATTGATAATCTTGCATTTATAATTCCTGTATTAATTTAAGGATATTTCTAATATCCTTTTTGTTAATTAATTGAGTGCTAAAGGATTACTTGTGGGATACATCCAATTTATCCACTACATCAAATTCAAATTTAATCTCCTTCCAAGTATCCATAGCGGCCTTTAATTCCGGGCTATGCGTGGCGGCGGCGGTGAGGATCTCTTTTCCTTCCTTTTCTAAAGTGCGACCTTGATTACGAGCTTCGATACAGGCTTCTAAAGCTACTCTATTAGCAGCAGCCCCTGCGGCATTGCCCCAAGGATGACCTAAAGTACCACCACCAAATTGTAAAACTGCATCATCACCAAAGATAGTTACCAAGGCAGGCATATGCCATACATGAATACCACCTGAGGCTACGGCAAAGGCTCCTGGCATTGCCCCCCAATCTTGATCAAAGAAAATACCGCGACTCCGATCTTCTTTAATATACTTTTCACGTAATAGATCAATCCAGCCCAAAGTTGAAGCTCTATCGCCTTCTAATTTGCCAACTACAGTACCTGTATGCAAATGATCGCCTCCAGATAGGCGTAAGATCTTAGTTAAGACTCTAAAATGGATGCCATGATTAGGATTACGATCTAAAACAGCATGCATAGCACGATGAATATGGAGTAATACGCCATTATCACGACACCATTGCGCAAGACCAGTGTTGGCGCAAAAGCCACCAGTAATATAATCGTGCATAATAATTGGCGCACCAATCTCTTTGGCATACTCAGCGCGTTTGTACATCTCTTCAGGAGTAGGGGCTGTTACATTTAAGTAATGTCCTTTGCGTTCACCTGTCTCATTCTCGGCCTTTTCTATAGCCTCCATAACAAAATCAAAACGCTGCCGCCAGCGCATAAATGGTTGCGAGTTAACGTTTTCATCGTCTTTGGTAAAGTCTAAACCACCGCGTAGGCATTCATAGACAGCACGACCATAATTTTTAGCTGACAGGCCAAGCTTAGGCTTGATAGTGCATCCAAGTAGAGGACGGCCATATTTGTTCATTATATCCCGTTCTACTTGAATACCGTGGGGTGGCCCATTGCAGGTTAGTACATAAGCAATGGGGAACCTAACATCTTCTAGGCGTAAGGCGCGTACTGCTTTGAAGCCAAATACATTACCAACTAGAGAGGTAAAGACGTTGACTACTGATCCCTCTTCAAATAAATCTATAGGATAAGCAATAAAGGCATAGAAAGCCTCATCATTGCCAGGTACATCTTCAATAGAATAAGCACGTCCTTTATAGTGGTCTAGATCTGTAAGTAAATCAGTCCATACAGTAGTCCAAGTGCCGGTGGAAGATTCAGCGGCTACAGCAGCTGCGGCTTCTTCTCTAGGTACCCCAGGTTGCGGTGTAATTTTGAAGCAAGCGAGAAGATCTGTATCAGTAGGATTGTAATCAGGCATCCAATAGGTTTCCCGATATTCTTTAACCCCAGCACTGTAACTTTTTACTGCCATATAAATGATTCTCCAAATTTGTTAAAAAAACAGCATGAATTAAATTGTGCAAAATTTAATTCTATTTTGTCAGAACTTTAAGATAAGAACTAAATATCTGTCTTATATTTAAAGCATCCATCTAAATAATTTAGAATTTTAGCATATTATAATACAAAAAATAATTAAAATAATTATAATACTTATAATTAAGATTTTCTTGGACTGATTAAGATTAGTGTTTTTGACTTAAGTATCTTATTGTATTGCTCTGTTGAGATAATTTACGATTAAATATATCTATTAAATAATTTAATATAATAAGTATTATCTATGGATACAATACAAATAAAGTGTCTAAACTGTGATTAACACAACATCACGAAAAATCCTATCTATGAAATCGCTAATAATAGCACTCATAGCATATATAAATATGAAAGGTGTGAGAATATCTTCTTAAAGAAACTAAGGATACTTTTTAAAAAATACTAAAGGACATTATATGTACCATAACCAATTTGCCCTGCTAACTACCAGACGTTTTTTGCCATTAATACTCAGCCAATTTCTTGGAGCTTTTAATGATAACCTATTTAAAAATGCCCTAGTTATTTTGATTACTTATGTGTTAGCTATTGAGTCGGGTGTTAATGCTCAAGTATTAGTTCCATTAGCTGGCTCTATATTAATATTGCCGTTCTTTTTATTCTCAGCCACAGCCGGACAATTAGCCGATAAATATGATAAGGCCATATTAAGTCGCTGGATTAAATTTGCCGAGATCTTAATAATGATTGGAGCTGCTGTAGGATTCTATCTGAAAGATCTATACTTTTTATTCATAGTCTTGTTTTTGATGGGTGCTCAATCAGCCTTCTTTGGCCCTATAAAATATGGTATTTTGCCAGATCATCTAGCCAAAGATGAACTAGTAGCTGGTAATGCCCTGCTTGAGACTACAACTTTTTTGGCAATTCTGTTAGGAGCTTCTGTAGGCGGCTTAGTAATCCTAAAAGCTGATGGAGTCTTATGGATATCTAGTCTAATCATAAGTGTAGCAGTATTGGGCTGGGTTAGCAGTCTCTTTATTCCGTCTACAATTCCAGCCATGCCGAAATTAAACATTGGTTATAATATTGTAGCAGAGACCTGGAAGATTGTCAAATATTCCTGGCAAGATCGTATCGTATGGCTTTGCATCTTAGGTACTTCCTGGTTTTGGATGTTAGGGTCCAATTTTTTGTCTTTATTTCCTGCATTGGCTAAGGATGTTATTGGAGCCAATGAAGAGGTAGTAACGTTGTTTTTACTAGCTTTTTCTTTAGGAGTTACTGGTGGCTCTCTAATGTGTAATAGATTGCTAAAAGGTGAAATTCATGCCTCTTATGTGCCCATTGGAGCAGTTGGGATTACCTTATTTGCCACGGATTTATATTTTGCCAGTTCTGTATTTACTAAAAGTAGCGATGTTATGGGTCTTGCGGCCTTTTTGGCCACACCTGGCTCTTGGAGATTATTGTTTAGCCTAACTATGGTTGCAGTATCAGGTGGTATCTATATTGTACCTCTGTATGCCTTGTTGCAACATCACAGCCCTGAGGAACATCGAGCAAGGAATATCGCCTCCAGTAATGTCCTAAATGCTATATTTATTGTAATTGGCGGCGTAGTAAGTGCTGTATTATTACATTATAACTTTACCATAGCTCAAGTCTTTTTGATTATGGCTATGTTGAATATTGGGGTTATTATCTATTCAGACAGTTTATTGCCTGGAGCCTTGGCTAGATCAATCCTCACTGGAATTTTAGGTATACTATATAGAGTCGATGTACATGGTATTGAAAATGTCTATAAAGCAGGTGACAGAGTCCTGGTATTGCCGAATCATTTATCGTATTTAGATGCAATCCTGATAGCAGCTTATGTGCGCGAACCTTTTACCTTTGCTATCGATACATTCGTATCGCAGCGGTGGTGGATTAAATTATTCCTTATTATTACTCGAGCTAAGACGCATCAAATTGATCCTGGAAATCCCCTATCGCTACGTTCTTTGGTCGCCTGTATTAAGTCTGGAGAACGGGTTGTAATCTTTCCTGAAGGCCGGATTACGATTACTGGTGGTTTGATGAAAATCTATGAAGGCCCAGCTTTAGTCGCTGAAAAGGCCAATGCAACCTTAGTACCAGTACGCATAGATGGACTTCAGCATACACTATGGGGCCAAATGCAAGATAAACTACGCCAACACTTATTTCCCAAGGTTACAGTACAATTTTTGCCACCCCAGACATTATATATTCCTCCAGAGATTCGGGGGCGCAAACGCCGTCAATATGCAGGTAATAGACTATATGATGTCATGTCTAGCATGATGTACCAAAGCAGTGAACCTGGCTATACTATCTTTCGTTCGTTACTGGATGCTAAAAAACTACATGGTGCTGGGCATCTGATTTTAGAAGATATTACTCATCAGCCTTTATCTTATCGAGCTTTAATAAGAGCAAGCTTTGTCTTAGGCCAAAAGATTGCCCAAGCCACTAGTATGGGAGAGCGCGTAGGTTTGATGCTACCAAATGTCTTAGGAGCAGCAGTCAGCTTTTTTGCTATTCAGGCATACGGACGGGTGCCCGCGATGTTAAATTTCTCTACTGGAGCGGCTAATCTAGTACTGGCCTGTAAAGCAGCACAATTACGCTTAATATATAGTTCCAGACGATTTGTAGAGGCTGGCAAACTTGAAGAATTAATTCAACATCTACAAACAGCTAATATCCAAATTGTGTACCTAGAAGATCTACGTGCCAAAATTTCTGTTTTTGATAAGTTACGTGGCTTGATCATCAGCATATCTCCATGCCTAACTTATTTTATCACTTGTAAAAATCAAAGTCCCGACCAGCCCGCTGTAGTACTCTTTACCTCTGGTACAGAAGGGGCACCTAAAGGCGTAGTCCTAAGTCACCGTAATCTACAAGCCAACAGATGTCAAGTAGCATCCCGTATCGACTTTAGTCCTAAAGATATTATATTCAATGCCTTACCTCTGTTTCATTCCTTTGGCCTAAGTACCGCTACCTTACTACCTATCCTATCTGGAATCAAAGTCTTTCTATATCCTTCACCATTACATTACCGTATTGTGCCTGAAATGGTCTATCGCACCAATGCGACTATATTATTTGGTACTGATACCTTTCTTACTGGTTATGCCCGTTATGCGCATCCTTATGATTTCTATAATTTAAGATTTATCTTTAGTGGTGCAGAACGTCTTAAAGATACAACTAGACGCATCTATAGTGAGCGATTTGGGGTACGGGTGTTTGAAGGTTATGGAGCCACCGAGACCGCTCCAGTATTGGCTCTTAATACTCCCATGCACAATAAAATTGGCAGCGTTGGTCGGCTATTACCAGACATTACTTGGGATATAAAACCGGTACCAGGTATTGAAACTGGTGGTTGCTTACTAGTCAAAGGCCCAAATATTATGTTAGGCTATCTTAAAGTTGAATCCCCGGGAGTCTTACAGCAGCTTAAGGATGATTGGTATGATACTGGTGATGTAGTAGATATAGACGCAGAAACTTATGTAACTATCAAAGGTCGTCTCAAACGTTTTGCCAAAATCGGCGGTGAGATGATTTCTTTAACAGCAGTAGAAATGCAAATAGCTCGTCTCTGGCCTGGACATGCTCATGCGGTAGTAGGTGTGCCTGATGCGAAAAAAGGTGAACGGCTTATTTTAGTAACTGACTATAAAGATGCTCAAAAGGATTTACTAGTAGCCTTTGCCAAGCAAGAAAAGACCGCAGATCTTGCGATTCCTAAATTTATCTTAAAACAATCAGCATTGCCAGTATTAGGTTCTGGGAAATTAGACTATGTGCGCATTAGGGAACTTGCTGTTGCGAATGTAATTAAGCAAGCTCCAGAAGATGAAGATTTGGAACTATAATTTGTTAGGGTTGACACAATTACCAGGATGTTATATCCTTCTAGCATCCTAACTATTATCCTAACTATTATAGTCTAATTAGTTTTTGAACCATACATAACTTCTCAATCATGGTGCGCAATGCGCACCCTACTTGATTTATATGGTTACATGATTTTAATCAAGGATAATCTCGTTAATCTGGAAAATCATGGTTCAAAAAATAAAATAGATGCTATACTTTCACTTTGTAATTATTAACTTAAAAAATATATGGAAACTACACTTATGAAAAAATTTATCTTAATTTCTGCCGTGAGTGTTGCAATTACTGGTTGTACCGTAGCTAGAATCATGGCTCCTACTCTGCTTAGTGGAGGCGTTGCAAGTTATCTTACGTTACAGGATAAAGAAAACATTGAATTGACATTAAATGAATCGTTAGATGATACATTGGGGGTAACGCCTGCTAATACAGAATCTACTTCTGAGCCAGATCCTCAAGTTGCTGAGACTGAAACTACACCAGAACCAGCCCCTGAAGTTACGGAGTCTGAAACCATATCAGAGCAAGATCCTGAAGCCGCTGAGACTGAAACTACACCAGAACCAGCCCCTGAAGTCGCTGAAACTGAAACCACACCAGAACCAGCCCCTGAAGTTGCTAAAAAGCAAGATTTAGAACGCACGATGGCTTGGTGCTCTGGAAATAAAGACAGAAACCAAAACACAGAGGAAGTACAATGTGGCGATAAAAATAAAATTGTGGTAACTGTTAAATCCTCTGCTGAAACTAAAAAAAAGGAACAATCCGACTCTAAATGGCTAGCCTGCCGCTCTTCAAAGACTGAAGTTATTATACCGCCTAATGGAGAAGTAAAAACAGAGACTCAAACCGTATGCAAAGGCCAAGATGGTAAATGGCATGGAGTATAACCTAATGGCATGGTTTTATAATCTCACTAAATCCTTAAAAATTTGGATACTGATTGTAATAATAGCATTATTGCAATCCTGTAATACCAAAACCCCTAATCTAACCAGGAAATCTACCAATAAAAATTCGGTAACTAAAAATACATCTCCAACAAAACCAATTGTTAGTGAAAAACTAGCAACCCAAGATACTTCACCAACAAGAAAAATTACTAAGGAAAAACCAGTAACTCAAAAAATATCACCACCAAAACCAGTTACTAATAAACGATTAACAACTAAAGATACTTCATCATCAAAATCCTCCCATACTAAAGTAAAAAAAGTAGCTCTAGTTATAGGCAACAGCAATTATGAGCATGTATCATTACTAGTAAATCCAGCTCATGATTCCGAAGATATAGCCAAGGCCCTAAATGAACTGGATTTTGACGTATACTTATATCAAGACGTTGATCGAAAAAAATTCCGTGTAATCATCGAAGATTTTCAAGTACGAGCACGAAACGCAAATGTAGCCCTATTCTACTTTTCAGGACATGGCATACAGTTGCAAGGTGAAAACATCTTAATTCCGATTGATCTCGCATTTCACAGCATTGAAGGGATAAAAAAAGCCATCTCAGCTCGCACTGTACAAAAACTAATGCAAGAGGCCACAACTGGCACCAAAATAATGATCCTAGATGCCTGCCGCAATGGCGAACGTACCACAACAGAAGAATCATCCACTGCTGGAATAGTGTTTCAAGGGTTAGCACCTGTGATTCCCATGAAAGAATTCATCATAATGTATTCCACAGCAGCAGGCAAAACCGCAGCCGATGGCCAAGGCCGCAATAGCCCTTATACCACAGCTCTATTAAAACATATCAAAGAGCCTATTCCCATAGAATCCCTTTTTAAACGAGTAGCGCGTACTGTTGCAAATAATACCAATCCACCACAAATACCAGCCAATTATACCGCCGGATTGACTGGCGATTTTTGTTTTACTGGTTGTGGGGTAAATATCACTAATCCTGCCAGTATATGTCGGCTTAGTTTAGGTGATGGCATATATGAAGGAGAATGTCGAGATGGTAAAGCTAATGGCCGAGGGATACAAAGATATGACGATGGCGAATATTATTCTGGGGGCTTTCAAGATAATCTTCGACATGGTAAAGGCATTCAATATTGGCCTGATGGAGAAGAGCTTGAAGGCCATTGGACCCTAGGAAGACTTGACTAAATAGTAGGTTGGGTTGTGGTCTGTTTCACAACCCAACATTATCTATTCTATACACTATAATAATAAATGGCAAATCAATAAAAATATCTATATTTTATCGAGGTTTATATGGGATTTGGTGGTATCGGATTTTGGCAACTTTTGATCATATTAATAATCATATTACTAGTGTTTGGAACCAATAGACTGCGCAATCTAGGTACTGACTTAGGAGAGGCCATTAAAGGCTTTCGTGGTGCTATGAATGAGGGAGGTGAGGATAAAAATAAAAATTCGGAACCAAAACTAGAGAAGATCATTAATCATGATGAGCCTCCCAATGGTAAAGTTTAAACTAACCATTCAAACTATACTGCACCTCGTCATAATCTAAGATTTTGAATGTAGGATGGGTAGAGCCAAAGCGAAACCCATCATTATTACACATTACACCGAAATCGCAAATTATGACGATGCAAAGTATACAATAATTATCAGGCATTATACCGATTTTTAACCAAAAGTCCGGTTACATTGTAGAAATTAGAAACTTTTCTTAAATTCAATGTGTTAAAAAAACTGATATAATTTATATTTTCTCTATTAAATTCAGTTAGTTATGAAAATCAATATAATGTCTATTGTGTAATATTTAAAGTTATGATTTAAGGGTAGATATGTTTGAAATTGGCTTTGCAGAATTGTTGATGCTCGGACTAGTAGCACTTTTAGTTGTAGGTCCTGAACATTTACCCAAAGTAGCGCGTACTGCTGGATTATGGGTGGGACGTGCTAGGCGAACTTTTGCTTCTGTTAGGGCGGATATTGAGCGAGAATTACGAGCTGAGGAGCTTAAGGAGATTATGCAGAAGCAATCTTTCAGTAATCCATTGGAAGAGATCATTGAAGAGGGTAATGCCTGGATGACCAAAAGCTCTCCTGATCTAGCGTCTAAAGATGCAGACTCTAAGGATCTAACTAAAACTCCAATATCTAACGATACAGTACCTAAAGATTCAGACTCTAAAAATCTAGCATCTAACTTTGCAAGTACTAAGCAAATTAATAAAACTTCTGAGACTAAACCCTCACCAAAAATTTCCCCTACAGGGGAAACTTAAATGATGACAGACGATTCTTCTGATACCGAACAATCCTTTATCTCGCATCTAATAGAACTGCGAGATCGACTGTTGCGTGTCCTCATAGTAGTAATTTTAGCAATAGTAGCTTTATTCCCATTTTCCAACACCCTATATAATTACTTAGCCATACCCTTAGTAGCGCAAGGATCTAATATGATCGTAACCGGAGTAGCTGCTCCATTTATGGTGCCATTTAAATTAACCCTAATGGTGGCAGTTGCGATAACTATCCCATACACTTTATATCAATTATGGAGCTTTGTGGTACCAGGTCTCTATCCTCTGGAACGCAAATTAGTCAGACCATTGTTAGTATCCAGCATCTTGCTATTTTACCTTGGGATGGCTTTTGCCTATTTTGTTGTATCGCCCTTGATATTTGGCTTTTTTGTAGCAGCAGCTCCTCAGGGTGTGGCGGTTATGACTGATATAAGTGAATATCTGGATTTTGTTGCTACTTTATTTTTTGCCTTTGGGGTTGCATTTGAGATTCCAATTGCTACTGTTTTATTAGTGTGGACAGGGATAATTACTCCAGAGGCTCTAGCTGGCAAACGTCCATATATTATAGTGGGAGCCTTTGTGATAGGGATGTTTTTAACTCCACCAGATGCCTTTTCACAAACTTTGTTGGCATTGCCGATGTGGTTTTTATTTGAAATTGGGGTATTTTTTGCTAAATATTTTGTTCCAGTTTCGCAAGAGGCGCATAATAGTACACATCAAAGGGCAACAGGTACTGAGGATACTAGAGATACTAGAGATACTATAGATACAACATCCACAACTGAACCACAAACTAAACATCCTTTAAACGCTGAAAATACACTAGCTAAAAATACACTAAAAGATAAAAACACAATTGATATCCGAAATACAATTGAAAGGCCGCAATTAGATGCTGATAAATCTGCGTCACTTACTGATGCACAAATGGAAACAGAACTTGATGCAGCAATTATGGAAGAACAGCAAACGCTAGAATCGGGAGTTACTGAAGGTCAAAGCCAAGATCCAATTACTCGCAAACTAGAACAAGTGTATGCTTTAAGACAAGCAGATGCTGAGGCTAAAGCCCGCACTTTATTATACGAAATCCTAGCCGAAGGCAATGACCACCAACGTTTAGTAGCACGAAATATTTTAAAACAACTTGATTCATAAAGTTTTAATTCAACATCTTGACAGTAATGTTGGGTTGCCAAACGGACTTACAACCCAACCTACAATGCTTTTTTCATGTAAAACGTAATAAATATTATCCGAAACCTTAATTTTCGCATTACGGTTATTAGATTGAAAGAGGGTTTCGGATAATGTTTACTAATTGCATATATTATCCATACCAGGTTATAATGTTTAGATTATTAAATACAGCTAACGTACAAAAAAAATAGATTTGTGCAATATTTTTAGAGAATTTGCTATAAGATTATATGGCCCAATATATTTACACAATGAACAAAGTCGCTAAGGTCGTACCACCTAAGCGTTATATATTACGAGATATCTCCCTATCCTTTTTTCCGGGAGCTAAAATTGGAGTTTTAGGACTTAACGGCTCTGGAAAATCTACATTACTACGTATCATGGCCGGGCTAGACTTAGAAATAGACGGCGAGGCCCGGCCACAATCTGGTATCAATATCGGATTCTTACCCCAAGAACCCCAACTTGATCCTAACAAAGATGTTCTAGGCAATGTAGAACAAGCTCTAAGCCACGTTAAAGCCGCACTACAAGAATTAGAACACATATACGCAGCTTATGCAGAACCAGATGCTGATTTTGATACCTTAGCAATCCGCCAAGCTGAATTAGAAAACCTAGTACAAGCCGCTGATGGACATAATCTAGATAGGCAATTAGAACAAGCTGCTGATGCATTAAGATTACCACCTTGGGATGCTGATATCACAAAACTTTCAGGCGGCGAATGTCGTCGCGTTGCACTGTGCCGCTTATTATTATCCCATCCAGATATGCTGCTATTAGATGAACCAACTAATCATTTAGACGCAGAATCTGTAGCCTGGCTAGAGAGATTTTTACAAGACTATACTGGTACCGTCATTGCAGTTACTCATGATCGCTACTTTTTAGATAACGTGGCAGGATGGATCTTAGAACTAGATCGAGGTCATGGTATTCCTTGGAAGGGTAATTACAGTTCTTGGTTAGAGCAAAAAGAACAGCGTTTAGCCCTGGAAGAAAAACAAGAACAAGCCCGAGTGCGGACGATGAAACATGAATTAGAATGGGTTCGTACTAATCCTAAGGGCCGTCATGCTAAAAGCAAGGCTCGATTGCAGCGTTTTGACGAATTGCAATCTCAAGAGTTTCAAAAACGCAACGAAACTAATGAAATTTATATTCCGCCAGGACCACGTTTAGGAGATTTAGTCATCGCAGCCAATGGCTTACGTAAGGCTTACGGTAATAATTTATTGTACGATAACTTGTCATTTGATCTCCCCAAAGGCGGTATTGTAGGCATAATTGGACCCAATGGTGCTGGTAAGACCACATTGTTTCGCATCTTAACTGGAAAAGAAGCTGCTGATAATGGCAGTTTACAGATTGGAGAGACCGTAAAAATTGCCTATGTTGATCAGTCTCGAGATGCCTTAGAGCCTAATAAAACCGTATGGGAAGAAATATCTGATGGCCAAGATGTTCTTACTGTAGATCGTTATGAGATTAATTCTCGTGCTTATGTAAGTAGATTTAATTTTCGGGGGAGTGACCAACAAAAACAAGTTGGCAACCTTTCAGGTGGGGAACGCAATAGGGTACATTTAGCTAAATTATTAAAAAGTGGTGGTAATTTGTTATTACTGGATGAGCCAACTAACGATTTGGATGTAGAGACGTTACGAGCTTTGGAGGAGGCGTTGTTGACATTTCCAGGCTGTGCTGTGGTAATTTCGCATGATCGTTGGTTTTTGGATCGTATTGCGACACATATTTTAGCTTTTGAGGGGGATAGTCAAGTGGTTTGGTTTGCAGGTAATTATGCAGATTATGAGGCAGATCGGCAGCGGCGTTTAGGTATGGATGCTAATCAGCCACATAGAATTCATTATCGTAGTCTTCCTAGCTAACCTTTATCGTTCCCACACTCTACGCATCCTGAACGCCCTGTGTTTCAAATTAAACGCTCCCACGCAGAGCGTGGAAGCGATAATTTGTCCTTGTTGTGTTTGGCTTTTAATCATAAATTCACGTGGGCAAACGATACAGCCATTTGCCCACCCTACCTGGCTTTCTATTGTGTTTTTAATGCTTTTGAAGTTCTAAGCGTTGCCATCTATCTTTAACAAGTTTATTAAAATAAGGATGATCAATCTGTTTTACTTGTTCAAAGTATTCTTTAGCCTGCTTGAAATTCTTAAGCCTTAAATGATATTCCCCTAAAAGATATAAAGCCTCTAGCTGTTTATGCACATTGGATGCTGATTGTAGGCTTTTTTCTAACAATGGTAGTGTCTTCTTAATATAAACCTTAGCAATATTTTCATCATCTCGATGAATATAGACCATTATACGATAAAAATGGGACCAGAATTCATCGTTCTTATGGCGTTGACTATAGACTTTTTCTAACCATAGTAGTTTTTCTTTATGGGAAGAGGGCGGATTTTGGGGATCATAATTAGCCGCTAACCATTTTCGTAAGGCTGGCTTTTGTGCATCAGGGACTTTTTCAAAATGACTGTTAAATGCCGCATAACCATTTCTTTTATTCATTATGATCCACTGTGAAGATGTCCAAGGCCAGAATACAAGGTCGTATTTAGAAGGCCAATGATAAATATAGCCACCAAAACTGGTGATTTCTTGGCAAGACACTGAATCTCCAGTAAGCGGATCAGTTTTGTGCGAGGGTCTCCAAGTAGTTGCATACACGATGCTGTTTAGCATCATCATGATAAGAAGAATACTAAATTTTTTCATAAATTTTTATGCTCCATTAGAGATTCTAATTGCCGAAAAATTTTGTAATAGATTAAGCAAAGCCTGTGCTTTATCTAAAGTTTCTTGATATTCATGCTCAAGTTTTGAATCATATACTAAACCACCGCCAGCTCCCAAATGCATCCAACCATTATTATATACTAGAGTACGAATAACTATATTAGTATCCATTGCCCCATCAAAACCTATATAACCTATAGTGCCACAGTATATCCCACGACGTTGCGGCTCCAACTCTTCAATAATTTGCATAGCCCGAATCTTAGGTGCTCCAGTAATTGAACCACCAGGAAAACAAGCACGTAATAAAGATAGTGCATCTTGTCCTGGAGCCAGTGTACCAGTGATAGTACTTACAAGATGTTGGACTGTGGCATACTGTTTTAATTCAAATAATTCTGGTACTTTGATACTGCCTGGAATGCAAACTCGTCCTAAATCATTGCGCAATAGATCGACGATCATTAAATTTTCAGCCCGATCTTTGGTGCTAGTTTGTAATTTTTGGGCTAGATTAGCATCTGCTTCAGGATTCTTACCACGTGGTTGGGTGCCTTTGATGGGTTGGGTTTGTACTTGGCTATGGTTTACGGTTAGAAAGCGTTCTGGGGAAGAACTTAAGACTTGGCCATAAGGAGTCTTTAGATAAGCTGAGTATGGTGCAGGATTAATGGTACGTAAGCCCTGATACGCTTCCCAAGCATCGCCTTCGGCTTTGATTGTAAAGCGTTGGGCAAAATTAACCTGATAGGTATCGCCGTTATGAATATAATTTTGGATCTTGTGGAAAGCCTGTGTATATTGTTTAAAGGTTAGATTAGAATTGGGAGTTCCAAAAGTACGAAATGGTTTTAAGGTACGTTCCCACGCAGAGCGTGGGAACGATTCATAAAATGGTTTTAGGGTATGCAATGAATTAGATGCATTTAGGTGTTGGCTCCACATACCCACTAATTGGGACCAGTGTTCTTTAGTATGCGGATCACGTCCGTAACTAGCAAGCCAAGAGCGTCTTAATTTATGGTCTATTACTAATGCCCAATCAAAGATACCTATAGCCAGATCTGGTATTTTTTCCAAATTAGCTGAGTATGTTGGTAAAATCTCAAGCCTACGTACCAAATCGTAACCAAACCAACCAATTGCACCACCTGCAAATGGAATGCCTGATATAGTTTTTTCTATAGTACCTATAGTACCTAATGTCTGCCTTAGTAATTGAAAAGGATCTGCTTGAGAAATGTTTAATCCCTTGGCACTACGTTGTTCTGTTATCTTATCCCAAGTTACTAAGGTTAGAAATGGATCAGCGGTTAAAATATCCCAGCGTCCCTCTTCGGTAAAGGGATGGCAGCTATCTAGGTAGATACTCCAAGGTCTAGCGGCAATAGCTGTAAAGGCGTGGCTGCTATCAGAAATATAAGGTAATTCAGCTACCAAAGCCATGAGACTCAATTCTATTTTAATTATAGATAGTAAGTAGGGTGCACATTGCGCACCAAATTATATATAATAAGTAGTCAAAGGTGGAAAACCATTAAATTCTACACTGCTATAAGATGCAGTATAGGCACCTGTAGAAAGCCAATACAGTTTATCACCTATCTCTAAGGATAATGGTAATTGATATTTGAAATTTTCATAGAGAATATCTAAGCTATCGCAAGTAGGGCCAGCCAAGATCACTTCACCAGTAGGCCCAGTTTTATCAGTATGTAGCGGGTATTTAATTGATTCATCAATCGCCTCCATCAACCCATTAAAAATTCCTATATCAGTATAGACCCAGCGTCGTAAATCAGTACGAGATTTTTTGGCTATCAAGATTACTTCACTTACCAAAACTCCAGCATCTCCTGCTAGACCTCTACCTGGCTCTAAGTAAATCTCAGGAAATTGCGCTCCAAAATGTGCTTCTAAATAGCGGTAAATTTCTTCTGCATAAGTTGGTAAGGTATTGGCTTTAGTTATATAATCAGCCGGAAATCCGCCACCCATATTGATACTTTGTAGTTTAAGACCTTGTTTTTCTAATTGCTCAAAGATTAAAACTACCTGAGCAATAGCGGCATCATAAGCCGATATTTCGCGTTGTTGGGACCCGACATGAAATGATACGCCATAAGGTTGTAAACCTAATTCTTTAGCTAATAGAGCTAATTCTATTAACATGCGTGGTTGGCAACCAAATTTTCTGGATAATGGCCAATCTGAATCTGAGGTAACTGCATCTATAATTAAGCGCAGAAAGATTTTAGAGCCAGGGGCCACCTTGGCTATATGTCGAATATCAGCCTCACAATCACTAGTAAAAAGGCGCACTCCTTGCTGGTAAGCATATTGTATATGTTGGGATTTCTTTATAGTATTGCCATAACTAATACGGTTTGGGGGAATATTGAGTTTTAGAACTCGATCTAGTTCATATATAGAAGCAACATCAAAATATGCGCCTAAATCTCTAAGTGCGGTTAGGATTTCTATTCCAGGACTTGCTTTGACAGCATAGTAAATTTTAGCATTGGGGAAATTATTACTAAATAGTAGGAACTTGTTGCGAATCCGTTCTAATATGACTATGAGAAACGGGGTTTCCCGATCTGTTGCAAAGTTAATTATTTTGGCCCATTCAGCTTGGGAGTAGTAATCTAGGTACATGGCGAAGCTTCTTTGTTGTATATATAATGTTGGGTTGCCAAAAGGACTTAACCCAACCAGATACAGTCGTTTGCCTACTCTACTTGGATGCCAATACGATGGATTATTTCCATTAATTTTGTTTAATCTTGGGATGGTCCCAATATAAACGGGATTCTTTCATAGCCTTGGGACTCTAAATTCTCCATGATATCCTCATAAGTATAATTTGGGTTATTATTTTCTACAGCGGCAATAAGACCAGTTACATGCCGAAACGCCTCATGGCCTTCATAGTCAACAGGGATCTTTAACAAACAAATTTTAGCAGGATCTTTATTTGGTAAAATCATAAACGTATGCATCTTAATTAGCTCCAAATAATTAATTACGATGTTTTGTAGCAGGTATTGGTTTCATATACGCATCTGCTAACACTCTATATAGTGGACGTTTACAAAAATGCGATGCAACCCATTCGGCAATCAAAGCAGTACCCATCAAAGGTAATAGCATAGAGGATTGATTGGTCAATTCCATGACAATTACCACAGCAGTAAGCGGGGATTGTACTACTCCAGTAAAATATCCCACCATACCTAATAATGCTATTGCAGTAGTTTGTTCTGAAGAAATCCACGTCGCTACTTGAGCACCAAGGTTAGCTCCTACAGAGAGGGTTGGAGCAAAGATTCCTCCTGGAATACCACTCCAATAAGATACCAAAGTAGCAAATAATTTTGACAGTGGATAGATAGGATGTGTATGCACTGAATCCACCGCTCCATCAATAACATGCTTGGCTTGTTCATAGCCAGTTCCAAAAGTAAATCCATCAGTAGCGATGCCAAGTATTGCCAATGTTAAACCGCAAAATCCAGCAAACATGTAAGGATACGAGGTTTTAATTGGTGCAAACCACTCTACCCCATGTACCAAAAACCTACTAAATAAGCCGCCAAAGATTCCGCCTACTATACCACAGATTAGGACTGCCACTATCATTTCTGGTATGTCTAATGTAGCTTGAACGCTACCAAAATAGCGATAATTTCCCTGTAATACTAAAGCTACCATACCAGCAATAATAACGGCTGTTAGTACTGTAGCACTAGTGGATTCATCAAAGCCACGTCGCATCTCTTCAATTGCAAATACTATACCAGCCAAAGGGGTGTTAAAGGCCGCAGCGATTCCAGCCGCACCTCCAGCTAAAATTAGACCTCGTAGTTCTGCATGATGAGGAAATCGCGCAAAACGTGGTAATGAATAGCAGATAGCAGCAGCAATATGCACTGTTGGGCCTTCCCGCCCTATTGAAGCTCCAAATAGCAATCCTAAAATTACCATAATGCCTTTACCTAAGGCAATTTTTAAAGATAAGACATTATGGCGAATAGTTCTTTCAGAAATTTGAATCATGGCAATGGCCTGAGGGATACCACTGCCTTCTGCAGCTGGAAAAAAGTTGTTAGTAAGCCAAGCTAGAAATATCAAGCCTAATGGGGTAACTAATAGGGGAAACCAAAAAGAATCTTTGGCAAATTGATGGAATATGAGACCAGCAGTATCACTGCTCCATGCTAGTATAGTCGCGATAATTCCAACTAAAATTGATCCGCCCCAAAATACTATTCTGGTGCGCCAAACCATAGTTGAGCGCATTTGGCGAGCAGTACGCAGCCATTGCAGTTTTGGCATAGATTAATTTCCTCGAAGTGTGGGTTGTGCACCCTTGTATGTTGCAAATGATTGGAAACAAAAAGAAACTACCAGTTGCTGGCATCCTTCATTTTCCAGTTTTATCGTTCCCACGCTTTTTTATCGTTCCCACGCTCTGAGTGGGAACGATCCGTGTAAAGTACTTTTGGAAGCAAACGAAGGATGCCCGGTTGCTGAATTAAGATCAGAACCTTGTACTAGACATTATTCGAAACCATCTTTCAAGCCAGCAATTATAATGCGATAATTGGGGTTTCGAATAATGTCTATTATAAGAAATATTAAAGGGATCTAACTTTTCAATAACTTATAACATCTGTTGCCTCAGCGCATTATATGTTAGTGGCAATAGAGTTTGTGCCTTAATGTTATTGAGAAGTTACAAAGAAATAAGGTAATAGAATTTTGAGAGATTCTAATTAATTCTACTTTGTCACATTAAAACTTAACTTATTAATTCACAAAGAATTGATGCAAAGTGTTGTTTTCAATAAAATAAAGGTCTTATTTGGTAATCTGACAAAGTAGAATTAATTAATTTGGATTTTTCAAAAAAATAAAAAATCCGGCTCATAAGAGCCGGCTAATATTTCTAGTAGAGAGAATCTAGTGGGAAAGGTATTTTCCCAACTTAGATAGATGTATACCTAACAACATCTAGGTAAGGCATTCCCTCCTGGAGTTTTAAGCATTCACACTATTGTGATGGTACACTTAAAAATCCTTTCTTCAGACTAAGGTAAAGATAATGTCCAAAGTGATATTATTTTTATTTGTAGTTGTTTGGTTCTACAAACTTGTAAATATTATTATTTTTTAATTTACAACTATTTCTCAACCACATAACTCTCAAAAGTTTCAGAGTTATAACTTCGATAAAAAAGTTAAATTAATCATAGATTGATTAATTATAATAACTAAATAATCAACATCTATAATTGGTATCGAAGATAACGGGTTGCAATACATTGCTTCCTAATCGTTATTATTAATTCCATGTAACATAATAGTAAAGTAATAAAAAGTTTGCAACAAAAATTATTATCTATTTTGGTCTTAATTTAGGTAAATTATACTATTTAATCTTTATTATACAATAAGTTATATTAAAAAATATTATTCTTATGAAATTTTCTTATGCTAAGATAATAGTATCTAATAACAGTATATGCTTTCTATATAACATATTAATTAATAAGAAATTTACATCAATTAATTTAATCAATATTATTATATACAAATATAATTATTTTCTTAAATGCCTGCTTAATAACATTAAAATATTTAAAAAATATTAAATATTTAAAAAATATTTTAAGTATTTAAAATATTTTAAGTATTTTTTAAATTTACTTAGTTGCTGATTTTAAAAATCCAGCAAAATAAAGGCATCCTTCATTTGTCTTCAAAAGTACTTTACACTAATCGTTTGTTTCCACGCAAAGCGTGGGAACGATAAAAAACTGTAAACTGGAAAATGAAGGATGCCAAAAGAAATACAATGTCCGCACTATCTATTCGCGAATTACGCAAAATCTACCCAAATGGTATAGCAGCTTTAAGAGGAATCAATTTAGTCGTAGAAGAAGGCGACTTTTTCGCACTCTTAGGTCCTAACGGTGCTGGCAAATCTACAGTCATCGGCATTATTTGCTCATTAATTAAAAAAACTACGGGTCAAATCACCATCTTTAACCATGACCTAGATAAAAGTCCATATAAAGTTAAACGCTGTATTGGTCTAGTACCACAAGAATTTAATTTCAATCAATTTCAATTAGTAGGCGAAATAGTTGTCAATCAAGCTGGATATTATGGTATCCCACGTAAAAAATCCTGGATGTTGGCAGAGCACTTTCTTAGACAATTAGAACTTTGGGAACAACGTAACCTCATGGCTCGAGAACTTTCAGGCGGTATGAAACGCCGCCTTATGATTGCCCGTGCTTTAGTACATCGTCCCAGGTTGCTGATTTTAGACGAACCAACAGCAGGAGTTGATATAGAGATCCGACGCAGTATGTGGGAGTTTTTGCAAGAGATCAATACAAATGGTACGACCATTATTCTGACGACGCATTATTTGGAGGAAGCCGAAAGTCTCTGCCGTAATCTTGCCATCATAGCCCAAGGACAAATTTTAGAGCAATCTAGCTTAAGCCTGATACTAAATCGGCTCTATACTGAAACTTTTTTACTGGATTTGCGCTCGCCCTTGCAAGCACCACTTACCTTACCTGATTATAATATTAAACAACTTGATAATCTAACATTGGAAGTAACAGTAACTAAGCCTTGTGGACTTAATAGATTATTTGCCTATTTATCTGCACAAGGTATAGAGATAATTAGTATGCGTAATAAACAAAATCGTTTAGAACAGCTCTTTATTAATCAATTCACAGCAGTGCCGAATTAATTATCTAATGTATTTATATGAGTAACTGCTGCAACAGTGATTGGTAAAAATTATACTCACCACCATGACAGGATAGAATTGGACAATTTGATAATATTCAATAATATTGTGAATAAATTTTAGTGCGAAAAATATTTCAAATCCTGATACTCATGCTAATTTGCTACGAATTCTTTTACGTTTATTTCATAAATATCAAAGCTTGTATAATCGAAATAAGTTACAGACGCATCGCTTTTTTTGAGAACAACAATTTCATCATCAACACGATCAACAATACCAGACACGTAATCGATTGAGTATCCTCTAGTTTCTGAAGGAAAATAATAAGAAATAATAATCATTTTTCCCTTGCTAGATTCTATAACTTCTTTAGATATATCCTCATTCATATTGTTCTCCTGTAGAACCTAAATATTTGGCCTTTATAATTTTTTTCATTACTGGTTATTGTTAGCCTGTATTTGGCCTTCTTTACCAGCCAGTAACCGCTGGATGTTATCTTTATGCCTCCAAAACAATAATACGCTTATGATTAGCTGCATAATCAGAAGTTCTGGAACTGGCCAGGTTAGCCATAGCACAACTGGAGCCAAAGCCATGGAAGCTAAAGCTGCCAGAGAAGAAGTTTTGGTTATTTTGGCAGTAACTAACCATAAGATGGCTATAATACTTCCAAACATCCAATATAGTCCTATTTGTACTCCTAAAGCCGTAGCAACCCCCTTGCCACCTTGGAAGCGGAACCATATTGGATAGAGGTGGCCCAAAAAAGCTCCAATGCCGATTAAGGCTAAAAGCATAGGCTGTGCTCCTATTATAGTATGCGCAAGTAGCATTGGGATTAGACCTTTGAGGCTGTCGCCTAATAAGGTGATGGCAGCGGCCAATTTGTTACCAAATCTTAATACGTTGGTAGCACCAGGGTTATTAGAACCTTGGGTGCGTGGATCTGGTAATCCCATTAGTTTGCAAACGATGATGCCACTAGAAAGGGAGCCTAACATGTAGGCTGCAATGATGTAAAGGATATCTTGGAACATAATGGTGGTAGATATAGACTAGATATATTAATAATTATTGGACTTTGGATAAATAACTACTTCCAAAACAAAATATGCTATAATTATAGCTATACACAAATAAGTTTAGAAGTGTATGGATTATGAACGGAGATTTTAACTGCTATTTAAAAGTTGGACAAAGTTACCCATAATTGGACATTA
>LFCU01000209.1 GCA_001044195.1 Candidatus Achromatium palustre
TAGACATTATACCGATTTTTAACCAAAAATCCGGTTCCATCGTGGAAATTAGAAATTTTTCTATTAAATTCAATGTGTTACAAAAATTGATATAATTTCTATTTTCTCTATTAAATTCAGTTAGTTATGAAAATCGGTATAATGTCTAATATAGGATGTTTAAAAGATTCTTCATTTGATAACATTAGTCTCACGTTTAAATGACGTGCCGATGTAGATGTCTTTAAAATACTTTAAACTTTTTATATGATTGTGTAATTTCTGCCTGACTACATGTCGTTTCTTTCTGGTATTCAGTTAAGGCTTCACGAAATTTCTTTAAGCAATGACTATGGCAGTAACCAATCCAGAGTTTATGGAAAACTTTCTTTAATGCATTGGTAGCAGCTTGCCATTTATCTTTAACTACTCCTAATACTTTAAATGATATTCTTTTCAGAAAATCTTCAAATGATAAATGTAATGTTTCTTCATCAACATGGTCTAAATAATCAATATGCCAAACTAAATGGTTTTTGGGATCAACAATAACTGCCGTATAAGTTCTCAAATTTGGTTCTTTTTCAAAACCTTCATCTTCTTGAAAGTAACCTGATCCCTGAATACTTGATGTTCAAAAGTTAGTATTGTAATATTCTAATTCCTTATGCTATAAGGCTTCTGCGGGATATAACATATAAAACATTACGCTGAGCTAATCAAGTAAAAATCTAATTAAAATATGTAATTTCAACATATTTAAGTATATAAGAGTTTTCTAACTTTTGAACATCGAGATCTATAAATTGTAAACAAGAAATGAAGGATGCCTATTTCTCTATGCTCAAAAGTTAGTATTAGGTAATATTCTAATTCCTTACGCTATAAGGCTTCTATGGGATATAACGTATAAAACATTGCGTAGAGCTAATCAAGTAAAAACCTAATTAAAATATGTAATTCCAAGATATTTAAGTATATAAGCATTTTCTAACTTTTGAACATCGAGATAAAAATTGTTTTTAAATAACATAATGTTAGTTGATGAATTAGACTGAACCAGTGCCATTAAATTCAGTTAGTTATGAAGTAGGTATAATGTCTTTTATCTAAATAGTGTAGTATAATAAAATACTTAAGTCAAAACATTAGAATGAACCAGTCCCAAATTTTGGCATTATAATAAAAATTTGGTTACAATGATTCCATACAGGGAATGCCTCCCTATCGTATTAATTACGATAATATAACTATAAGAAAAAAAATTAAAAATGGAGGACTAACAAAATGGCCAACGGCGAAACCGCTGGGGCTGTACAGTTGCGTGAACACATCGTTGAAATTGTTAGCGATTCTGGTGAAGGAGCGCAAAAAGCTGGACAAACCTTTGGTACTGTATGTGCTAAGATGGGCAATGGAGTGTGGACTGTAGAGATTATCCCCGCTGAAATTCAACCGCCCGCCAGATCTCCAGCAGGAGCAAGTGGTATTAGAATTCGTTTAGCTACTAATGTAGTTACTAATATGGGAGATGAGGCTGACCTAGTAGTAGCCTTTAACGAACAAGTACTCTACTCCAGAATTGCTAATGGTGCCTATCGCGAAGGTACCAAACTATTGCTTGAAAAAAAATGGCAGGAAGATCCACAACCTGAAATTCGTGAGCAATATGCTAAAGCTATAGAAGAATTTAAGACTAATGGTCTTGAAGTACATGAACTAGCTATCGAAAAGGCCTGTTTGATTCATACTAATAATCCACGACGTGGCAAAAACATGTTTGTACTTGGCATGTTATGTCGCATTTATAATCGTGATCTTAATATGGCAAGGGCTGAGATTGCTAATACCTTCAAACGCAAAGGCGAAAAAATTATTACAGCTAATCAAAAACTATTTGATGCAGGCTGTGCCTTTGCTGAAGAGCATATTCCGGAGCTATGCTATGTAGTGCCACCACGTAGTGAAGCAGACTTAGGCGGTCGCAAATTTCTAGTTAGCAATGGCAATCAAGCTGTAGGCTTAGGAGTGATGGCTGCTGGTATGGAATTAGTCTCCATGTATCCTATTACTCCGGCCACATCAGCCTCTCATTACCTAGCTGATGTATTTCACAATACTGGCGGTTTTGTACACCAAGCTGAAGATGAAATAGCAGCTATAGGCTTTGCTATTGGTGCATCCTTTGCCGGTAAGACCGCCTGTACTATCACCTCAGGCCCCGGAATAGCACTTAAGACTGAGATGATAGGACTTGCTGTTATGGCTGAAATTCCATTAGTCATTGTAGATGTGCAGCGTGGTGGACCCTCTACTGGCTTACCTACTAAGGTAGAGCAAGGCGATCTTTTAGCAGCCTTATATGGTGCCACTGGAGATGCTCCCAAAATTGTTCTAGCTGCTGCTACTATAGAAGAATGTCTCCATTATGTTATTCTAGCCCGCAGATTAGCTGAAGCTTTCCGTATTCCAGTCATATTATTAACAGATGCTAATCTTGCAACAGGAGTACAACCCTATCCACGTCCTGATGTTAGTACCCAATGGTTTGCACCACCATTAGATCAAAGTGACTGGGACCCTGAGATCCCACCATACCATTGGGATGTGAATACTGGACTTTCCCCACGTCCCATTCCTGGAATGCGTGATGGTAATTATATTTTGACAGGTCTTGCGCATACTAAATATAGCAAAGTTGCGTATGATGCAGACTCAAATCAACGCGGTTGTGAAATGCGGAGTCGCAAATTAACTTCTTTTGCTGCAACTCTAAAACCACCACAAGTACATGGTGATCCTGAGGGAGATTTATTAATTGTGGGCTGGGGTTCTACTTTAGGAGCTATTGAAGAGGCTGTAGATCGAGTACGTGCCCAAGGCCAAAAGGTATCATCATTACATTTACGGTTTTTATCCCCAATGGAACCAGGTCTCAAAGCTATATTTGAACGGTTTCGTAAAGTGATGACCATTGAGATTAATTACAGTGATGATCCTAAGGTAACCAGTGGTGAAACTCGTCGTTTAGCACAACTAGCTTGGCTGTTACGTGCCCATACCTGCATGGAAATCGATTGCTGGTCTGTAGTCTATGGCCATCCATTACAGCCTGGATTAATTCACAAAGTTATCGATGGGCGGTTAGCAAATTTAACGGAGAATGCCTAAATGTTTGGATTAAAAGCAGACTGGTCGCTAGAAGTCTTTGAACGCTATTTTACTTTAGGCGATTATGCAGGTGGCGAAGCCAGATGGTGCCCTGGTTGTGGAGATCATGGTGTCCTTACCGCTATTCAAAAGTTACTCCGTGATGAACAGGTAGCACCAGAAAGTACCGTAGCAGTCTCTGGTATTGGCTGTTCTAGTAGATTACCCCATTATCTAGGTACTTATGGGTTTCATAGCCTGCATGGGCGGGCCTTGCCTGTGGCTTGTGGTGTTAAATCTAGGCGACCTGAACTGGATGTATGGGTAGCAACAGGAGATGGGGATTGTTTTTCCATAGGTGCAGGCCATTGGATATATGCGATTCGCTATAATATGGATATGGTAGTGATGATCTTTGACAATGCTATTTATGGACTCACTAAAGCCCAGACTTCTCCTACAAGTCCTAAAGGTATGAAGACTAATACCCATCCTTTTGGTGCATTTGTGGAACCACATAATCCTCTTACGGTGACATTAGGTATTACTAATGTATCTTTTGTAGCTCAAGTGGTAGATTGGAATCCGCCTTTAGTCTATGAAGCTCTAAAGGCTGCACATCGGCATAAGGGTACTAGCTTTGTACGCATTATCCAGCGTTGTCCTGTATATGCTGAACCCTATATCAAGGAACTCCAAAGTGATCCTAATCGCTTTTTGCTGTTAACTCATGATCAAGGATTACCAGTCAATACTAGTGTGACTCGACAATTCCCCAATCAACTGGTTCATAATCCTAGGGATCTACCTGCAGCTTGGAATGTAGCCCACGATAATTCTGCAATTCCGCTTGGTTTGTTGTATCATAATCCTGATGCACCATGTTATGAAGATAGTTCTAGTATTGGGATGGATATGACCCCAGAGACTCGTTTGCAGGCATTAAATCGGGTGTTAGATACTCTTACCATTTAATGTAGGACGGGTTAAAGATATTTTTACATGTTGGGTTGACGATGAAGCCATCAACCCAACATTATATGTAGCCAGATAAGGTGGATAAGTCAAGTATTAGATGAAAACTCAGATTTTAAAAACAGGAAAAAAATATACATTCAGTGATTATTTTGAGCTAAATAATCCTACTGAAGATATCGTAGCCGTACTAAAGAATGCTTCTTATCAAGCATTAAATCTTCCAAAATCAACAAACTATAATACCCAAAAAATAAAAGAACTACAAGATATTTTATATACGATTTTACCCAAAATTACTATTAATTCTGAAATTGCGAAGCGAGAATTTTTGATAGCACCTATCTTAGTAGAAATTGCCAGAAGTACAGATTATAAAATAAATGTCGAATATACACTTGATGTAGATGAGAAGTTAAGTGGCTGTTCCTAAAAAATTGGACAAAGTTGGACATCCAAAAATTAGGTAATTCGCTCTCTGTTAATAACTGATTTACAGTATGTAACTAGAGTCCTGGTTGAGCAGTCCCAACCGAACGGTCAACCTTTGTTGACAACATTATGCATTCATACTTAAAAGCACCCGGAATTACCGTAAAAGGTATTTTGTTGATCATCCTTGGACAAAATAACTTTGCGAACTAATAAGTTACAATAATATAATGGTACGTGAAACCTTCACGCTTATGGATAACCTATCCACTTAATGTACAATACATGATGATTATTCTTAAGTCAAATACTTTGAATTATATTTTGCGTTTATTACCCATAACGTCCAATTATGGGTAACTTTGTCCAACTTTTAAATAGCAGTTAAAATCTCTTTGGATTATTTGATAAGATCCAAACAGGAGTTGATTGTTATTGAAGCTAAAAGAGGAGACTTGGATAAAGGATTCAATCAATTAGCAGCAGAATTGATAGCTTTGGATAAATATGAGGAAAATAATACGAATGGAGCATTGTATGGTGCTATAACAATAGGATATGTATGGAAATTTGGTATACTGGAACGCAGCAAACAACATATCAGTAAAGATATTAATAGCTATACAGTTCCAGGAGATATAGAAAGAGTGTTCTCGATATTAGTTGGTATTATAAGCAGCAAATAGCCACATTGTCAACTCAACATTGAAAAAATGTTTCAATATATAGTCCTCAATGTAGGACGTATAGCGTTAGCAGATAGGTAGTCTGCGATAGGTATGAAGATTAAAAAAGCAACTATTTTTCCTAAAAATTTTTTTATGAATACTGAAAAAATATTATTTGTAAATTCATGCTATTATGAGCTTCCCACAACGTGTAGACGTGTCCAGGCAAAAGGCGTTTGCCCACCCTACCTGACTGCATTGCAGATGATGTGTGTGTACTTGTATTTTATAAAATTAAATTTTTTAGATAAGCGGCAAAATCGTTTCCCAAATCCTTATGAGCAAGCGCATACTCTACAGTAGCTTGTAGATAGCCAAGCTTGCTACCACAATCATAGCGTTTACCATCAAATTGATAGGCTATTACTGGTTCATCTTGCAATAATGCGAAAATAGCGTCAGTTAATTGAATTTCACCACCTGTACCTCTTTTAGTAACAATTAATTTATCAAATATAGCTGGGGTTAGTATATAACGACCCACTACAGCTAAATTTGATTGGGTAGCATCAGGATGCGGCTTTTCTACAATAGAGGTAACCCACTGTGTACCATCTTGATCAGAGCGTGTTTCTACAATGCCATAACGGTTTACTTCATGTTTGGGAACTCTCTCTACTGCTAGGACACTACATTGAAAACGCTCATAAATTTTTACCATTTGTTCTAAACAACCAGGGGTATTCAAAGGGGGGCGTATTAGATCATCAGCTAAACTAACTGCAAATGGTTCATCTTCTATTACAGAACGGGCGCAAAGTACTGCATGTCCCAGCCCTAAGGCTTCGACTTGGCGTAAGTAAATACAGCTTACATTGGGTGGCAATATCTCGCGTACCAATTCTAAAAGTTTGAGCTTTCCATTGGCTCGCAATTCAGATTCTAGTTCATAAGCCTTATCAAAATGATCTGGTATAGCTCGTTTATTACGACCTGTAATAAATACCAAATTCATCATTCCAGCAGCTTCAGCTTCTTCTGCTGCATATTGAATAAGCGGTTTATCTACTATGGGTAGCATTTCTTTGGGATTAGCTTTGGTAGCTGGTAAAAAGCGGGTGCCAAGTCCAGCTACAGGAAAAACTACTTTATGAATCTTATATTTCATTAATGTATAGGAATGTATAGTTTTAAAATTCAGAACGCTTTATAACAAGCTGTGTAGCGACTTTTAGAGCATACCACAAACTATCCATTCTGGCTCGTCCGGTTCCAGCTATTTCTAAAGCTGTACCATGATCTACAGACACTCGGATAATTGGCAACCCTAAAGTTACATTAGCAATTTGACCAAATCCTAGATGCTTAATTACAGGTAATCCTTGATCATGGTACATAACCAAAACTGCAGCCGCGCCATAGAAACGTGGTGCGATAAATAAAGAATCAGCAGATAGCGGTCCAATTAGATTTAGCCCTTCCTCTTGCAGCTTGGTTATAACTGGCTCAATTATCTGACTCTCTTCTAAACCTAAATATCCATCTTCTCCAGCATGGGGATTAAGTCCAGATATTAAGATCCATGGCTCTGAAATACCAAAACGCTGTATAAGCTCTTGACAAAGTATACGGATGACTTGCTCGAGGTGTTGTGGAGTAATTGCGGCACTTACTTGACTTAATGGTAAATGGGTGGTGACTAAGGCTAATCGCAATTCTTCATTTTGCAACACCATTACTGGATAGCCGCCACAATGTGCTGCTAACCATTCTGTATGGCCAGTAAACTTGAATCCTGCTTGATTGATGATGCCTTTATGCACTGGGCCAGTAACTAGGGCATCGTATGTTCCATTAAGGCAGCCTTCACAGGCTATTTTTAAGGTTCGTAAGACGTATTCGGAATTATTAACGTTTAAATGGCCTGGCTGGGCTTTTGTATTAAGTGGAACATGTTTAATAGTTAAAAGTTGTGAGGCATTAGTAACATTATTTCTAGCATTGTTTCTGAAATTTTTAGGGTTCCAAGGAAGATCTAGCATGTTAGCTCGATCTTTTAATAACTCCTTATCAGCAATCACTACCAGTTCAGCATGAGCAATACCTTTTTCAAGCTGTACTACTATATCTGGGCCTATCCCAGCCGGTTCGCCTGGTGTTATGGCGATTCTTGGCAATCTTTTTGTATGAATTGGCATGGTTTAAGTAGAGTGCGCTGATCAAATACCTTGGCATCCTTTTTTATCGTTCCCATGCTCTGCGTGGGAACAGTCACGTGTAAAGTACTTTTGGAAGCAAATGAAGGATGCCCGTTTATAATCCTAATTAAATCCTAATTAATTCCAATACCATTATGTCGCAATAAGGCTTCAATAGATGGCTTCCGCCCACGAAAAGCTATAAACAAATCATTAGCATCTATAGAACCACCAGGTTCCAAAATATGCTGCTTAAAAGCCTGGCCACTAGCCTGATCAAATAAACCACGCTCCTCAAAAACCGCAAAAGCATCCGCTGATAACACTTCAGCCCATTTATAGCTATAATAGCCCGCTGCATAGCCGCCACTGAATATGTGACTAAAATTATGCGGAAAGCGATTAAAAGCTGGGTAGGAGATTACAGCTACTTGAGATCTGATTTTATTTAATATTTCTAACACTTGAGACCCTTGAGCTGGATTATAATCCTGATGAAGACGAAAATCAAACAGAGCGAACTCTAATTGCCGCACCACGCCCATTGCTGCCTGGAAATTCTTGGCTTTACGCATCTTCTGATATAGATCTTCTGGCAACGGCTGATCAATCTCCCAATGCCTGGCAAACAAATCTAAGGCCTCACGTTCCCAACACCAATTTTCCAAAAATTGACTAGGCAACTCTACAGCATCCCAAACTACACCATTAATGCCAGCAACTGCTGGTTGCTCGACCTGAGTTAATAAATGTTGCAGACCATGCCCAAATTCATGAAATAACGTACAAACATCATCATGAGTCAACAATGCTGGACGATTATTTAATGGTGCTGGGAAATTGCATACTAGATATGCTGCTGGAATCTGGAGTTTTCCTTGATGGCGCATCCGCCCAATACACTCATCCATCCAGGCTCCACTGCGCTTTTTATTCCGTGCGTAAGGGTCTAAATAAAAATATCCTTGCACAGTTCCATCGGCTGCTTGAATTTGATAGCAGGTTACATCGGGATGCCAAGTATCTATACTTTGTAGTTCAGTGATCTGAATCCCAAATAGCCGGGTGGCAATTGCAAATAATCCTGCTATTACTTTGGGTAATGGAAAATAGGGGCGTAATTCTTCCTGGCTTATGGCATAACGTGCTTGGCGAAGTTGTTCTGAATAGTAGGGAATATCCCAGGCTTCTAAATGGTCTAATCCATCTTGGCTACGGGCATAGTCGCTAAGTTCTGCAAATTCCTGCATTGCTTGGGGGCGAGAACGGCGTACTAGATCTTCAAGAAAGTCTAGCACTATAGTAGTAGAACTAGCCATTTTGGTTGCTAGAGAACGTTCTGCATAATTCTTAAAGCCTAAGATTTGAGCTAGTTCATGTCTTAATCTTAAGGTTTCATCTATTACCGCACTGTTATCCCATTGGCCTGCATTTGGACCTTGATCTGAGGCTCTAGTTGTGTATGCGGTATAAATTTCTTGGCGGAGTTTACGGTCTTTAGTGTAGGTAATAATGGCTACATACGAAGGCGCGTCTAGGGTCAAAAGCCAACCATCCTGGCCTTTATTATTAGCATTTTGCCGCAACATATCTAAAGCAGATTGCGGCAATCCAGCCAATACAATAGGATCTGTAATCAATCGTTCCCAGCCTTGGGTGGCATCCAGAAGATTTTCACTAAAATTACTACCAAGTTGGGATAGACGTTGTTGTATTTCTTTAAATCTGGTCTTTTGTTCTGGTGGTAAATCAACCCCTGAAAGTTGAAAGTCCTGTAAAGATAGTTCTAAAACTTTACGTTGTGCTACATCAAGATCAACCTCTTTAGCAGCAACAGCTTTGTATGCTTGATAAAGCTTTTCATTCTGGCCCATCTCGGTTGCGTAGGCACTCAGTTTGGGCAGACAAGCGTTGTAAGCATCACGGAGTTCGGGGCTATTTACTACCGCATTTAAATGTCCAGCAGGAGACCAGGTACGCTGTAGATAGTTGCCCATAGCCTCTATTGGTTCTATACAGTTTTCCCAAGTAATTTGTTGTTCTAATATTTGAGCAATTTTAGCCCTGTTATTAGCCAATGTATAGTCTATGGCTGGTTCTATATGTTCTGGACGAATTTTGCTAAATTGTGGAAGATCGGTATGGTTAAGTAATGGATTATTGTCCATCTATATCATAGTTGTAATTGGTTATTGGGATTTAATTAAACTTGATTGTCAAATTTGTGATTCTTAGCTTGATTGTTGGTATTATTATATACTACAATATGTTTTGCAATGTTCAAAAATATTTTGGTGCGCGATGTGCATCCTACGATCTTCGAAATATCTATGCAATTTTTAAAATATCTTAAATCTATTAGTGCTGTATTGTTGCTAGTCTGTGTTGCCAATATAGGCAACACTGCTGTTACAATAACCATCAATGATGTTGAATATAATTATACAAATACTCCCAGACTTGCCGATGTTTTGGCTCCCATAGCACTTAAAGAACCTTGGTATTGGCCAGCGTCCAGATTATATCGTATAAATCAATATCAATATGAAATTGAACAAAAACGTGCCGAAATACTAGGCATGATAGAACAAATTAAATTGGACGCTACTGTGCAAATGCACACATCATTAGATACCTTAGCTATTCATATCACAGGATGGCAACTAGCCCAACCTATACCCATCCCAATTGACTACGACCAAGCTCGTCTCAAGCCCAGTACCAATCCTAGCTTTGAATCTGGTAACTATATCCTAAATCTTGTCACTCGCAACCAGAGTCTTCATCTTAGCGGCTTAATAAATAAAGAGGCCACGATAGCAGCTCCCATCCAATGCTCAGGTACGTTTTTTAACCATATAACTAAATTAAACTTTGCTAGTAAAGACTTTGTCTATGTAATTCAGCCTACTGGCAAGATAAAAAAACTTGGTATTGCATATTGGAATCGTGAATGCCGAAGTCTTATGCCAGGTTCACAAATTATAGTTCCTATTCATGAACCATTATTTTTTAGTATATTTAGAAAGCTTAATGAGGCCGTAGTTCAATTAGCTACTTATAGAATTATTAAATAGAATTATTAAATAGAATTATTAAATAAGTAGTAAGATGTTAATGGTATTTATAGAAATCTATGAGGTTACATAATGGATACATTGCTTATTACAAAAACGCTTACAATGTCTTCTCGTGAAATTGCAAAGTTGACTAGCAAACGGCATGATAATGTCACCCGGGACATCAGGGATATGTTAGCCAATATGTATGATAGCAGTCATAATGATTATAAACCAGAAAAACTCATTATGAATCAACAGGCCTCAAATTTGAGGTCTGGAAAATGCACTGTTTATACTGTCGAATATGGTAAAAATAATGCAGGTCGTCCAGTCTACGAATATCGTTTAGACAAACGCCATACCCTTAATCTATTAACTCGCTATGATGATAAAGGCCGAATGCGAGTTATTGATCGTTGGTTAGAACTAGAAGAACGGTTAGCTAATCAAGTTACTCAGATTACACAAGCCCTTACTTGGGAACAACAACGCCAAGGCAGTAAAGAAATTCGTAATAAATTTACTAGCACCTTAAAAGAACACGAAGTAAAAGGGTTTGGGATTGCTTTATGTAGCAATGGCATTTATCGATCTTTATTTGGTGCTACTGCATCACAATTAAAAGATCAACGTGGCTTGCCTCAAAAAGATTCTTTAAGAGATTCAATGAACTCGGAAGAATTAGCTTTTATGGCTGTTACGGAAGTAGTGGCAAGACAACGGATTGAAGTAAATGATGATAGAGGCAATTCACCCTGTTATCAAGCCTGTAAACGTGCAGGCCAAGATGTTAAAGGCTTATTAGTAAAAGAATTGGAATAGCATCGTATGGTGGGCACTTGCCCACGCACATCATCTTAGCGGCGTTCCTTGATAGCCACATTTAAAGAACGTAATTTTCGATACAGATGAGTGCGTTCCATACCTATCTCTTTAGCCATATGACTAACATTACCAACATGCTTTTGCAATTGATACTCTAGATAAATTTTTTCAAATTGCTCACGCGCATCCCGTAATGGCTGATCCAAAAAAGATACCGGAAATTCAAATTCAGTACTTTGGGTTGCAGGCAAACCTCCAATAATTCCCTCAATTTCATCTTGGGTTATATCCTTGCCAGCCCCAAGAATCAGAGTACGTTGCACTAAATTTTTTAATTCTCGAATATTGCCCTGCCAAAGATAATGACGTAAAAAATTTTGTGCGCCAACGCTAAACTTGCGATAAGGCAAACGTTCGTATGTTGCCAGCCAATCTACATAATAGGCTAATAATTCTGGTACATCCTCTTGATGCTCTCTTAAAGGTGGAATATGCAATGGCACCACATTAAGATGATAAAACAGGTCTTCTTTAAATTTACCTTCTTGAACATATTTTTCTAACTTAAATTGCGTAGCGGCTATAATACGCACATCAATATTTACAGGTTCTTTACCGCCAATACGCAGAAACGAACCCGTATCTAATGCTCCTAAAAGCTGTGCCTGTGCATACAAATCCATATCAGCTACCTCATCTAAAAATAAGGTACCACCACTAGCTTGTTCTAAACTACCATAGTGAATGCGGCCATCAGCTTCGCTACCAAAAAGTTCTCTGGCTGAGTTGACTTCAGCAATTGTGGAGACGCTTAGGTCAATAAAAGGACGGTTGCATCTAGGGCTTTGGTTATGTAAATATCTAGCAAAAGTTTCGCGGCCACTGCCTGGCTCCCCGGTAATCAGGACCCAAGAATCATGTTGGGCAATACGTTTTGCTTGTTCTCGTAATCGTTGCATTACATGGCTTTTGCCAATAGGCTCGCTTATTTGGGCATTGTGTTTTCTTAAACCAATATTTTCTTTGTGTAATTTATCAGCTTCTAAGGCTCGTTCTACAGTCAACAATAGTTTGGCTAAAGACAGAGGTTTTTCTAAAAAGTCATAAGCTCCAAGGCGCGTAGCCTCTACCGCAGTTTCTACAGTACCATGTCCTGACATCATAATCACAGGACAAGGTAAACCTTCACCTTCAGCTAGTTCTTTAAGCAATGTGATGCCATCTAAGTTTGGCATCCAAATATCTAATAGTATTAGCTCAGGACGACGTGCTCGTAAGGAAAACCGTGCTGCTTCTCCACTTTCTGCGGTATTAACTTGATAGTTTTCGTCTTCTAGTATTTCTTTTACTAAGCTGCGAATGTCGGGTTCGTCATCTATAACTAAAATGTATGATGTATTCATAAAAATTGGGTGCAGAGGCCATTTAAGTCTTGTGGCTCAAAGCCAGGTAGAGATACGCTACAGCGTATCTTTCTTATGTCGTTTGTATTACCTGGCTTGAAAGGTACGCGATGCGTACTACTTCTTGAATGTTAAATGCTTTTGTCATTGATGAAAAATATGAAATATAATACCATGCCAAAACTAACTCCAGTTAAAAATCCAGCTAATGAAGCACTTCTAAATTGATAATAGTCTACTACATATAATGATATTACTGAAGAATTAACTAGTAGTGGAAAGATAATCTTAGTTGGGCTAGTAGTAAGTTCAGCTTTTATTGTATGAGCTAAGGCCATAATTAACAGCGAGCCAATGATAACAAATAAGACTGCCTTCCAAGCTTTTCCAATATAGGGTCTGGTAACTACATCACCTTGATTTTCAATAGGAATCGCTAGGATATAAGCAACAAATATGGTTAAAGGGATTGGGGCTAAGATAACTAATAGCAACAGTCCAATGTCTTGTATTGTATGACGTTCTTGTATAAACCAGTAGGATAAGATTCCAAAAACGATTGTAACACTTAATACAATAACAGTAGACAATAAATTTCTGAATTTATTTTGAATAGTAATGTTCCTGATCTCGCCACCTATCACTTTTTCTTTAAAAACACTAAGTTTCCTTATACCATAGATCAATAGCTTACGATATAATTGATAGGTAGTGAGCAAGCACTACCAATTACCAAGATTTTCATGTAATAATCAGCAAAGCTAAATATGGGATAAGGTTGAAGAATAAAAATAGCATTTTGAATAATCCTAGAAAGGTATAGACTATAAGGTAAAAGGTGTCTTTAGATAAAAATGGGAATAGTGTGCATTGTATCTGGAAGATAAAACCTGGTGTTATAATGAATATGACAGTCCAAATCACTAATAATCCACCGTTTAGAATAGAGCACCACATCAAAAAATCGGTTAATGTTTGCATGTTCATAATGTTTATAATTAGTTTAAGTCTCGGCGATCAGCTAATTTATATTGATTCGATCTATTAGCAATTTTAGCCTTATGTTGCGCGGCACTAAATAAACCACGTATTAAATTAATCTCATCTCGATCTAAATTAGCACGATACAATAATCGTCTTAAACGCCTGATAAGTTTAGGAGATTGTTTAGGATCTGCAAACCCTATATCTTTAATCATAGTTGCTAAATGTTCAAGCATAGATTCCTGTTCAGACATAGGGGCTATAGATCGAATCGCTGGCTCTATCTGTGAATGCATAGATAGATGTACTAACCTCAATTCATAAGCAAATATTTGCACTGCTGCTGCAAGATTCAATGACTGAAAAGCAGTACTGCTAGGAATACGGGCTAAGGCGTGGCAACAATCCAATTCTGCATTAGATAATCCCGAGCTTTCACGACCAAAGACGAGTGCTACTGGCCCTTCCATTGCAGCATTGAATAAATGGTATGCTGTTTGTTTAGGATCTAATTCTGGCCAGGTTACAGTACGCTGATTTCTAGCACTACTACCTATTACTAAATGGCAGTCCTGTACAGCCTCTTTGAGACTATTGGATAATTTAGCTGTAGCCAAAAGTTCGTCAGCACCGCAGGCACGAGCTGTACATTCCGCACTGGGAAAACACTTGGGGCGTACTAATACTAATTTATTGAGAGCCATAGTCTTCATAGCTCTAGCGACTGCCCCAATATTGCCTCCTTGAGTAGTTTCTACCAATACAATGTGGATTGCTTCCATTAGTTTTTATCAATCTTGGGATGGTATTAAATATAAATCAGGGCAAACTCATTAAAAATCTTATTAATACAATATTATACGTTACCACACATTAATTTTTTAGAAATTAAATCAGGATGACCACATCAACATTCTCAAATACGCAATACTTTAGAACGGAAGTTATTAGACATTATACCGATTTTAACTAAAATCTCGATTTCATCATGAAAAATTAAAAATTTTATCTATTAAATTCAGTTGATTATAAAAATCGGTATAATGTCTATTGTCTTAAGCAGCCTTTAAACGTTTCATTGGAGCACTAATAGTTGTTCCAAATTTCTCGAATAAATTGTATAGATTGTAGGGTGCGCATTATGCACCATGTAATGTCATGTTTGGGAGGATCATATACGCGCATCCACCTGATTAGCGGCAATACCCTTTTTTCCAGACAATTCTACGAGTTCTTCTGCCTCTAGCATAACAAGAAGGACGGGCGGAAGTTCTTGGCCGCTGTTTTTTCTTCTTATATCTATGGTAAGATGCTTTTGAGCCAGTAAACACAATTTTACGAGTGGTTACTGTGTGTGTAGCTTCTGTTGCGTTAGGAGTTGATCCACCAGTATCTGCTGCGTATGTATGTTGGATGGTTATTATACATAACCAAGCAACCAGCAAATAAATATATCTTTTCATATTGATGAACCCTCTTGTAAATAACAATCATTTTTTTGCATCGGAAATGTGGTATTTATAATATTGCATTAAAGTGATAAAGTTTTTGATAACTAAATTGTTCCCAGGACTGGTTCAGTCTAATGTCTTGACTTAAATATTCTATTATACTACACTATTTTAGATAAAAAGTGCAACTTAATTCTACTTTGTAACATTGACAATTGTAGGCTGGGTTGACAGCCTCATCGTCAACCCAACATTTTATGAGGCATGTGCGCACCCTACAATCTAATCTGACAAAGTAGAATTAGGTTGCATTGTTTTATACACATTAAAATAAAACTCAATTATGTCTGAAGCAGCCAGTATACTTGTAGTAGACGACACTACTACCAATCTCGATTTGTTAGAAACCATTTTAAAAATGGCTAAATATAAGGTCCAATTAGCATCAAAAGGTACTGTAGCATTAAATTTAGCCGCTCAAACACCACCTGATTTAATCTTATTAGACATCAGTATGCCTGACATGGATGGGTATGAAGTCTGCACTAAACTTAAGGCCAATGCACTAACCGCAGAAATCCCGGTAATCTTTATCAGTGCCCTAGATCAAGCTCAAGACAAAGTTCAAGCTTTTGAAGTAGGTGGAGTCGACTATATTCCAAAACCATTTCAAATAGAGGAAGTACTGGCCAGAGTCAATACCCACCTTAAACTTCAAGAACTGCAAAATAATCTGCTGCAAGCCAACAATAAGCTACGAATTTTATTAGATGAACAAGTTAAGGGTAGGCAACAGCTTGAAGAGGCGGCAGCAGTATTCCATGTCAGTAATGACGGAATTATATTGACGGACTCTAAAGGAATTATTAAACGTATTAACCCTGCATTTACCAAAATTACCGGTTACAGTGCCAAAGATGTCATTGGTCAAACTCCACGCATACTTAAGTCTGGGCACCATTCTAAAAATTTTTATGTTACAATATGGGAAACTATCCGTGACAATGGTTTTTGGGCTGGAGAAATTTGGAATAGACGTAAAGATGGCTCCGTCTATCTAGAATGGGAAACCATTACCGCGATCAAAGATTCACAAAACAACACTCTGGGCTACGTTTCACAATTTAGTGACATAGGACATCATAAAAGTACTGATAAAAATATTGAGAATTATGGAAACTATGATACCCTTACTTCACTAGCTAACCGCACTTTATTACTAGAGCGTCTAACATTTGTCATAAATGAACATAGACGCAATTCTCAAAAATTGGCACTTATATGTATTGATCTTGATGCCTTCAAACAAATCAATGATACTTTGGGATATATTGCAGGTGATTTATTGTTGCAGCAAGTTGCAAAACGCATTAGTAACGATTTACGAGATATTGATACCGCAGCACGAATTGTCAGTGATGAATTTGCTGTCATGCTGACTAATATAAATCAAGATAAATATATCGAACGCAAGGCCACAAGATTACTTGAAATTCTTTCACAACCTTATGATTTGCAAAATCAAGCAATAAAAATCAGTGCTAGTATTGGCATTGCTATCTTTCCTCATGATGGAGATAATCCTAATATTTTGTTACGCAATGCTAATTTATCTGTGCAACGCGCTAAAAAACGTGGCCGCAAGCAAATTCAATTTTTTACAGAAGAGATGGAACGCAAATTTCTTGAATGCAGCGAATTAAATACCGATCTCAATATGGCATTGCAGCGTCAAGAACTACAGGTGCATTATCAACCAATAGTTTTTATCCATAACAAACAATTAGCAGGCTTTGAGGCACTATTACGCTGGCAACGCCCTAATCGTCAGATGGTACCACCAGATCGATTTATTACTATCGCAGAAGAGAATGGTTTAATAGAACCGATTGGCAAATGGACCGTTGCTACCGTATGTCAACAAATTGCCATTTGGCAATCCCAAGGCCGCTCTCTCTACACCTCTGTAAATGTATCAACTAGACAAATCCCCAAGGGACTGCCCCCATCTTATTTAAAAAGTCTCCTTGCAAAATTTCAGATTCCACCAGAAAAATTAATTTTAGAAATAACCGAAAGTGCATTTGTAAAAAATATAAAAGTTGTTGCGGATTGGTTACAGGAGATTCGTAATTTAGGGATTCGCATCTATTTAGATGATTTTGGAACTGGCTGGGCATCTTTATCCTACCTTAAACATCTTCCAGTAGATACACTTAAGATCGATAAGGCCTTTATTAAAGAAATAATTAACCATAAAGATCAAGCTTTGGTACGGGCCATACTTGCGTTAGCAGATGGGCTTGAATTATCCGTAGTGGCTGAAGGTATAGAAACTCAAGAACAATTAAATATTCTAAATATGCTAAATTGTAAATATGGTCAGGGCTATTTGTTTTCGCGTCCTCTTTTTGGGTTAGATTTAGAAGATTTTTTAGCTAAATACTGAAAGAGTAAAATAAAATTATAAACAGGATAAAATTACACAGGATTATAAATTATGAATTATTTATTAAATTCCCCAGTTCTTAACACGTATGGTGTATATAAATTCGAGGGACCATTAGAACCTGAGGAAGCTCGAGAACGTCTGTCAGGAGACTTTATATCAGCCATAGGCTATGAATCTACCGCAGCTTTACTTTCTAAATTGTTGCGCCGTATTGTTTTGGTAGACCGTATTACTGTTGAAATGGAGCCAGGTGATACAGCTTTAGTATTTAGGTTGCATACGCGCTTGCCGGAGGGGAAAGTGTTGAGTATGGCTGAGATTGCTGATGTTGATTATGATTTAAGTTGGCTAGAAAGAGTATCTTAAGATTTTTTAAGCACTGTAGTTTGATCCATTATTCACAATATGGCAATGGTTAAGTCTAATTTATCAATTAAGTCTATGTTATTTAAGGGATTTTTATTATACTATTTTCTAATGCTACATTATCATAGTTGACAACCTCATCGTCAACCCAACATCTTACAACTCGATGTTTAAAAGATAGAAAACGCTTATATACTTAAATATCTTGAAATTACATATTTAGACATTATCCGAAACATTCTACCAGTTTAATAACGATAAGGTGAAAATTGAGGTTTCGGATAATGGCTGTGGCCCAAAGGTTAGTGATATGATATACTACATAGATATCAACAATCAACAAAAAATATAATCGAGACAGTTTAGATGATATGTCCAAAATGCGGCTCATCAAATGTCGTAAAAAAAT
>LFCU01000233.1 GCA_001044195.1 Candidatus Achromatium palustre
GTAGGACGCAGAGCGTCCAGGATGCATTCCCACGCAGAGCGTGGGAACGATAAAAATATTTTAGGATACGATGAAATTTTAGGAAAATTAATAGACCTAATTGAAACCTCAAGATCTTTAACAGTCCGCACGATAAATACTATAATAACCGGAACTTATTGGGAAATTGGAAGGCACATTGTTGAACACAAACAACAAGGAAAAGACCGTGCAAATTATGGAGAAGCACTTTTAGAAAAACTTGCAACCGATCTTAAAATAAAATTCGGGCGTGGATATTCAAGGCCAAATTTACAGCGTATGCGCCAATTGTATCTAAAATATCCTCCTGATTTAATTTGCTCGACAGTGTCGAGCAAATTGCCAGGGCGTGATAACGATTTTCCATTATTGGAAATTAAGGATTTGAATTTAGAATATCTAAAATACGCTTTCCCACTTTCCTGGTCTCATTATGTACTACTATTAGCCTTAAAAAGTGATGAAGCTCGAAATTTTTACGAATCTGAATCACTGCGAGGTGGATGGTCTATACGTCAACTAAAGCGTCAAATATCTTCTAAATTTTACGAAAGAGTCCTTCTCTCCCGCAATAAAGCCGCTGTCCTTAACAAAGGCAGCAAACCATTACCAGAAGATATTGTAAATCCCGAAGAGGAAATTAAAAATCCGGTTGTATTAGAATTTTTAAATCTTAAAGATGAATATTCCGAAAGTGACTTGGAAGAGGCTTTAATTAAACACTTAGAAAACTTTCTTTTAGAATTAGGAAATGATTTTGCCTTTATTGGTCGTCAACGTCGTCTTCGCATTGGTAATCAATGGTATAGAATAGACCTTCTCCTTTTTCATCGCCGCCTATGCTGTCTCGTCGTTGTAGAACTAAAACTTAATGAACTTAATCATGCCGATGTTGGACAAATCCACATGTATCTAAACTATGCCCGTGAACATTGGACCCATCCACATGAAAACCCTCCAGTGGGACTTATTCTTTGTGCGGAAAAAGATGATGCTATTGCCCATTACACCTTAGATGGATTACCTAATAAAGTACTTGCTGCTGAGTATCAGATGAATTTACCTGATGAAAACACTCTTATTGCGGAATTAACACGCACACGCAAATTACTAGAGAGCAGAATACAATCTGATAAGACAAAAATAGACGATCCTTCTTATATTACCCGGCAGCAAATTGATACACTAAAACAAGAAGTAAAACAAAAAGGTAATCCTGTTAGTATTTGGAAAAAATTCAATAAAACATTTGGCTTAACACGATATAAGTTTCTGCCTCAAAATCAATTCAAAAAAGCATTGGAGTGGATAAAAAATTTATAGCACGGATCGAGTTGATCTGTTCTTTAGTTATGTTTTTATTTATAAATAGGTAGGGTGGGGCACAGTTTCGTCGTGCCCACGTGAGATTGTCAAATAATTTGTCCTTGTTCTTCGGTTTGCGTGGGTAAACAATCCAACCGTTTGCCCCACCCTACCTGGCTGGTACTACTACGTTGGTTTTCGCTTGGCCTTTGGTCAGTAGGTTAAGCAGGAACCAGCAAGCCGAGACTCATGTTGTTGTTACGGAGGGACGAAGTGACACAACATGAGGCCAGGCTTGCGATGTTTTTTTACAAAATTATGCTGCAAACTTTAACCATTCTCTACACTCTGTAAGGAAGTATAAATGCAATTTCATTCAATTAAAGTCGAAGAAAATCATCAATTAAATATTCCGGTCCAATATCAAAAATTATTGCACTTACAAATAGGTGATGAAGTACAACTTATAATAGAAAACAACAAACTCATCTTGATACCAACTAAACAACAGGATTCAATAACCCAAACAGTTAAACAAGTTCAAAAATTAGTTAAACAATATGCTCCCTATAAAAGCAGTATGGTAGAAGAATTAATTGCAGAACGTCGGGAGGCAGCAAAAGATGAATAAGGTTGTATTAGATGCCTCAGCTTTGTTAGCTCTGTTATACGACGAAACAGGTGCGGATAACGTGATTAAATACTTACCTAACGCAACCATCAGTACCGTCAACCTAGCTGAAGTACTAAGCAAACTTATTGAAGCTGGTATGTCTGCAACTCAAGCCAAAGATATACTGAATAAATTAAACTTGGATATAACTATTTTTTCAGAGGATATTGCTTATATAACAGCACGTTTACGTCCAATCACTAAACAACAAGGATTATCACTAGGTGATAGAGCTTGTCTTGCAACTGCACTTTATCTGCAAACAACAGCGATCACTGCCGATAAGCAATGGCGAAACTTAAATATAGAAATTAACATAGAATGTATTCGCTAAATTTTATCGTTCCCACGCTCTGCTTAGGGATGTCTCCTGGACGCTCTGCGTCCCAATTTACATATCCTTAGGAATAATTTTCTATGGGCCGCAGTCCGTAGGATGGGCAAACAGCCGTATCCTTTCCCACGTAAACCAAACAGGACAAATTATGATACTGCGTGAGTACGATGAGGCCGTGCCCACCCTACCTGGCTAAATCTACCGTACAAGGTTTGTTTTCTTCTGTCTGCAAATTTATATCCCGACTTTTTTGTCTATTTTTAATGTCGAGAACCATTTTGGTAAGATCATGATGATGCTTTGCTGCGTATGCTTCACGATTTTTCCAAATTTCATCTATTATTTCGTCTTTATACATCTTGGCACTGGTTCAGTATAAATCATCAACTAACATTATGTTATTTTAAAACAATTTTTACTATGCTATTATATAAAAACGTCTCAAAATTTTATCTTTTATCCTAGAGATAGTATGATAGTGTCAATTTAAAAAATTTGCTTGTAAATTTTCTATTGTGAGACCTTACAACTATTATAAAAATAATGGTAATATAATTATGATGTTATGTTCAAACATCAGACTGAACCAGTCCCAAATGTTGTCCTTTCCTATTAAGTCCAAAACTTATCAACAAGATAAAACGCATTATGGGCTTCGATTAGATAATCTAAAGTGTCCCCTGTCAAATTAAATATCATCGCTAACTTTATTGGCAAAGCATGGACGGCTCTTATGAGCCTGGCTTTTATTCCTCTATACATCAAATTTCTTGGTATAGAAGCTTATGGAATAATTGGATTTTTTACTACGTTGCAAGCCATGTTTACTTTGTTAGATCTGGGGTTAGGTTATACACTTAACCGCGAATTGGCTCGTTATTCAATTCTGCCAGAACAAGGGCAAAAAATGCGGAATCTAGTAAGAACTTTGGAGATAATTTATTGGGGAATAGCGATTTTTATTGGCATGACTGTAGTATTAATATCTCCATTTATCGCTAAATACTGGATAAAATCAGAAAATTTATCAATTGCAACGATGCAGCAAGCATTAATTTTAATGGGGATAGCTATTGCTTTTCAATGGCCGTTGAAATTTTATTCCGGTGGCCTAGATGGATTGCAAAAACAAACATTGCATAACCTAATACAATCAAGTGTGGCTACCTTGCGTGGAATTGGTGCTGTGGTTATCTTATGGTTAATCTCGCCTACCATTGATGCCTTCTTTGCATGGCAAATTATCATCAGTTTATTTAATACAATATTGATAGCCTTAGCACTATGGTATAATCTGCCAACAGGTAAACAAATAGCACGTTTTGATAAACAATTGCTACGTTCAGTTTGGCACTTTGCGACTGGCATGACCGCTATTTCTGCTACCACATTATTTTTAACACAGCTTGATAAAATACTCCTAAGTGTATTATTACCATTAAAAACATTTGGCTATTATATGTTAGCTAATGCCGCAGCAGCGGTACTTTTCCACTTTATTAGCCCCATTGTTACAGCAATATTTCCAAAGTTTTTCCAACTAGTAGCATTAAATACCGAACAAGAACTTACAATGCTTTATCATCGTATTTGTCAATTTATGTCAATTGTAATTTTACCAGCAGCGGTAGTGCTTGCTATGTTTTCTTATCAAGTAATGTTGATATGGACTGGCGATCCAATTATTGCAGAAAATACATGTTGGTTAGTCAGTTTCTTGGTTATTGGGAATGCCTTGAATGGATTAATCAATTTGCCTTGTGGAATACAATTGGCCTATGGTTGGACCAATCTAATTTTTTATATCAACCTTGTGTCCATACTAGTATTGATTCCCATGTTAATTGTCATGGTGTATTATTACGGTGCGATTGGTGCAGCTATTATTTGGATACTGCTCAATGTGGGTCATATAATTTTTAATGTTCAGATTATGCATCGTTATCTACTTAAAGGCGAACAATGGCGTTGGTATCGTGAAGACGTAGGAATACCATTAATCGTGGCATTAATAATTACAAGCCTGGGACGTTGGCTATTACCGTTAAACATATCCCCTTTAACAACAATGATTTATATAGCTGGTGTTTCACTAATAGTGCTGATTGTCACTGCTGTAGCAACACCACATATTAGAGCTTCGATTTATGTAAATATGGACTATTATGTGCATACTGTATTTGCAAAGTACCAAATAGGCTTAATTACAATTAAAAAGATTCGGCCTAAGTAGATACCAGAAAAAAACCATGAATCTCACCAAAAAACTAACTATTACAGACTACAACGGCGAAGCTTTCGTTTGCAAATTGTCTAGCTGTTCTATGCAGCTATAGTTGAATTAATTAGTGGATCCATAAAGATCATTGTCGCTGTATTACTATCCTGCATAAGTTGTCCGTTTAATAAACGGCGTACCTTAGGATGTTGCGGATTAGATATCTCATCGGCGGTTACTAAATTTGGTACTAAAGGACAAAAGCCATCAAAGCTTTTACCCTTGATCCATTGACCACCACCGCCATGCTTTTGCCACTTGTGGGCGGAAATATCATTTGCACTGGTATAGCCCAAGACATCATCAAGCTAGGTAGCACATAGGCGGGAGAATCCAGCTTTATACCAAAGTATCTACTTTATAATAACGGGATGCTCTCATCTCACAGGTTATATGCTGCGTTACTGATTAACTTAGCAGGCTACCATCAGCAACCCAACCTTATCAAGCTATTTAGAAATAGAGCTACTAATATTTTTCATGCGATTCCTTAATAGCTCAAACACAATCCCAACATGTACCAAAGCTATAATTGGGCCTAACCAAAACCACTGTTTAGGAATGGCAGCCGGAAAGAATAACGCTCCCATATAAGTATATTGAAATAATAATGGCAAAATTCCATAAAGCATTATTAAAAGCAAGATAGTTCGTGATGCAGCCTTTTGGGGCTGCTTCCCTAAACTAAAGAAATACAATAATCCAATATCCCTAAACATTAATAAGCTCATTATTAACGGGAATACTAATCGTAAATTCGTTTGTATATTGATCTCGCTATATAGCATTATTAGGGGTATGGTAATTAAATTACCGATAAATACCCAAAATGCTACTGGCAGCCAATTTGGTGTAGCCATCCAAGCTGTACGCCAAGACTCATATCTCCATGAGTAAAAAAAACGCCGCAACATAATCCAATCACGTCGCTCATGCCAAGCAGTTATATAAACCCATACTAGCCCAATGCTTTGGAACAAAATGATCTCTAAAACTCCAGATGGCAATGTTGGAATTGCAGAATTAGTAAAATCATAAAAACCTATAACATATATGCTCATAAAAATAACAAAACTAAGCCCCGCCCAAGGAACAAGACGAATTTGCAAAATGGTAGACATCAACCTATAGGCACCAAACCAAACCCACCCGGTAAATACTACTAGGCTTGCTAGAATAAAATTATGTTGATCCCACTCATAGCCCCACCAAATTAAATCTGTGTACGGATGGAAAAGATCCATAAGAACCGAACGCAAAATGATTAATGCAAAGATCCACATCATGAATAAATTACGGGTTGTAGAGGTCATTTTGCCAGTATGAGCTGCCAATAATCCATATAGAAAACTATTGGCTTGAGCAAATAAGGCGATAAAAATTACTAATAGACCAGCTCGCAAGTAATTCCAAGTTTGGAAAAGATCTGAACTATCTGACTGATAGGGATAGGCAAAAAAGATATTAAATACACTAAGAGATTTAATTTTAAATAAGAACAGAAAAATTCCTAGACAAAATGCCCCAATATACCAATTGAAAATGGTACTGCCCAACAATTTACCGATCACCATTTGCCAAGCAGTAAGGCTCGACATCTTTTGGACATCCCAAGTATTCTCCCGTACTTCACTTACTATCCCTTCATAAGCCTGGATGCTACCCCAAATAACTGTAGCTACGAAAAAAATAACTAATGCGCTAGTTGCAAACAAAAATTGCCAATCAATTGGATAGCTCATAGAATATTGCATAGAATAAAAGAGCATTCCTATCAACGTCAAAACTATTGGCGTAACCATGAGGCGATTAGGGTTTATTTCTAACCATATATTTCTACGCAATTCTGGATTCATAGATTTAATGTGCCTTTAATCATTTGTTTTTAGAAAGTATTCCGTCTGTTAGGAGTAGTTTTTCCAACGCTTTCCAGATATGAAGTTTCCATTTTTTGATGCGCCTCGGTGAGACCACACACAGCAATACCAGCATCAAGTAAGGTTTTTAATAGCTGATAGCGAGCACTATGATCTCCGACAAAATTAAACTGGACTTTAGCACCCTGTACTTGTGGTTCTGTTACATTTGGTTGCGAACTTAAATACTCTACTATATTTTCTAAAGGTTCCACCAAGGTTAGCTCTAAAGCTATTTCACTGCTAGTATCTGAGGTAATGGTGCGTTGATCTATTATCTGTCCTGCTTTTAAGATCAACATATCAGTAGAATATTCTGCTAATTCCGTCAAAATATGTGATGACACTAATAATGTCATTCCTTGATTGCGCAATAATCTAAATAAGCCACTTAATTCATGTCGTGCTTCGGGATCTAAACCTGAAGCTGGCTCGTCAAGTAAAATGACTTTGGGATGATGGATAATGGCTTGGCCAATAGCTACCCGTTGTTTTAATCCACGTGATAGTTCACTGGTCTTTTGGGCTAAACGCTCTGTAAGTTGTAATTTATTTGCAGTATCCAATACCGCAGTTTTTATATCATTATAGGTAACATTATGGGCAGCAGCAGCGTAATATAAGCATTGTTCTACTGTTAAATTTTTATAGAGTCCAAAATTATCGGCCAGATATCCCATGCGTTGATGGCAAATTCGAGGTTCATTGAGAACGTCTATTCCATCGACCTGAATTTGTCCTGATAGTGGAGCTTCTAGTCCAGCAATACAGCGTAATAGGGTGGTTTTGCCAGCACCATTTGGGCCTACTAAGGCGGTGATGCTGCCTCGGGGAACATTAAAACTTACATTCTCTAACGCACGTGTACCAGGGTATTCGAATACTACATTGGTAACGTTTATGGATGGTGATTGGTTATTCATAGTGTCATATTTAGTAGGTTGGGTTGATGCTCTTATTGTGTCAACCAGATATTATTTATGGTATTTTTTTACAATAAACCCTAGTATAATAATACTGCTTTACGATTCTTTAGCCATAAAGTTTCATCTGGAATTACTAAAGCATCGAAATCTTCTGGGGTTGTAGTTGGATCATCCACCCAAGCACGTAATAACTCGCTACCATTAATAAGATCAATAGCTAGACGATCATATTCATACTCATAAGGAAAATTGCGCCACAACTCATAATCAGCCCTAAGCAGACGTAAGGCCTTAAATGCCAAAGCCATAATGCGCCACGGCTTAAAAATATAATGATTATAATGCTTATGCTCTACATGAATTTGCATCCCAGCACATAATTTCCCATGATGCTTATGAAAAGTAGGTTCAAACCAACATGGCCGTAAATGACAGCCTTGCAACCATTGAGGAGCTAAATCAGACATCTTTTGCAGCAGCAATTCAGAAGGTAAATCTGGAGCACCAAATAATTCTAAAGGTCGAGTTGTGCCACGCCCTTCTGATAATGTAGTTCCTTCTAGTAACACCGTGCCTGCAAAACAACGTGCCATGCTGATATTAGGTGCATTAGGGCTGGGATTGATCCAAGTACGGGTCTCTAATGGCCAACCATAACCTGGTGCTTGTTCCGGTTCCCAACCTAACATTGGAATGATTTGATATTCTAAATCAAGCTTTAATGTAGTTATAAACCATTTGGCTAATTCTCCTATAGTTAATCCATGCCTCATAGGTAATGGTCCTGCACCTACAAAACTTTCCCAGCCTGACCTTAGTAATAGACCTTCCACGCAGCGTCCAACAGGATTGGGACGATCTAAGATGTATATAGTTTTACCATAATTTGCTGCTGCTTCTAAGCAATAGCGTAAGGTTGTTACAAAAGTATAGATACGGCAGCCAATATCTTGTAAATCGATCAATAGTATATCGAATTGTTCAAACATGGATTGAGTAGGCCGCCGTACCTTTCCATAGAGGCTAAATATTGGGATATTATATCTAGAATCATGATAATCTGGAGATTCGATCATGTTATCCTGTTTATCGCCTCGGAGACCATGTTGAGGCCCAAAGGCTGCGGTTAATTTTAATCCTAGAGTTGCAAGTGCATCTAGGCTATGGGTAAGTTCTAAGGTGACTGATGCTGGATTAGCTAACAGGGCTATACGTTTCCCTAGTAAGGGGCGAGTTAATTTAGCATCAGTTAATAAGCGTTCTAGACCTGTTTGCATTAAAAATTCCTATGTTTTGAAATTGCCTATTTATTGATAGTGCATTTTGAAGTATATAACTAGAGTCTAATAGTTCCATGATTAACAGGTAATATACCATATATTCTTGACAAAGTTACATAATAAGTCTCTAATTTATCAGCACATCCAAATAACCTTCAACCTGGTATAAACGACATGTTGATCTTTATTAGTTACCAATTACAAGCAATTTTTAATACATTGTATGCCTATTTTTTACACATAAAAGCCCGTGTTTATAGCAAGCACGATCAACACGAACAGGCCATCAAATATATCTACTCTGCATTAGCCATAAAACCAAATAAAACCGTACTTGCAGTTAATTTAATATCAGAACTGAATATAGTAAACCGTCCCAAAGAAGCCATTAGCTTTGCTGAACAATGGTTAGCCCAAGGCCATACTTCGAGTGCCTATTTTTGGAACCATAAGGGCATAGCCCACAGTAAACTTGGGCAACATGAACAAGATGTAAACTGTCACCGTGCTGCTTTGGATTTAGAACCAAATGACGAAATTTTTGCGGGTAATCTAATACAGGCACTCTATGATGCTGATCGAGCCAAAGAAGCCATTAGTTTTGCTGAAGAATGGTTAGCCGAAGGCAATAAGGCTGGAGCCCATTTTTGGAATAGTAAAGGCATAGCCTACTATGGGCTGTGGCAGCATAAATTGCAATCGGCGATATGTTTTCATAAAGCCTTGAGTGTAGAACCAGATGATTCAAATGCTGCGGGTAATTTGATAGGTGAACTTTATCCTGATGAGGCTATTAGCTTTGCTGAAGAATGGCTATTAAATCCACGCCACACCCCCAATGCTGATTTTTTGAATACAAAAGGCATAGCGCATCATAGACTTAAGCAATATCATCAATCGGTTGAATGTTTTAGTGCTGCTTTGGCTTTAGAATCTAGGAACGAAGTTTATGCAAGTAATTTAATACTGGCTCTTGGTGAATCTAATCTTTTTCAAGAAGCTATCAGCTTTGCTGAAACATGGTTAACTCAAGGCAACACTCCTACTGCTTATTTTTGGAGCGAAAAAGGTTTAGCGCATAGCAGCCTTAAACAACATGAAAAAGGCATTGAATGTTTGCATATTGCTTTGAGCCTAGAACCAAATAATGCAAGATATGTAGCTGATTTAATACAGGTTCTTCATAAAGCCAGTCTTGCTCAAGAAGCTATAAGCTTTGCGGAAACCTGGCTAGCTCAAGGTAATACCCCCAATTCTGACGTTTGGAATGAAAAAGCTATAGCTCATGAACAGCTTGCACAATATGATCAAACCATTGCATGTTTTTATCAGGCTTTAGCTTTAGAACCAAATAATGCAGATTTTGCTGATGAATTAATGCGGGTGTTTAATCAAACCAAACGTTCACAAGAGGCTTTCAATTTTGCTGATGAGTGGCTTGCGCAAGGTCATACTCCAAATGCCTATTTTAATGAGCAATTAGCCAAAGCGCAAGAGCAGTTAGGGGGTAAACCAACTGTAGTATCCTGTTTCTAAATAGATGTAGGGTGCGCGATGCGCATCTTTTCAAGATCATGGTGCGCGATGCGCACCCTACAATCTTACCACCTATCAGTTTTATACATAGGATGCGCTGAGGTACGAAGCGCATCAATAATGATGGGTTTCGCTTTGGCTCTACCCATCCTACATGTAAACTGATAGGTGGTAAGCCTGATAGGTGGTAAGCCATATATGATGAGGATCTAACATCCATTCTATAAATTCGGGCACTACTAAAAAATTTACCAATAGAAGCAAACCAACTAGCAATAACAACGATTAATATAGAGTGCTAAATCTTTCTGGTAAGATTTATATCTTCAAGCATAGTTAATAGTTACCTAAGGTTAATTGTGATTATTTATCGATTATGACAGTATATTTTAAATTGCAATAGTTAATTATAAATTAATACTACCCCAACATACGATGGTATAATGCTAATATGACAAAGTAGTACTAATAAATAAAATTTAACTATGTTACTGCTATTACAAGTATCTCAGGTATCTTATGTCCCAAGACTTAAACCAATCCGCCCTTACTTATCATCAATATCCCCAACCTGGCAAATTAGAAATCCGTGCAACCAAACCTCTAGCTAACCAACGTGATCTAGCCCTAGCATACTCCCCTGGAGTAGCTGCGGCTTGCAAAGCTATTGTAGATGATCCCTTAAATGCTGCTCAATATACAGCGCGGAGCAACCTAGTCGCTGTTATCTCTAATGGAACAGCGGTGCTTGGACTGGGAGCAATTGGAGCTTTAGCAGCCAAACCTGTTATGGAAGGCAAGGCCGTATTATTCAAAAAATTTGCTGATATTGACGTTTTTGATATTGAAATTAATGAATTAGATCCAGAAAAATTAATTGCAAGCATTGCTAGTTTAGAACCAAGTTTTGGTGGTATTAATTTGGAAGACATTAAAGCCCCAGAATGTTTCCAAGTAGAACAGGGTTTAAAACAGCGCATGAAAATACCCATCTTTCATGACGATCAACATGGAACTGCTATAGTAGTAGCTGCTGCGATTCTCAATGGTTTGGAAATTATAGGCAAAAATATAGAAACGATACATATAACCGTAGCTGGAGCTGGAGCTGCTGCCTTAGCTTGCCTTAATCTTTTAGTAGAACTTGGATTAAAATTAGATCATATTATAGTTTGTGATATTGCTGGAGTAATATATCAAGGTCGCACTAAGGAGATGGACCCTTATAAAGACCGCTATGCTACTGATACCAATAAGCGTACCTTAGAGGAAGCCTTACAGGGAGCTGATGTATTCTTAGGCTTATCCGCCGCAGGTGTCGTACAAGCTAAATGGCTCACTGGTATGAATAAACGCCCCTTGATCTTAGCCCTAGCGAATCCAATACCAGAAGTCATGCCAGAAGCTATACGCCAAATACGGCCCGATGCCATTATCGCTACGGGACGTACTGATTATCCAAATCAAGTAAACAATGTCTTATGCTTTCCATTTCTGTTTCGAGGTGCGCTAGACTGTGGAGCCACAGAAATTAATGAATCGATGAAGATTGCCGCTGTCAAAGCCATTGCGAATCTTGCCAAAGCAGAATCTTCAGATGTAGTACGCAGAGCTTATGGCGGCCAAATAATGCGATTTGGACCTGCATATCTAATCCCCAAACCATTTGATCCACGTTTGATGAAGGCTATTGCCCCCGCAGTTGCAGAAGCAGCAATGGCATCTGGCGTAGCTACTCGCCCTATTCCAGACCTAGATGCCTATCGCCAAACGCTGCATTATAGAACCTGTCGTACTGGTATGACTATGAAACCAGTATTTGATCAAGCACAAGAAGATCCCAAATGGGTAGTGTATGCTGAAGGAGAACAGGATAAAGTCCTCCAAGTAGCACAGCAGGCTTTAGAATTAGGCATTGCGAAACCTATTTTGATTGGCAATCGTGCTATTATTACAGAGCGGCTTGATGCCTTATCTTTAAATATCCGCCCAGGATACGATTTTGAACTGATGGACCCTCGTGAAAATTCACGTTGTTCTAGACATACGGCTACATTTTATAATCGGGTGAAACGTCGAGGTTATTCTCCAGCAGAGGCTAGTGAATACATTCACCTTGATTATACAGTATTAGCAGCATCTATGGTACGCGCTGGGGATGCTGATGCTATGATCTGTGGAACTGTAGGCCGGTATTTGCGTCATCTTAAGCATGTAGAAGAGGTGATTGGTACTGAAACCCAATTATCCTGTTTAACCTCAGTAAATGTATTAGTCATGCGTTCTGGAGCTATCTTTATCGCTGATACTTATGTTCAAGAAGATCCAGATGCTAGGACTTTAGCTGAGATTACATTTTTATGTGCGAAAGAGATTCGACGCTTTGGCCTCACGCCTAAAGTAGCATTATTATCGCATTCTAATTTTGGGAGCCACAATTCAGCTTCTGCTATCAAGATGCGGCAGGCTTTAGATCTTATTTTAGCAGGGAATCCAGATTTTGAAGTAGAAGGCGAGATGCATGCGGATAATGCTCTATCAGCAGCTATTCGTGATGCTAGATTGCCAGAATCACGCCTCACTGGCAAGGCGAATTTGTTGATTATGCCCAATCAAGATGCAGCGAATATAGCATTTAATATGCTAAAAGTCCTAACTGATGGCATAGCCATTGGGCCTATTCTTTTAGGTACAGCTTATTCAGCGCATATAGTTACCCCAAGTGTTACAGTAGAGGCATTGCTAAATATGACAGCTTTAGCTGTAGCTAAGACGAAGGCTTAAATTACCACAAAGCTAATCACACCTAAAAGCTACAGTAAGACAGAATATGATATTTCAGATCAATTTTTACGTTCCAGAAATTCACCTTGAAACTGTAAAACAGGCACTGTTTGATCAGGGAGCTGGGCGTTTCGGAAACTATGAACATTGCTGTTGGCAGACTAAAGGATTGGGACAATTTAAACCCTTACAAGGTAGCACACCTTATATAGGTGTATACAAAAAGCTTGAGCAATTAACAGAATTTAAGGTAGAGATGATTTGCCAGGAACAATATCTTACTCAAGTGATAACAACGTTGCTTAAAGTGCATCCTTATGAAACCCCAGCCTACCAGATTTATCAGATATATATGCTTGATGATCTTCCTTTTGAAGCACAGTAGGTGCGATTACGTCAAAGCTAATCGCACCTACAAACTAGCGGTTTATGATTTTAGCCATTTTATGAAGACCAGCTTGTTCCAACAAAATAGCGCGTTGTCTACGCCAATAGGCCTGTCTTGGGCCTGTTTGTATCTTATAGGATGCATTATCAAAGGCATCGTACCAAAATTGTTGTGGTGTTGCTACGGGATATGAACGGCTATTAGTTTTAGAACTTGTTTGGGTTCTAGATTTTGTAGTGACAAACTTTATTTGGCCTCTTGATCTAGCAATGGTAGGTATCGTTTGGTAACGGTTGAAGCTTCGTGGTTGCAGAGCTATTTGCCATACATAAGTTTTGTTAGGTTGGAGACTGACTCCATATCTGGCTAGATCTATAGATTGAATGCCACCTCTAAACCGCATAGGAAGACGCTTTTTGAATAAGGGTTGGCTACTGTTTTCTAATCGAATTTGAAATACCTGTATATAACGTATTCTGGGTTTCAAATACCAATATAGACGTGGTTGACTATTGTTAGTCAGTGCTACATTTTTTGGAGCTAACACTTGCACTTGCTTAAGTGTCTTATTTTTAAAGGCTGATTTATTAATGCCGCCGAGTTCTCGAGTAGCACCGCCCTTTCTATGTTTTGCTGAACTTACATTAGACGATGGTTTATATTCAAATCCAGTCGCTACTTGCATAGTTTGCATAAAAAACAGGCTACACACTAATATAGTTTGTAGCCAAATCCAGTGATATGTATTATTAAACTGCGATCTCATAAGTATGTACCCCTTAGTCAGTATATTTTAATGGTGCGCGATGCGCACCCTACTTGGCTTTTATCAGTATGTATTTTAGGCTAATGCCGTTTAGCAGCCATTTTACGATCATATTTAGCTGCATTTTTAAGATTGCCTTGTGTTAATAAAATAGCGCGTTGGTTATGCCAATAGGAGCTGTTCTGGCCTTGATTTATCAATTGGGAAACGCCATCAAGAGCATCGTACCAAAATCCTTGGCTTGCCGCTAAATAGGGACGTTCATTAGGAGCTGTATTGTTGGATATAGAATTGGTATCAATGTGTTTGATTTCTCCTTTTGATGTAATAGTTCGTGAAGTTCGGTATTTGATAATGCGTTGCTGTTGTAAGGATATTTGCCAAACATAGATTTTATTAGGCTTAAGAGTGATGCCATATTTAGCTAGATCTATAGATTCTATGCCGTTTTGGTTTAGCATAGGGAGGCGTTTTTTGAATAATAGTTTATCACTGTCTTTTAAACGAATTTGAAATTCTTGTATATATCGCTTGCGAGATCGTAATACGTAATACCAATATAAACGTGGTTGGCTATTATTCGTTAGTGCTACATGATTAGGAACTAAGACTTGCACAAAAGTACCAAATTTGAGCTGTCGCAGAGCAGCTCCCGTCCTATGTGTTGCTGTGCCTAGATTAGGTGGGCGATATGCAAATTTTCTAGCTGCCTGAATATTTGGACTTAACAAAAATCCATATAGCAAGATAAGTTGCAACCAAATCCAATGATATCTAATATTCTTATGCCATTTCATAGTATGTGCTTCAAATTTTAAAGGTCCTACTTGGTTTTATATTTTCGCATCTTTAAATATTTTTACACTTTAAAAGTATTGGAATCTTTATGTCAATAGCTTTACAGAAAATACTTCAGTTGCACCTTGAATTCCCTTAAGATGAAACGAACCTTGGCTGGTGACATGATAATTGTCTCCTAATAGTTTTGCAGTAGCAGCACTAACTAAAATACGGAAGCTATTTGTTTCATCATGCGGATCTGGACCTGGTACTTCACTCAGACTTTCTAAACGTGCAGCCAAATTTACATTACTACCCACTGTCGTATATTTCATCCGTTGTTTACTACCTACAGTACCAACTACGACCGAACCTGTATGCACTCCGATGCGCATTCCAACAATGGGAAAATCTACAGCTTTACTCTCGCGATTGAGACGATTTAATTCTTGCCCCAGCTCAAACGCACACGCTACTGCTTTACGAGCATTGAGGCTTACTTGCTCAGGCGCAACGTTTTCTATGGGAACTCCAAAATTGGCTTTGATACCATCCCCAGCATAATCATCTAAGACTCCATCATGCTTCATAATGACATCTGTCATAGCCCCTAGATAGCGATTTAGCCAATCTAAAAATTGCTTTGGTGGCATGGACTCTGAAATCTTGGTAAATCCCTGTAAATCGCTAAACACCATAGTGGCCATGAGTACTTTAGGGCAAATACGCCCGTCTTCTAAAACCTCATCGCGATGTTTCCAAATAGTTCTAGCTACTTTGGGAGAGGAATGTTTTTCGAATAATCCCATAAGTAATTGCTGTTCATGGCGTTGTTCACTGGAGCGCAATACAGTGCCAAGAGCCATTGCCGCATTCCAGCCCAATAAGGTTGGTACTAAAGGTATCCAAAAACCAATTGTAAAGGCAAAGATACAGGCTGTAATTAGTAGAATGCTGCTAATCGCTGTGAATAAAATAAGTATCCAGCTTGAAATTGCGAACCAGCCTATAAGTAAACCACAACCAGTCCATAAGAAGATCCATAAGTATTCGGTCCATACATTCCAAACTGCGATGGGATTACGGCCATTAAATGCGGCTTCTAAAAATTGTCGCACTGCATGAGCATGATAAGTGCTGCCTGTGATCTCGCCTTGGTCATAGCCTAAAATGGCATGAGGAGCATAAAATTGATCTTTTACACTTTCAGAATGGCCGCCTAATATAATGATCTGGTCTTTTAACAGTGCGGTATCTATATGTCCATCCCATAGATCGCCAAAGCTAAAATGCGGAAAGGGTTTGATGCCACCGATATAGTCTAAGATTATTTGATAGCCACCCATGTCCATATTAGCATAGCCACCTTCATCGCCTGTTAGGGGATAAAATACTACATGGCCAAGCCGCAATAGTGCTGGATTGGGTTTATTCTCTTGAGGATAGATGTTTTTAGAAGCTAGATATTTTAAGGCCAGGCGTAACGCAAAGGAGAAGCCAACCATATCTCCATTCTGATTAAACATGAGATTGCGGCGCACGATACCACCGGAATCCAAGGCTATATCCGCAAATCCAACACGCTTTCGGTTGTTAGTACCTGCTAATACTTCAGGTGGTGGCACTCCTGGAGTCGTTGCTGTAGGATGTTTTTCTACAACTATAATGTTGGGATTGTCAACAAGTAATTTGTGGAAGCGTTTGGTGCCTGGCGGGACTGAAAAATTGCGATAGATGTCTATTCCTATGGCGGTGGGGGAGGCTTTTAATATGGTTTCTAAGGTCTCAGCTAATTTGGCATCAGTTAGGGGCCAGCTTTTGACCCGTTGTATATCTTGTTCCGTAAATTCTATTATAGTTATTGGCGGTTTCCAGGTACTGGTACGATTGATAGTAGCAATCATGAGATCATAAGCAGCAAGTTCTGGGAATTGTAAATATCCAAAGCTGCGTAGTAAAAATATGCTCCCAAAAACCAAAGCCCAGCAGCATCCTAGTAAAATAGTTAGAATATAAACACGGCTTTTAGATTTAGTATGAGGTATTAGCATCGTAATGCCCCGCCATTGACATGTAGAGTCTGACCAGTAATAAACCTTGCTTCTTTGGAGGCTAGAAAGACACACATAGCGGCAATCTCGTCTGGTGTACCTAAACGTCCCAAAGGAATCCCAGCTAAGCGTTGTTCTCTAGCAAGCATGTCTGAGCTGTGACTACGGGCTGTATCTATTGCTCCAGGGACGATATGATTTACTGTGATCTGATATGGTGCTAACTCTACGGCTAGGGCTTTGGTTAGCCCTAAAGCTCCCGTTTTGCTGGCACATACATGTGCCCAATTAGCCCTGCCTATATGGGCATTTAAACCTGAGATGTTGATTATAGTGCCTTGTTTAGCTGTGATCATGCAAGGTGCTACGGCCCGACAGCAGAAAAATGGCCCGTCTAGGTTAGTAGCTAGGACTTCACGCCATTCTGGCGTAGTCATTTCAGTGATACTGCAAGAACGCCGCAATCCGACATTGTTTACTAAGATGTCGATACGTCCCCATTGTTGTAAAATTTGTTCTAGCATTTGTTGTACTTGAGTTTCATCCCCTACATCTGCCAGAATACTTATGGCTTGGCCACCAAGATCTTGAATTTGCTGTACCGTATTCTGGGCACCTTGAGCATCATTTCTAGCATTGATTACAACTTTGACTCCATGTTGGGCTAAGGTTTGTGCGATAGCTTGGCCTATGTTACGGCTTGATCCGGTAATTAAAGCCACTTGGTTAGTTAGATCATAAGGCATAGAAAAGGTTCCTAAGTTGTGTTTAAAATGCAGGATTATAGGCTAGATTAGCTTTAGTGTAATCGCACTTAGGTAATTAATTCTACTTTGTCACATTAAAACTTAACTTCTTAATTCACAAAGAATTGATGCAAAGTATTGTTTTCAACAAAATAAAGGTCTTATTTGGTAATTTGACAAAGTAGGATTAACTATCATTATATAAATCATATTTTGTAATTATCCAATTTTATTTTTAGACAAATGTTATTGTTAATAAATGTTTAAATTTGTCTAATTTTTTAGGAACAGTAAATTTAACCATGAATTATCATTGTGGTTTTGTAACTATTATAGGTCGCCCTAATGTGGGTAAGTCCACGTTACTGAATCGCTTCATAGGACAAAAATTAGCAATTACTTCGCATAAACCCCAAACGACACGCCATAGTTTGTTGGGAATTAAAACTTGTCCTAATGGACAAATCCTCTTTATAGATACCCCAGGACTACACCAACGCGGTAAAAACGCCCTAAATCGTGCTTTAAATCGTATAGCAAGAGGTGCCATAGAACATACAGATTTAGTATTATTCATATTAGAAGCAGGAATTTGGACACAAGAGGATACGTTGGTGCTTAATACTCTAGCACATCTTAGTAACATTCCCTGTATTGGTGTGCTGAATAAGGTTGATCAATTGCAAAACCGCGAGTCTTTATTACCCTATTTAGCTAGTATAGCCCAACGCCGTAATTGGCAGGCACTTATTCCAGTTTCCGCTCAAGTTGGCGATCAAATGGAGGTATTAGAACAAGAGATCTTAGCTCTTCTGCCATTACAAGCGGCTCTGTTTCCTGAAGATCAAGTAAGTGACCGTCCGCAACGTTTTTTTGCAGCGGAATTGTTGCGGGAACAATTAACTCGTCGTTATGCTAAAGAATTACCTTATCAGCTAGCAGTGGAAATTGAAAATTTTCAGGAGCAGGGTAATCTATATCGTATTAGTGCGGTGATTTGGGTAGAACGTGCTGCACAGAAGGCTATTATAATAGGTCATAATGGTTTAGCTCTTAAGGCTACAGCTAAAGCGGCTCGTTTGGAGATGGAGCGGTTTTTTAATTGTAAGGTGCATCTTGAGGTTTGGGTAAGACTTAAGTCTAATTGGACACATAATGAGGACTTAATAGCTTCTTTGTAGTTTAACTCATTACTTCTCAATAACAATTTTGCATCTGGTGTTGAGGATCTGCCTTAAGTCCCTTTTTTAAAAGTGATATTGTTACAATTTTAATCGTAAGTAGGTTACAATCTTTATCTGAAATAGTGTATAATAATAAAATGCTTAAGTCAATACATTCGACTGAACCAGTCCCTATGTTGATACTTCATAACAGAATTTTGATCTAGTATTTGGTATGCGATTTGGAAGAATCCTACCTTATGAAATCGTGGGATGGTAGAGGTGTAGCCGAACCCCATGATTCAAACTTTGTGTGCAATGCCTTACCACCTATCAGTTTTATGCATAGGATGCACTGAGGTACTAAGCGCATCGATAATGATGGGTTTCGCTTTGGCTCTACCCATCCTTAAATGCTACGTCCTAAAAATAATCGCACCTACGAGTTATTAACAGATGCTGGAATAATGGGCGTACTCGAAGTTATAGCACCATTTTGACCTCTATGTCTTAAGAAATGATCCATTAATACTATAGCTAACATCGCCTCAGCTATAGGCGTTGCACGAATGCCAACACATGGATCATGGCGACCTGTGGTAATTATCGTAGTATCTGCTCCAGTATCATCAATAGTACATCCGGGTAACCGTAAACTCGAAGTAGGCTTAAGGGCGATACGGGCTATAATATCTTGTCCTGATGAAATGCCGCCAAGAATACCACCGGCGTTGTTAGAAAGAAACCCCTGAGAAGTCATCTCATCTCTATGATCTGTACCCTTTTGCTCAACACAAGCAAAGCCTGCACCAATTTCAATTCCTTTAACAGCATTAATACTCATAAGCGCGTATGCTATATCCGCATCAAGACGGTCAAATACTGGTTCTCCTAATCCTGGCAAAATACCAGTAGCTGTTACAGTAACTTCAGCACCTATAGAATTACCAGATTTGCGTAAAGCATCCATGTATGCTTCAAGGTCTGATATTTTATTTGCGTCTGGAAAGAAAAATGGATTTTTATTAACCTGATCCCAATCTATTGCGTCTGGTTTAATTGGGCCTATTTGGGAACAATAGCCTCTAATATGAATCCCTTGGGTTCTAAGATATTTTTTAGCTATAGCTCCGGCTGCTACTCGCATAGCTGTCTCTCGAGCTGAACTACG
>LFCU01000271.1 GCA_001044195.1 Candidatus Achromatium palustre
TTGTCCTGTTTGGTTTGCGTGGGCAAACGATACGGATGTTTGCCCACCCTACCTGACTGGTGGCGATACGGAATCTGCATGAAGTTTACAGTGGCGTATGGAGGTAGAGTGAACAGCCTATTAACTCGATGTTCAAAAACACAAAAAGTGTGGTTTTTAAAAGACTTTATTTATATGGGGTCACATCAATTTTAGTATATAGTAATATATCAAACTTTTAAAACCATATTAATAGAATGTAAATATATAAAGTATTGAAAAAACATAAATAAACCTATTTGATAAATTACCATATTTTTTATACGTTTGAATATCTAGCAGTATAGTTTATGATAGCATTAAGAATTAATTGAACTTTGATGCTAATTACCTATATGAATTTAATGAGCTCGTAGGGCGGGAGAGCAATGCGATCCCGCCGTATTCTATATAAATTTGCTACTTTGAAATAATGCCTAATTGGGTAGCAAATGACAATGTAACAAAATTATGAGATAGAATAACATTTTCAAAAAGGCGGGATCGCGTTGCTCTCCCACCCTACGGGCTGATCAACATAGCCATCAAAATTAGCGATACTGGAGTAGGTATTGCGCCCGAATTCCTCTCTAAACTATTTACCCCTTTTGAACAGCAAGAGATGCAGTCTACTAAGAAATATGGTGGAACTGGATTAGGATTAGCGATCAGTCGTCAATTAGCACAATTGATGAATGGAGATATTAAAGTAACTAGTGAATTAGAGCGTGGTAGTACATTTACGTTATTATTAAATAGTATCCCTGTACAGACCACAACACTAACAGAAACACCCTCAACTGAAGCAAGCTTCAACTTTCAACCAGCTACCATTTTACTGGTCGATGATATTGCTTTTAATCGGACTTTAATTGTCGAACATCTACATGCTCATCCTTTAACAGTGTTACAAGCTGAAAATGGTTTACAAGCTGTCGAGTTAGCTACGCAACATTGCCCAGATCTGATCTTAATGGATATTCGGATGCCGGGCATGGATGGTATTACGGCAGCAACACGTTTACATGCAAGTGCAACTACGCAACATATTCCGATCATAGCAGTAACTGCTTCTGCTACTGAAGATGAAGTTGCTATATATAAAGACATTTTTAATGATTATCTACATAAACCTGTACGAATACAGCATCTATTACATAGCATAAGCCGTTTTCTACCACATACCACCACTGTTAGCCCAACTATTGCTAATACACTACCAAATAGTGAGTCAGAAAAATCACGATCATCGCTAACATCACCACCTTTAGAGTCAGCTAATGCAGCAAACATTGAGGCTATTACTACAAGATTTTTACCCCCATTACAGCAGGCTATGCACAGTGGATTTATGGAAGATTCGCTAAAATTGGTAGAGGACTTGCAAGCATTTTGCATTCAAAACCAATTCGATAGTTATTTAGAGCAAATTCGTGATGCTGTTGCAATGTTTGATGTTGATGCCTTGCAAAATGCACTTGTAGCATTGCAAAAGCAATTACAAACACCAGCGAGGGATAACTTAACTTTAGCACTAATCACCAAAATTTTCTATAAATAAAGATAATGGCTCCCTACCTAATTGTTGAAAGCACACGTATAGATGGCGCAAATTTAATGGGCTTTGGGGACTCTAATTTTTACTTCATAGCTGGACAGTCAAAAGTTCTCCCTTACCCAACCATTTAATGGATAAGTAAAAAATATTTTTGTCTACTCCAGGATCCCAAATTAACAAAAAATGGATATTTGAGATTCCTTAAAAGACGGTTTTTAGCTGAGCAGCAAGTGCTCTAAAGTTCTATTTTTTGGAACTTTTGACTGATGTTTTGGTGCTTTTTTAAAGCGTTTTCTTACCCACTCTTTTAATTGAATGAGTGAAAAAGATAGTAATTCGTGTGATTGTAATGCACGTTGTACTACTTCTTCAGAAGGAATTGTTGAAGAATAGGTTCTTAACCATGAGCTTATGGAGTGAACTCTCCATACCCATTCGGTTTGAGTAAAGGCAAGGAAGCTTAAAATCCCTTGTGCAATAATTGCCAAATTGACATAACGTTCAATAGCAGTTAATTTGAGCAAATACTTTTTTAAAAAATCTTCACCTACTAAACTTTTTTCTTGAACTGTATCAGAAATCATTATCCAAAATCTATAGCAAAACCCACCTAAAATATGTTTCAATATTTTAAAGCTCCATTCTATTTTACCACGTAATCCATAGAATTTTAATATCATCAATGGTTCTAGTGTTGTATCAGAAGACATTAAAATAAATTTGCTAGCTCCATCTATGATCCATACAAAACGAATAAAGAATAGTGAAGTACCCCAATATAAATTACAATGGAAAATTTTGATGGTACGGTTTGGATATAAAGGATGAATTGCTTCCACAAAAAGAGAGGTAAGATCGAATACTTCCCAAAGTTTAATTTTTTGTTTTTTAGAGTTTTCTTTTGTAAAGTATGCCACATAATTGCTTTTGGCTCTTGTAATAAGATGCACCCAAAGATCACCATTTTCCTGTACATTTTCGAAAACATAATTGAAGGCTACTGAAGTAGCAAAAAAAGCATCAAGTAATGCATATAATGGCTGTCCTTTTGAGACTTCGCTATAAGTACAAGAAGAGATAGCATTCGTGAGACAATTGTTTCTGGTGTGTTATTATCGGAGCTAGTATTTTGTAACTGACGAATACCATCAACACCTTCATGAATTTGAGCAATTTGCAAAATAGCCCTAAATTGATTGGCTATATGTGCAATAAATGCAATACATCCAAAATGGTGTCCTTTAAATTTTTGAGGTTTATTTTGATTTTGTGAGGGACTACGCATAGCTTTTATGCCAGGTTGATGTGTTCCTTCTTTGGGAATTTTAATGCCGTCTCCTACTGCTAATATTCTTCCATTATGAGTAACAATTGGGAAGTTATTTAGAGAAAAATTCATCCATTCTATCATTATTTTACTTAATGACCAGGAATTAGCATGGAAGAAATGGATAAGTAATGGGTATGTTGTTTATGGTAAATGAAGCCAACGAATAAAACTGCTTATACCATAGTGATCAAAACGCATTAAGAAACCAATGATGATTACTAGAAACCATACATAGGATGCTTCACGAGAAAATAATTTACGAAATGGGATGAGCATTTCTAGGATTTTCGATATCATAATTGTTTTTTATTTGTTGAAGTACATAGCGAAAATTATAATTGCTAATTTTAAGTTTCGTCAAGATGTTATAAATTAAATAGTTACATCAGCACTATAGTTTTTTGTCATGCGCAGAGTATTTGTTGTATAATGGACACTATCCAAAATCCTCTATCAATCCAATAATGATAAGGTAAAATTGTGGTTTCGGATAATGTCTAATTTTTGTTAGTGTATCATTATTGAGAACTTTTGACTGTTCAGTTCATAGTTGCTCGATTTCGTCATTCCTGCGAAAGCAGGAATTTATTGCGCTCGATTGATGGAGAGTTTCGGATAATGCCTGTTGTATACAAATTTTAGGAATGCTCTTCAAACAGAGTAGGGCGGTAGCGTGCCTAAAATTTAGGATGTTGCATGTTGATATCCTTGATACTATAACTCGATGTTCAAAAATACAAAAAGCATGGTTTTAAAAATATTTATTAATAAGTTGCATTAATTTTGATATTTGCTAATATACAAAATCCATTAAACCATATCAATAATATATTAAAGTATTTAAAGATACATAAATAAAACTATTTGGAAGATTACCCTAGTAGAATTGTTACTAATGAGTTAATCAGAAGGATAACCTAATGTTTGATCCTAAAAAGTTCACCACCCCTGCCGCTAGACCGCTTCCTGTCGTTCTGCTTCTGGATGTCAGCTATAGTATGTCTGGAGATAAAATCGAGAACCTTAACAAGGCTGTCAAGGATATGTTGGACACCTTTGCGCAAGAAGAAAAGATGGAGACCGAGATTCTTGTCTCCGTCATCACTTTCGGAAATCAGATTGACCTGTATGTTCCCTATACCAAGGCATCTCAGGTGCAATGGCAAGATCTGCAAGCAAACGGCATGACTCCAATGGGAACCGCTCTTAAAATGGCCAAAGCTATGATTGAGGACAAAAAAACCACTCCACCCCGTGCCTACCGCCCGACTATTGTCCTTGTTTCCGATGGACAACCTAATGATAGCTGGGAAAAGCCACTGGAAGATTTTATCTCCGAAGGACGTTCTTCCAAATGTGATCGGATGGCAATGGCTATCGGGCGTGATGCTGATGAGATAGTCTTGAAGCGTTTTATTAAACCACCCCATGAGCTTTTCTACGCAGAAAATGCAGGACAGCTCCATGAATTTTTCCAGCGTGTAACCATGTCAGTAACCAAGCGTACCCGATCAAAGAACCCAAACGAAATACCAGGATCAATAGAGCTAGATCAAAATATTTCGAAGAAGCAACCACCTAACAAAGATGACGAACAGTAGCAGGAGGTTATCCGATGGATAGGAATCAGGAAAAGTTAGATTTAGTGACGCTTATGACAAATGGAGTGTCTCATGGTGAAGCTCAGGCAGATGCTTTAGCTAAACAGATTGAAATTACGCCAGAAGGAGCACAAAAAACTCGCGGGGTTATAGGCTCATTTATTCGATCTTACCAATATAAATCACCTGACCTGTCCAATAAAGCATGGCTTTGTATGGAACTCGCCAAATATCCAAAGATTTGGAGTAATGAAGATGAGCTAAAACAAACTGCTGATGAAATTGTTGAGCAGGTAGAGCTTTTTGATTCATCTCAGCAAGAATTGGCAGAACATCACAATAAGGGCCTAAGCACGAATAACTGGTTAGCTGAAAAAATTGAACAAGGGGTAACTGTTGCTGGTGTTACTAATTTCGGAGCTTATGCTGGTGAAATTGACACGGCCATTGAGTCGGCAAACAAAGCCAATATCGATTTACTCTATCGAAATGATGGCCAACTGAATCAACAGTTAAATCTGGACGGTTTTATTGCAGAACAGCACCATGCTGATACCTTCAATTTGGATGCCGCAGCAAAAGGTAGTGAGTACCGAGCTGAAGTATTGCAACCCAAGCCTGGTGAAGTATATAGTAAAAATTCGGTGGATGTTGTTATTCGGGACGGAAATGGCAAAATTGTCCGCCGTTATCAAGCCAAGTATGGAGCTGACGCTGATACTACAGATTCTATGCTTAAAAAAGGCGATTATCGTGGTCAACGCAAATTAGTTCCCGATGGACAGGCAAAGGATATCCACGGAAGTACCGAAACAGTTGAAATGGATGGAGTGGAATCTAAGCCTCTTTCCAAACAAGAAGCTAAAGAAAAACAACGTAGGGCACAAGAGAAAGCTGAAGCCAAGCAGTATGACTGGAATGAAACCAGTAAAATCGATATTGCCAAAAACATTGGTAAAAAAGCAGGAGCTACTGCTCTTTTATCTGTAGGATTTCAGGGAGCTCGCATTCTTGGTCGGAGAATTTGGAATGGAGTTACCGGAAAAGAAAATAATAGTGCTGAGGAAGATCTGCAAGAATTTGTACAAAGTTCTCTTAAATCTGCAACAACCTCTGGATTGGCTGTTGCTGTAACTGGCGGAGTAACTGTAGCGGTAAAAAGTGGCTGGTTAGGTAAGGTTCTAAAAAATACACCAGCAGGTAGAATTGCTAACGCCGCTTGTATTGGTGTCGAAAATGTAAAAGCCCTCTATAAATACGCAACAGGCGAAATTACTGGTGAAGAAGCACTTGATCAGGCCGGTAATGCCACATGCAGCCTAGTTGGGGGATTAGCTGGTGGAACAAAAGGTGCAAGCATGGGTGCCGCATTGGGAACAGCACTGGGTCCTGTTGGTACAGCAATTGGAGGAGTAGTTGGTGGTGTGGTCGGCGGAATGGCAGGAAGCACCGTGGGAGAAGCAATTTATAAGGGGAGCAAAAAAATCGTTTCCACCGTCACTGATACAATTAAATCTGTTAGCTCTGCAATTAGTACTGGTGTCTCTTCCTTTTGTAGTGGCGTAGCATCTATATTTGGATTTTAAGATGGATTCTAAAGGCATTATTGAAACTATTCGGGCTGGAGTCTCCGGCATCCATATTCAGGGTCAAGATTTTGCTAGAATGGATAAAGAAATTGCGTCTATTGCTGATCAATTGAACTTCAAAGTTAAGGAGTGGAACTGGGGATATGGCTGGGTAGATTTTAAGACTAAACGGGCACTTAAACCTGAACAAGATGTATCGCTCTATGAAGACCTTAGGACAATTGCTGATGATAATCCTTCTGAGAAGATTTATGTTATACAAAACGCCTACTCTGCACTAAAAAATGACCATAGAGCAGTCGCTCGTGTGCAGCAAGAATTACTGCGAATCAAGCAGTATTTTAGAGGACATGCTGCCATTTTCTTGATTTCTAAAGATGAGATCGTATTCCCTGAAATTATGGATCTGTTAGTATCTTTTCCATGTCCTCCTCTTGCATCTGCTCAGGTTGAACAGATCTTGCACTCGCTCCTTAAAAAACACTCCATTACTTTAAACACGGCAGTGAAGACCTCACTAATATCTATATTCTCAGGTATGGAACAGGATATGGTGTTTCGTATATTTGAAACATTGAAAAATAGTTATAAAGGGTCTTTTTCCAAGGAAGCTGTAAACGATGCGTTAGCCTTGAAGAAAAGAGCTTTATCGCAATCTGGCCTGTTGGAATTGATTGATAGTAAAATCCATATTGATCAAATAGGTGGGGTGGAGCAATTAAAAAGGTGGTTGCGTAATAAGAAACATATTATTGATAATTTACCGAACGCACAGCGTTTTGGAATTTCCGCTCCTAAAGGAGTTCTTTTAGCTGGGATGCCCGGATGTGGCAAATCAATGAGTGCAAAGGCAGCAGCATCATTATTCAATGTTCCTCTCTTCCGCTTAGACATTGGGACTTTAATGGGAAAATTTGTGGGCGAAAGTGAAGCTAATATGAAGGCAGCACTAAAGGTTGCAGAACAAGCAAGTCCCTGCGTTTTGTGGGTCGATGAACTTGAAAAAGCTTTTTCCGGGATTCATGGTTCTGGAGGAAGCACGGAGATTACAACTCGACTTTTTGGTTATTTTCTAACATGGATGCAAGAAAAGCCAGGAGCTGTGTTTGTTATGGCAACTGCAAACGACATTACCACAATCCCCCCTGAACTATTGAGACGCGGCCGTTTTGATGAGATTTTTTATGTTAATTTGCCTAACGAGCGTGAGCGTAAACAAATTTTTACTGTTAAAACAAAGCATTTAACCAATTATCCTCAAAGGCTCGATCTTGAACAATTGGCTAAGATGTCTGACGGTTTTTCTGGAGCAGATATTGAATGTGTTATCAATGATGCACTAGAGGATTTGTTCCGCAACAATGATAAATCAGTTCTAACTCAGGAAGTTATCAAGAAACATATTGGCTTAATTACACCCATAAGTGTTGTTCTTAAAGAAAAAATTGAGAAATATGAAGAGCTATTTAAAAAATTCAGTCTCAAAGCAGCCTCTCTTTCTGAAAAAGATATTGAAATAATTGACGCTGAAAGCGATAGTCGTGATGTATCAGAAAGAGAAAATGCCGCATCAAATGAATTCATTTCATCCGAAAAACTCATTCAGTTGGTAAAAGACCAAAATCCAACGGTTCGCCAAGCTGCATTGAAAAATCCTCAATGTCCAATTGAAGCCTTACAACAGATCGTGAATATATATGAACCATTTGACTTCAGTAAGCCCGGCTCTTGGACGGAGAGACCGATTGAAGAGGAGGAATTTGAACTGGCGTTGCAGCATCCAAATATGAGTGGAGAACTCATTCTCGACCTTTATACAAGGAATATCATTGATGATAAAAAGTTATTGTTGCTGGCACATACACTTTCATCTAAAGAGCGGGAAAGTACATTTGATACGGTAAAAGTAAAATTATCCCGATCTATAGCATCAGCTACAATTCAGAATATCCGTTGCCTCCCTGATGACATTGTCAATCGTGGCGACATTCTTATTGAAGTAGATAACGAACAAGGACACACCCAAAGAATAACAACTCCTATTAATGGCCTTGTTGCTAAGATATGCATCAAAGTTGGTGAAATCATTAATTCAGGCCACGAGATCGCCCAACTACTCGTACCTAAATAAAACAGGAAAACATCATGAAAATAACCCTAATTTATTGCTCCTATCATCCTAAAGCAAAAAACCATGATCTGATCAACTTAAACTATTTTTTAAAATAGTGTCCTAGGTAGGTTGATAGAGTTTTTTTGAGAAAAATTAATATGAATTTGTTATTTGTTGTTGATGTTTCCGGCAGCATGAATGAAATGGGAAAAATTCATCTCCAACGAAATTTATGCCGTTTTGCAGCCCAACTAAAACTCATTGATTGGGATAAATACGCCAATTTGAGAATCAATTTTTATCAATGGGCGCAGGATATTTCCGAGATCACTATTCAAAACGATGGCGATATACCTGCACTGAATGCTGGAGGTTCTTCAAGTCTTAATGTGCTATCCAATTTTTTTTCACAGATCCCGAATGTCACTGAGAAGCCAAACGTTCTCCTTCTGTCAGATGGCAATTTTGACTATAACGAATACAGCTCATTTTTAAACTGGAAACAGGAGCATAATAAAATAATCATTCACACTGTTGCTGTTGGCGCAGATGCTGACCTGTTAAGGTTAAAGAAAATATCCACAAACAATAGTGTTCACCTTTCGGAAAATATAGCTTCAGCGATTGATAGCATAATCTTCGATTCTGATGAGCCATTTGCCGCACCAGTTTCTACTGCCCAGATTATGCACTCCGCATTGGTTGAATCAGAAGAACCAGAGGAAGATTGGGATGCTTAATTTTACCTGGAATAGTTGGGGAGCTAGTGTAGCCGGTCCAGCACATATAAAGGCTGGTGTTTCTAATCAGGATTCATGGCTAAAAAAGTCTTACACATGGGGTAATGTAGTTGTAGTTTCAGATGGTTTAGGTAGTAAACCCCATGCAGATCATGGATCTAAACAAGCGTGTCATGCGGTTCTGGAAGCAGCTAAAATTTACCAACAGCATCCACAAGCAAATATCGTCGATATTCTACGACTTATTCATGCTCATTGGCGTATAAAAATAGCACCTTTCACTCCTGCTGAATGTGGAGCAACGTGTCTATTTGCAATACAGTTTGAAAAGACAATTACGTTAGGCCGTCTCGGTGACGGTATGATTGCAGTTTATGGACAATCTACACCAAATGGTTTCTTGCTTACCGATAACAAACAAGATACATTTACAAATTACACCTATTGCCTACAACAAGAGTTCACACCGCATTATTGGCAAACAGCTACAATTGAAAGCACTAAATGTGATGCCATTGTCTTGTGTACAGATGGAATATCGGAGGATCTTGTACCAGAAAAAAAAATATCTTTTGCTCAAGAGTTGTATTTAGACTATAAAAATTTAGATTCTAAGCAAAGAGGTAAGGATCTTAAAAGATGGCTCAATGAATGGCCCGTCCCTGGACACTCTGATGACAAGACGATTGCCTGTCTGTTTAAGAAAGGAGTGAACACATGAAATACGATATTAAGCCCAAATATACCGATCAATTCTTAAATGAGCACCTTAGTGGAGAGAAGCTTGGAGATGGCGGTCAAGGAGTCGTTTTTAGAACAAAAGATCCTGATTTGGCGATAAAGTTATCAGCCAATGATGGTCAATTGATTGAAGATAAAGATCAAATTGAGAAATCGCAGAGCATATTTAAGAAGCTAAGGATTTTCCCTTTAGACGGAGTGAAGGTAGCGACTCCATTGGTGGTATTGAAGGATGCTCCTGGCTATGTAATGCAGGTCATGAGTGACATGATTCCATTTAGTTCATTTCTTTTTGGCGAACAAAAAAGGGAGGTGGTGGAATCCTACACAATCCCCAAATGGCTCGATGGTTGCGATAAAAGGTATGCTCAAGAGATTACTCATTATCTCAACTCGGGTGGACTCCGTAAGAGACTTAACGCCCTATACAAATGTTCGAGCATTCTCTGCCAAATTCATGGTCGTGGAATCGTCTATGGAGATATAAACCCCAATAATGAATTTGTTTCGGAAAATATTGGCATGTCAGAGGTCTGGCTAATCGATGCTGATAATCTTCGCTTTGAAAAAGACGATGGTGTGAGGATATATTTCCCTCGATTTGGAGCCCCTGAAATAGTTCAAGGAAAAGCAGGTGCCTCAACGCAAGGAGATTGCCATGCGTTTGCAGTATTAGCATATCTTATTCTGACAAACCTACATCCATTTGTTGGCGATTTAGTTCTTGATGGCGATGACTGGGCTGAAGATATTGATGAAGGCGAAACTTTAGAAGATATGGCTTTCTCCGGTAAGTTGCCATGGATTAATGATCAGGAAGATGATTCTAATAACAGAGAAAATGGTGGCCTTCGAGGTGTCTTAACTCTCACAGCACAATTAGATAAACTTTTCCAAGCTACATTCGGCCAGGGAAGGACATCTCCCTCACTGCGACCAACTATCTACTATTGGCCTAAAGCTCTTGCTCAAGCAGCGGATATGACCGTTACATGCACGGAGTGTTCCATGAACTATTACTATGACTTCATTCATCCGGAAACAGAGGGACATCATTGCCCTTACTGTAAAACACAGAGACCGCAAGTACTCATTCTTGAATCTTATCGATGGAATGGACCTAATAAGCCCTTAAACTCGCCATGTTGGCACTATATCAGGGAATTTCCTCAAAATTCACAACTGACGATACCGAGACGAGTTTTTGATGATTTCAGAATACTTGATTCAGATACAGCAGAGGTGTTAATCTCTGCAACCAATAAAGAAATTCTGATTAAAAAGTTAGATCATGGCAAAGCTGAATTATTCATTGCCGCTGACAGCCATCAGCAAAGTGAATTTCAGAAGATCTATTCGCAAATAAAAATAGACGGGGAAACACCAGATGTTAAGTTCTGGATGTTCGCTCATTTAAATAGCCCTCGGTTGGTCCACTGTATGATCAGCGGAGGTGGCAAATGCGACTGAAAGACATAAATGCTGAAATAACCTTTGAATTATGGATGAAACCAAAGCTAGCCGGAGAAACTCCAAATATGGGTGTAGGACATATCTCTGCAAATAATAATGGACAGATATACAAATTAAGAATTAATGGCCAACAATGGAGTATGCTGCTTAGAGATGCCCCAGCAGAAAAGGATCTAAATTTCCATTTAAAAAGAGGCTGTGCGCACCTTGCTGAGGTAATACAGGTTGCCAAGGACGGTAGTGCGCTTGTCAAAATCATCTTTTTCAATGGTGAAATTGTTGAAATTGGCGATGTAGAGATCGGTATTGATGAGCGCATAGAATCAACAGCTAAACGAAATGGCATTCGGTTTCATGGAGCGAAAGAGCTGGGGAGACTGCTTGCAGAAAAGCTGACTCTTGAAGTTGGCGAAGAATCATATTTCCTTATGTATTCAGGAAATTCCGCAAACCAAGATTTTGATTATGCAGATTCGGATGAAGACGAGATCAAAGTGGCCGAAGAACTTCGTTCGTTTTCTATATGTGGAGAAAATTTAAGTATCCCAGTGGACAAGCGAAAACTTTCTCAGTATGAAGAAATATTTCATGCATCTAAGGCTATTTTCAGAGATCAACAAAAACTAAATGGATCGCTTCGACTTGCCCAAGGAAAACTCAAATTTTTATCAACTCCAGAACGTATCAAAGCTCTAGCTGCTGGAGCGATGAGTCGACTTACCAAGGAAACAGGCAGTTACCTGAAACAGTGGGATGAATACGGTGCGATAGAAGGTGAAATGTTGCTAGCAAGGGCCAAAGCTGTTGGGAGAATTAACTACCATGGCTATGAAAAGACTACAAAAGGGGTTAAGTTCTTTGTGTCGTCTATTCCGGATCAACTTAACGAAGACGATGAGATAGAGATCACCTCCGAAGAACCTTTATACCTTAAACACCCTGATCTTACATGGGAAGCCTACAGCAAGGCTCTGGAAGAAGAATTTGCATCCAAAAAGGAGCAGAAAAAGAACGATGCTGAAAATAATACCCACTCTATCTATGCTCCGATCCTTAAACTTTCAAAAACAAGCATTGAATTGGATCTGCAGTCCATCCCGTCTGATCAGATGTTTTTTATTCTATCCATCAATGGGGACAAGATTCAGATTGAAAGACGAATGCGGGCACGGTCAGCCATTCTGGAAGGACGCTGTGCTAATCCTCTTCTTGGCCTGCTGATTGAAGAAGGAGGAACTATCCCCAACATACAGCGCATCACCAAACTGAAACCTTTGACATCATTCGTCAAAGAGAAAATTTTCAAGCACCCTCCAACAGATAAGCAGGTGGAGGCTATAGAAATTGCGTTGAACACTCCGGATATTGCTCTTATTCAGGGACCTCCAGGAACAGGCAAAACAACTGTAGTTACTGCCATTCTTGAAAGGCTCAATGAGGAATATGACAAAACCAAGTCGATAAGAGGGCAGATACTTGTTTCTGGTTTTCAGCATGATGCAGTAGAGAATATCGTTGCGAGATTAAGTATTAATGCTCTTCCAGCGGTTAAGTTCGGCAGAAGGTCCGGTGATTCGGAGTTTACGGCAAATGCCGTCACTGAAAAAATTAACAAATGGTGTTCCAGTGTCGCCGAGAATATTCGAAGCAAAAATCCTCAAATTGCTTCAACTGAAGATCAAGTAAGACTCGCAGAGCTATTTATTGCATATTCAGTGTGTCCTTCGAAGAATAACACCGTCAGTTTAATGGAACGTATTCTGGATTTGCCCAGAGATGTAATTTCTGCAGAGATCACCAATGAGGCTAAAGAAATCATCAATTCCCTACAGACAGAATTGCGACCAAGTGATCCTTCCACCTTGCGGCTCGTTCGCGCCCTGCGTGTAAGTGAAGCTGCCTTTAAAGATGATGGCGCGGCAAGAGCTGTCGATTTGCTGGACAAGATCGAAGACGAATCAGCCAATTTAGATTTAAGCGTTCTTGAAAAAGCAGCTCGTTGGCGGAGCAGTGAGCCGCTAAGTTTTCTTCCAGAGCTGAAAGGGTTGAAAGAGTTGCTACTCTATAAATATCTGCCTACACCCGATTTTCGGACCGAAAAACCAAGAGAGGATGTTTTGAGATTAGTAGCAACGGTATCTCAGCTTCTGGAAAAAAAACTTAATTCAACCAATAAGCGGGATGCAATCTTAGCTGAATTTTTACATGAACTTGAAGATAATCCGGATGGTGTTCGTGAGGCCATCGAGGATTACAACTTTGTGTATGCTGCAACCACTCAACAAAGTGTAGGAAAAGATATACTTAGATCTAAAAATAAGTATGTTAAATACGATGAGAAGCCCGAAATGGCAAAATATGACACGGTAATTATAGATGAAGCCGCAAGAACCAGCCCGCGAGATCTGCTTATTCCGATGTCTCAGGCGGAAAAAAGGATAATCCTTGTCGGAGACCACAGGCAGCTACCTCACTTGATTGATGAAGAGGTAGCTAAAGTTTTGGAAGGTGACAATTCATACAGTTCACCGGTTAAGGTCGATTTTGTGAAGAAAAGTATGTTTGAGTATCTATTTAACCGCCTAAAAAAATTGGAAGAGAAGGATGGCATCAAACGAACAGTGACGCTGGATGCTCAATACCGCACACATCCCCTGTTGGGTGATTTTGCTAGCAATAACTTCTATCAGGAATACAACGAGGGTTACCGATCTCCATTATCTGAAAACCACTTTAAACAACATCTTCAGGGGATAGAAAATAAGGCTGCAATTTGGATCGACGTACCACATAGTCAAGGGCGAGAAGAACAAACGGATAGTAAAAGTAGACGGCGAAATGTTGAAGCAAAAGTTATCGCTGAACATTTGAATAAGTGGATTACTTCTAAAGAAGGTACCAGCTTAAGTTTTGGTGTAATCAGCTTTTACAAGGCGCAGGTGTTTGCTGTTTATGAAACTTTGCAAAAATATGGTATTACAGAACGTGCACAGGATGGCACATGGCAAATATACCAGAAATACCGATTTCTTGAAAATGGCGAAGAGCGGCTTCGCATCGGTACTGTTGATGCTTTTCAAGGTATGGAATTCGATATTGTATTTCTTTCCATGGTGCGTACCCAAGAATCTAAACGGCTGGCAAGCTGGATCGAGAAAGAATCAGACTCCGATAAAGTCAAGCGTGGAGTATTCGGCCATCTCATGTCGAAAAATCGTTTATGCGTAAGTATGAGTCGACAGAAGAAGGTTTTAGCTATTGTGGGTGACGCAAATCTAGCAAATACCTCAATAGCTGTAGATGCAGTTCCGGCTCTGAAAAACTTCTATGATTTGTGCCATGAACAGGGGGCAATCCTATGAGTGTCCAAAATAGAAAAAGCAGGGCAAAGGATCAGCGTCCTAAAGTAATCAGTTTCCACGCTGCATTGGATGGATTGAACATTGCCGCTAAGCAAAGTGTTCTCTGGCCATGCCACGCATTCAACATCTCTATTCCACAAAAGAAAAAAAGCGGCCTTAATGTGTTCGAGGAAACAATCTTAAAGATTACAGAGATTGAATCTGGTGATACAGAAAATATTGCGTTACTCACTTGTCTGGAACAGGAACTGGTAGCCTTTATTCAGAATCGTCTCAACCAGCTCAGCCTTTTGGATGACCGCTATGAGCTGTCTGAAGATGGTAAAAAACTTCTTGAGAGTTGGCGTAATAAAGACGAGGCAAGCGTTGAATATGTTGCAGGAACTGTTTTTGTGGATCTTCATTCTGGAAAACTGTTGCCCTACATTCACATGGGGAATCTCAAACAAGAGAAAATTTCATCGATTGATGGTCCATTCATCACGCTTGAGCTTGGTTCAACAGGGAAGTCAAAAAGTGTTCGATGCCGTCAGATTTTTCCCAATGTAAGTCCTCATCGGGAAATAGTTCCTGACTCCAACGATATCATTAGAGCTATCAGGGAGTTTAAGAAAAAATATAAACGGCATTCGCTGTTGAACCAAGGTGTCGATCAGTACCCACCACCGATTCCAATGGTTGAAGCTATATCTGTAAATAAGACTCCTGAATTAGTCTACTTACATTGTGAAGCACTTATCCAGAGAGGTAATTCTGATCTTTTGGTAACAGATGGTTGCGGTTTTGGCTTCTCTGAAAGCTTTGCCGAGCACCTTACTAAGAATGTCGATTGGGTTACTAAGCTCAAACAAAAAGGGATTGTTGACAAGATTGGCAATGTTGCCGAAGGCTCGAACAGTAAATTATCAAGGAAATCATTTAAGTATGCCGAAATAAGCAGGCGAATTGCAGAAAGCAAATCAGTATTACAGAACATTAAGAATCTGAAAGTTAATAGTACAGATTATGAGCATGACTACAGGCAAGAGGTTGAAAATGGCATCAAGAATCTATATGTAGCATTAGAGTGGTCATTGCGCCAGGTGGTTGCTGATAATCTAGTTTCTGAATGGGAGCAGGTATTTTCTGCTAGTAACTTTCGAGATAATGAAAGACTACTGGTTGAGTTTGCTAAAAAAGTTGGTTTTACCGTAAACGTTAACAATATGAGTCTATTACAAGTTAAGCCAGGTGCCATTCGACAAATCGAGAACGGCAAGGTAGAACTTCAACCTTTATTAGCACTTGCTATCGCTGGAGCAAGCAGCAATGCAAACCATCCTATACATCGTTTAGCTCAAAATCACTCTGGATTCCTGACTCATGCATTAAGATTAAAAAAATATCGCAATTCTATAGAGCATGGCAATATAAAAGAGCTGGATGTTGATGAAAATACACTACAACTGTTGATTGAAATAACTATAACCATGATTATTTCATTGATACCTGATGTTGCAGAGGACTTAGATGAATCTGATAGGTTTTCCAATGATAGAGATATCGATCAAGAAAGGCTCAAGGCAAATGTTAAGCTGGAGAAGGCACTAGGAACTGCGTTTGTTTCAAGTCTAAATGGAGATATTAAGGAACAATTAATCCGTTCTGAACTTATGTTAGCACGATTTACTACGGAAAAGGCCATTGAAGTCATCAAGTGCTACGCATCAGCCATGCAACATGCTCTTTTGGATGCGGTAAAAGACCGCAGGCTTGAAATTAAAAGCGATGCGATTAAAAAATCTGCGATTGACAAAATCGTTCAAACTGGATTCTTCTCTGCTTTAGAGCGTGTGCCTAAACAATTAACCACGGTGGCTCTACATAATATCAGGCTTGCCATTCAAGGCTCTAGCACAACACTGGGAGCTCACCTTCTTGCAATTTTCCTGTTAGGATCGGAAAGCGAACTAATTCAGCTTCAAGAATCAGATCCCGCATTCGTTGATTTAGTTGCGAATTTAATCCAGCTGCGTGGACACGGCAACAAACAACAATCTAACTTTTCACAAGATGACATGGAGTCGTTGCAAAACAATGTATTCGAAGCAATCAAAATAATAACAGAGGTATTTTAATGGGCAATAATAAACAGAACGATCAACCTTCTGCGAATAATGAACAAGCAGAACAGGCTGATATTACTATGAACGTTACAGAGGCTAACCTCTTGAATAAACGACAGGAATTGAAAGAACTAGAAGATTCCTTGATCCAAAAAGAAATGGCTATTGCTCAAAAGGAGCAGGAGCTGAAGACCGCTGAGGAAGCGATAGCCGAAAAAGAAGCGGAGCTAAATGACAAACGTGTTCAGCTTGAAGGGATGGAGCTTCAGGCAAAAAATGGTTTTCCGAAGCTCTTTAAGGAAAGGTTCGCACCGTTCAAAAAACAATTGGAACAGCGGGAAGCTCAGTGTATAAGTCAGTTGGAATCTCTTGAAGCCGAAAAGGGGAAATTACGGCAGCGAGAATTAATGATCCAAAAGGCTGAAATACAAAGGGACAAAGATTACGCAGGTGACAGGGCACAGCTTGATGACGAGCTATTCAAGCTTCGCAAAAAACAGGAAAAGGAGCTGGAGTCAAAACGGGCAAGTGCTCTAGCCTCTATGGAAAAAGAACTTACAGAGAATAGAACCTCTAGAATAGAAAGTTTGGAGAAAGAGATAGCAAATAGGCTAAAAGCTCATGAAGCGGCTATTCAACAGGATAAGGATGAACTCGAACAAAAAAGAAAGGCGTTCTTGAAGGACCAGGCAGAGCTTGATGAACTTAAAGATGAACTTGATTATCAAAAGCAGAGGCTTCAATCCCGCAAAGAACTTCTTGAGAAAAGAGAAATTAATTTGAATGATGAGGTGGATACCAGAGTCGCTGAACGGAAGCAATCTTTCGAGAGCGAAAAATCTACACTTAACGATGAAATTTCCCGTTTACGAGAATCCATCAAAACAAGCAGTACTCTAATTTCAAACTTCGAAGAACTTAAAACTAAACTTGGAAATGAAGACCCCGCCGCTGTTTTGCTGAAATTGAAAACCTATGAAGAGGAAATTAAAAAGCTGCGCGAAGATCTTGCTACACGTCCAACGCAGGAGATGCAAGAAGCTTTTGATCGATTGAAATCTGAAAAGAGTGACTTGCAGTTGGCTTGTGAACGACTCTCTAAAGAAAATGAGGATCTTAGAAGTTCTGCACGGGTCCAGTCGGATCTTGAAATGCAGATAGCTGAACTGTCCGATAAAAACAAATCTTTGCAGAGACGTTTTGAATCGGTGGATGCTGACAATAACCGATTGATGGCAGAGCTGAAACGTTTACAAGCATCTTACGAACGTGAACAGGACCGTGAGGCAAGGATTCGGGACATTGAATTTCCATATATTCAGATTGAACTTCCCCGAAATCCAAAATTGAAAAATGAAGCTGAAAAATTCATGAAGTTACAATGGCAAAAAAAGAACGCAGAAGCGCAAGGTCAAGATCTTGCAGCAAGTGATCTGGAAAAATACTCTGAATTAGGCAACGAAATTGGGGCATTTGAGCTTCAATGGCTGGATGCTATCAATGATTCCTGCATTGGTTATGGATTAAGATTCCCACGACGTATTTTACACGCATTCCACACCGCTCTAAAAACCTCTGAGTGGTCTCCGATGACAGTGTTGGCTGGTGTGAGTGGAACCGGCAAGTCTGAATTACCAAGACTGTATTCACATTTTGGCGGTATCAACTTTTTGAGTCTTTCAGTACAGCCAAACTGGGATAGTCAGGAATCTATGCTTGGTTTTTTCAACTCCATCGATAACAAGTTCGATGCCCAACCTGTTCTACGTTTATTGGCACAAAGTCAAAAAGCTCAGGCTGAAGGCTATCCTCTCGGTCTTGAAGATGTCATGAGTCTTATATTGATGGATGAGATGAACCTTGCTCATGTTGAACTCTATTTTGCAGAATTCTTAAGCAAACTTGAGCTGCGACGTGGTCGCAAAGGTAATGAGGTTCCATGCCTTGAAGTGAAGCTTGGAGCAGGTATCCAGCACTATGATCTGCCTTTGGGAAGAAATGTGCTCTGGGTTGGAACAATGAATCAGGATGAGACCACTAAATCTCTTTCAGACAAGGTACTCGATCGTGGGATAGTAATCAATTTTCCCAGGCCAACTACTCTGGAACGACGTCGTCAACTAAAACCGTTGAACGACCAAGCCCCGTTATTGTCTCGCAAACTATGGGAGAGCTGGTGGTGCAGAGAAAGTAAATTTAATGATGATCAAATTTTACCATTCAAGGGATTCATTGAAGAAATGAACACATCTTTATCCAAGGTTGGCAGGGCACTAGGACACCGAGTATGGCAATCCATCGAATATTACATGTCCAATTATCCAGATGTGCTGGAAGCGCAGAGAAACAAAGAGGAAAACAAGCTGGCCAGTGCAATGAAAGTCGCCTTTGAAGATCAGCTTGTGCAGAAGGTTATGCCTAAATTGCGGGGAATTGAAACCCGAGGAAGCACTAAGACGAACTGTCTTGATAGAATAGAAGCTCAAATTAAAGAAGGAATTAGAGATTATGAACTGAATGGAAAGAGTTATAAACCTCACTCAGCAGCATGTGGGGAGTTCAGTATTGGAGAAGATTACAGACTGGCTAGTGAAATGGGCTACGGTCAGTTCATCTGGAATAGTGCCAATTATTTAAAAGATGATGAATCTATGAACGATCACGCAAATGTGGAGAACTGATAATAAATGCCAGAACTACAAAATGATAAATTGATATCAAGGCAAAAATGCATAGCTTCCGACTCCCATCAGTGTCAGCATGAGGCAACCGCTCAGACCGTTGCACTATCCGTCAGTGCTATTAATTCTATCGAATCCATTTATAAGGCATTAAACGATAGGGATGAGATAAAGGCCAAGGCTCTTTTGATGCTGATGCTGCGTGACTGGTTGACGAATGTAGCCAGCTTCGATCCTGTTTCCGGATACGCCCTGCATACTGGCATTGTTGATTTTATGGATGTCGTGGCGAAATCGATGCAGGATCAATCGCTAGAGAATGAGATAAAAGACCGTATCTATCGAATTGTATCGCATACGAAGGAAGCTGCTTTAGCAATCATAAAACGTACTCGGGATAAAATATTACGAGAACATGTTATGTTACCGATATATGCAGCTAGAGAAGTTGATAGTAACAGTGTTCAGTGGCTTAGCCGCCAGCCAGGAAGAACACTCCGAGAGAAGCTATCCGGAAAACCCTATATCAATGCTGTCAGACGGAGAGCCAGTGTTAATACAGCAGAAAATCGGCTTCTTAAGGCTTTTTTTCAAAGGTTCACTGAAATTTTAATTGAGAGGCAAAATGCTTTAAATTTTAATCATGAAGAAATTTGCGAAGAATTGTTAGTTTCGTTAGAACGCTGGCTTAGATCTGAAGATGCTTTTGAAATTGGAGCCTGGGGCAATCTTCCTCCTAATAACACACTTCTTCAGGATAAGCGTTATCGAAAAGTTTGGGATGGTTGGCTTTGGCTTCAGGGTATTGATGAGCACATCATAGAAGACAGCAAAAGAATCCATCGAGATATGCTCAATGTCATTTATTGGAATACCCTGTCTTTGCTGAACCAAACCGATCGTTTTAGGACCGTTCAGCAGCCGGTCGGTCTCGATTATGATAGCTTTATGATATCCCCAGAATTACCAGTTAAGGGATATTTGTTTCCGAATACTAAGATTTCAGGCGTAATCGATAGACTTGTTTCAGATAGGGGATTTGGCTTCATTGATGGATGCTTCTTCCATGCTTCAGACCTGATGGCCGGTTTGCGTTTTGATGAGCTTCAACTAGGGGATCAATTACTATTTGATGTTGAAGAAACAATGAAAGGAAAAAGTGCTAAACAATTGGAAAAAGGAATCATTATACCTCCGAAACAGATAGTATTTGAATTATTAAATGAGCAAATAAATATTATAGTAGAAAAAGAAACTATATCACTTCTATTCGAAAATGATCAGATTGTTTTGGTTGAAAAAAATAAGGGTATAGAAAATAAAACAAAAATAGAGCTAGCGGTTCTCGCAGAGATTCCGAAGACGATATTGTCATTAGTTATGGATTCCCCGTTTGAATATTCTGAGCCGACCAATAATCAAAGTGGCCCAATACGGGTGAATAGTTCTGTTGTGGATCTTTGCTCTATCCGTCCGGCATTCACGAATAACTCTGGATCTCAGGAGCATCTTCCATTCAGATTGCTTCAGCAGACTTGGAAGCTGAACGACGGAACTGCCTACAGGGTTGACTGTGGAAATACGAAAGCTATCGCCCTACATCCTGATATTGAAACAGTAAGTATGAGGAGCCTCTTTTCATATAGCTGGACACTTTCCGATGCCACCAAAAGCAATGCGTCGATGTTTTTCACTAAAAAGTTGAGTGACTATATTCAGGCAGACAAACTGACCTACCTTGTACCTGATTGGGGTAATGACTTCGATCTGGAGGGAATAAGAAAAAGCATTAATTTTTATTTTGAACAGTCAGCTCCGCTTCCTAAAAGCATCGCTGTTATCTTTGCATGGCAGTCATCAAATAGATTTGTACAGGATAAAGTCCGTGAGAATGATTTTGTACTGGTGGTTGACTCATTTGACGGTGGTATTTCAATAACCCCAATTCAAGCAATATACCAACAAGGGCTGATCGCAATTTTACCTAAAACTTACGGTATAAGCTGGGAACGACACCCTGCTTTTATAAGAAAAAACGCAAAACTATATACTGGTATGGTTCGCAACCTTGACAAGGATGAGTGTATAGCATCTAAAGAACTCATTCACTTGTTCGGCTTCGATGGTTTAGCCAGTGATTCAGGGGAAGTGTCCTTTGTGAAAGATGATCACTGGTATCACTTGCCGTGTTCTATTCGGGAGGCTCTGACTCAGGATTTAGATCTCAACATATTATTAAACTACGCGATCAGTGAATGCCTTAACTCTACAAACAGGGATTTTCGGGGAGTTAATGTTTTCATCCTGCCTCTTGAGGATACAATCAAGAAGCCAAAGCAGCTCAACACGAATTATAATTGGATTTATAAAACATTTAACACTGTTTTAGGTGGGCAGACTCTAAATAGATGGCAGGAGGAAGCTGATGACATTGCCCTTTGGCGTGATCATCTGCCAGAGCTATCGATAAAAGTACCAAGCGACAAAGGGTATAATGTTAATTTTTATCTTGTAAAAGATGCGACTGTAACACCACAACGCGGCAAAACTGTGAAGATACCAGTAGAAGAGTCGTTTACTCTTCCTGCTGGACAAACACATTACAGTTTTCCCTTACAACAACAGGGAAAAGGAAATACGGAGCTTCAGTTTGTTGCATACCTAAAATCACCAGCCTTTCCATTGAAGGAGGATGTAACCTGTAAACTAGAGATGACCTATACTTATGGAGCGGATGATCCATACAAACTGAAATTTATTCCTTTGGAGCCAGCGCAAGCAGGTTTTAAATCTATTCAGGTTGAATGGCGCCCGGTATCAGAAGACGAAGCTATTGATCTTGAAAATTTGCCAGTTCCAGATTTCCCAGCCCGTAAAAGCTGGTCCGACTTTCAGAAGTTTCCTAAAGAAGATGGTAAGGACTTCTCTGATCTTTTGGATTGGCTTGAGCAAGAGATGGAAAGAATTTTTGATATTGAAAGTTTCTTTGCTGGAGAGGATAGCGACAGAATTTATGATGATGACGTTATTGATCACTGGAACTGGAAAGAAGATCGTAAAGGAAAACAGTTTTGCTATCTTGAATACGATTTCGGAGATGTATTTTTTCACGAAAGCAATTTTGAGAAATTTGATCCAGATGCTGAAGATATTTCCTTTGATGTAGAAGAACAAAGAGACCGTGATGGTTATGTTGCCCGTCATGTAACACTAGGAAAATCAATTCCTAAAAAAACAATTGACCACTTTAAAAAAAGCCTCCGATTTCCAGCATTAACTATCTGGAATCATGGCCACTCCCTTTCAGAGTCAGATGTGCCCGACCATTTCAGAAACACGTTGTTCAAAGGGATTCAAGAGATCCTTTCAATAATTAAATCTGAAAATATTCCAGCTACGCTTAAAGAAGAACTTTTCTTATTTTTGTGCTGTCTCCATAAAGATGCTCCGGAAGAAATTGTTGGTACCAAATTACTTAGTTATGTCAAGGATAAAAGGCTTCTACAAAAGTACGACAGGAATATTGCTTTTGCCATCGGCAATGCCGAGCTGCTATGGCAACAGGAGTTGTTACAGGAAGTCATACAACTCATTAATAAGAAGGGGCAAACTAGATCCATTAGTATGGAGATTTTGTCGATAGCTTTCTGGCGGTCTAAAGAACTGATCCTAACTTTGACTGAAAAAAAGCTGGAAACCATAAACCGAGAATTATATGACTGCCTCAAGTCCGACCTCCAAAAGGTTGAAAAAGATGGGAAAGGCTATCAGATAGCAGTCCTTTGTAAGCATTTGGAACTACTTCTTGCCCTTCTGAGAAGCCGTGGGCATCAGGGTGAAGGTTTCAAAACGATTTTGGCTCCGAATAAAGATCTGACCAAAAAATATGTGAACCTGGTGGATGATATTTCAAAATCAGTAATCAATAACAACATAGAATTAAAGTCTCGAATCAGTCTTCAAATTCAAAAGCCGGAACCGTTCTGCAACACCCCTGATCTGCTATACGCATTGCGGATGTACCTAACGGGAGACTCTGGAGCAAATATTTTTATTACAGGAGTTAGCGATGAAGACTAATCAACATTAAATATAACCTAAATCCTGCACGAAGCTATTGACGACACCTAATATATTATATACACAACAAAATAAATAAAAATCTAACTAAAATTCGGACAATTTTAAACCAAAAAACGGATTAATGGAAGAACAAACAAGAAATAAACACATAAAATAACCAACAATTTTCTGAACACATGTATCACGATCAAGCTGATGGAGTAGAAGCGTACAACTCTCCACATCGTCTTCAAAATTAACGCCAGATGTGCGCCACGCCTGCTTAACTGTACCGTGAAGACGATTGTCGTTTGGCGAAAGGTACTGGTGTACGGCAGATGGATAGCATTCATGTTTCTTAAATCCAAGCTCAAGCAGCAACTCTTACCCTGCCCGAAAAACGATTTACCGTTGTCGCTTAAGATAACAGAACCTTTAGGTACATCATAATATTGAAAAAATTTGCGTAGCAGACTGGAACTTTCAGTAACGTATTTTCTAGTTTCATTTTTATCTTTGCCAACGTAAACAATACGCCCTGGTGTAATACCGTACTTTTCAAGACATTCATTGAGATGCTTAACTTGTGCAATTCTACGCTCAGTCGGATTGCGATCACGGCGAAAGACGGCGTTGTAAGTGAAGCTCGGTAGGTGCGATTAGCGAAGCGTAATCGCACATTTAATTATAATACAACCTAATTTGAACAACCTTGGAATGATAAAGGTGGTTGTGCTACAAGATTTTTACCCCAATTACAGCAGGCTATGCACAGTGGATTTATGGAAGATTCGCTAAAATTGGTAGAGGACTTGCAAGCATTTTGCATTCAGAACCAATTGCAAAATCAATTCGATAGTTATTTAGAGCAAATTCGTGATGCCGTTGCAATGTTTGTGTTGATGCCTAAAATAATGCACTTGTAGCATTGCAAAAGCAATTACAAACACCAGCTAAGTGAATTGCGATTAGCGAATTACATTGATGCTAAGTTTTAGCAAGTAGCTGTATAGTTTTAATATCCTGCTTGCCATCAAACTAAAACTTATGCTAATTATTCCAGTTAATTCTTAAGTTGTTGCTGCTTTAGCATTTGCAAAACGTGCTTTCAATCGCTGTAAGAATCCGGAAGTCTTCTTGGGTGTTACTTTTTTATGTGTTGATCCTTCTTCAACGCTGTGGCGTTTTGTCAATATTGGAGTATCACATAACTGGGTATAGCGTTCTAAGGCAGCGGAAACGCTTTTATTCAGTAAATTGGGGCGGATTGGTTTAGGAAGGTAGCGAAATACTTGGGCTTGGTTAATCAGATTAATAACAATTTTAGAGTCTTTTACTGTTGTTAAAACGATGGTAAGGATATTAGGGTTGTGTTGCTTTAATGTCCCAAGTACTGGCGTAATCTCTTCTTCTTCCAACATAAGATCAGTAATAGCTAAAGCAATATCGTGGGTAGTAAGCAGCTCAAAGACCGTGTCTAAATTAGGTGCCCAATGTACTATATATTTGCCTTCAAACTGACTAGCGATGGCTTCATGTACTGCCGGATCTCCATCCATCACCATTATATGTGGACCAGTAGGTTTGGCAGCAGTAGGTTTGGTTCCTTCTACCGTACTAAACTGTTCCATTTGGATAGCAATGTCCGTTGCTTTACCTAAAACTTGGGTAATTTCTTCTGTATTCCAAGGTTTAGTAAGATAGCGAAAAATCTCACCATCATTGATTGCGCCAATTACTGCTGGTAAATCTGCGTAGCCTGTTAATAAAATGCCAATAGTTAGGGGAGATATTTCTCGTACCTGTTTTAATAATTCAGTTCCTTGCATTTCTGGCATACGTTGATCGCTCACCACTACATGATAATGATCATTACGTATTAAGTTAAGAGCTTCAGCCGGATCAGTCAAACCTTTGACTTTATAACTGGTACGAAATTGCATGGTTAAAGAGCGGACAATTCGCTCCTCATCATCAATAAATAAGACTTTAGGTTTATTCATAATAAAATATTACCTTGTAAACGGTTTTGATCGTTACCATAAGATGTAGGAACGTCCTAAATGTATTGCTACACAGAGTTTAAAAACGATCAAGCTGGTAGAGTAATTATAACCATAGTCCCTTGGCCAGCAGTGGATTCTATTTGTATCTTACCCTTATGTTGTTCAATAATTTGGGAGCAGATGGCCAACCCTAAACCGGCTCCTTCTCCGGCAGGTTTAGTAGTATAAAAGGGTTCAAAGATTCTGTCTAAATGTTTTGTATCAATGCCTTTACCGTTATCTTCGATTTTGATTTGGATTGTATCAGTATCGTTTGTGGTAGTGATGAAAATTTCGCCATGTTTCTGCACCGCACTAATGGCATCTATGGCATTGTGCAGTAAATTTAATATTACCTGATTGATACGGGCTGGTGAGCATTCTATAGTAGGCAAGTCACCGTAATTTTTATGCACTTCAACAACATGCTTAAGACGATGGTGCCCAATTCTTAGGGCACTGTCAATGCAGTCATGTATATCAACCTCCTGTACTATAGCTTGATCGAGTTGGGTAAAAGTACGTAAACTCAGCACCAATTCGGAAACTTGTGTGACACCATATAGGATATCTTCCAACAATTGAGAAGTGGCATCTGGCAATTCTTGTTCTATAATCTCCGCAGTCATACAGGATAGGTTATCAAGCACATCACGCTGTTCTTCGGCAGTGGCACTTTCTTGTTTAAATACTTGTTCTAGTTTGCTACTGGCAAGAACTAATTGATCAAATTGCTCTAAGATGCTTTTAGTCATAATGAGATTATTTTTCATATACCCCAGCGGAGTATTGATCTCATGTGCCAATCCTGCTACCATCTGACCTAGCATAGCCATCTTTTCTGATTGCACTAGTTGCGTTTGCGAAGTTTTGATTTTTTCTAATGCTTGGGATAATTCTTGGGTACGATCAGCGACTTTTTGTTCCAATATTTGTTGTTCTTGCTCGGCTTTCCGTAGTTTTTCAGCTGCCTCTGCGTGCTCACGCCGTTCTGCCTCTAAACGCACTTCTTTTTGCTTAGCTATAAATGACAAAACACTGAAACGTAATAAGCCACTGGAGCTAGTCAAAACAACAATCCATAATACAACTAGTATCACTGCAATGGCATTGAACAAATCGTTTGCTGCACTTAACATATAGGACTTTTGGGTTTCAACATGGATGGTCCAATTCGTATATCGAACAGGATTTTGTGCAACAAAATACTTATGTAGATCTAAAACTCCACGAAATTGATCCAACACAGTGTGCTGTAATTCCAGTATGGTTTTTATCGTTTTACCTTGTTTGGCAGCAAATTGTAACAATTCTTTTTGCTGGGGATGGACAAAAATTGCATTGCGTGCTGTAGTAACATAGATAACTTCTCTTTGGTCTACATGTTCTTGTAATACTAATTGATGCAACAATGGCAATACCATATCGACAGTTATAACTCCGTTAAAATCCTGTTTATCAGTAAAAAATGCCAAAGATGCACTCATATAAACTAGATCTGTATCGAAGTATGGTTCAGTAAAGGCAATTTTGCCATTAGCTTTCTTGCCCGCTTGGTACCAGTTATGCCGATGAAAATCATATTTTTCAGTAGTCCATTCGTAGGTTAATACAGGTGGTTTCCCTACATCACCTTGATGTATATATGGACCAAAATATCGGGTTTTCTTATCAAATTGATAGGGTTCAAACCAAGCACCAATGCCATAAATAGTCTGTTGGGGAGCGGACAACAGCATACCCTTCAAAGTCTGTTCCACTATTGTCTTATCATTACGTAATGGTGCTATCAAATGCGCTGTACTTTTAGCTAATTGTCGAGTACTGATAAGATAGTTTTCGATTTTGTCGGCGACCTCTTTTGCCCGCAATGCTACTTTTGTTTGAGCTGTCTCTTCCATCCCTGCTATACGTACTTGGTAAAATCCAACAAGTCCGACACTTATAATGATACCAATTAGCCATATGATCGCAAACATAGCTAAAAATCGGGGTTGTTGCCATACAGCGGTAATTATGCGTTGAAATTTGTTTTGCATTGTATAAGGTATCGAAAAAATTGATTAAACAGGTAGATTGCGCACTACGCACCCTATAATCTTTGGGATTGAATTAACATCCTTATTATCAATCTTCCATGATAAATAATTTGCAACTATCTAATTTTTAGATTGTTCCCACGCAAAACGTAGGAACAATATTGGTCTATCAAGCGGCTGTTGCTATTGTATTATTAGCTTTTGCAAAGCGTGTGCGCAATAGCTGTAAGAATCCAGAAGTTTTCTTTGGAGTTATGGTTTCTTCTGCTAATTTTTCAACTTCATGGCGTTTGGCAAATATCGGAACATTACACAATTGGGTATAGCGTTCTGTGGCCGCAATAACGCTTTTGTTAAGCAGAGCAGGGTGAATCGGTTTGGGCAGGTAGCGAAATACCTGAGCCTGATTGATCAAATTAATAATTATGTTAGAATCTTTAAGTTTCGTCAGTACAATGGTAAGTATATTGGGATTATATTGCTTTAATGTACCCAATATCGGTGTAATCTCCTCCCCTTCTAACATAAGGTCAGTAATTGCTAGAGCAATATCATTAGTATTAAGGATATTGAAAGCAGTATCCAGATTAGGTGCCCAATGTACTATATATTTGCCTTCAAATTGGCTGGCAATAGCTTCATGTATTGCGGGATCTTCATCCACTACCATGATATGTGGACCAATAATTTGGTTAGCAGCAGGTATGGTTTCTAATGTTCTAAATGGTTCCATTTGGAGGGCAATATTCGTTGCTTTCTCCAAGACCCGATTAATTTCGTCTGTATCCCATGGTTTAGTAAGATAACGAAAAATTTCGCCTTCATTGATAGCTCCAATTACTGCTGGCAGATCAGCATAACCTGTCAATAAGATACCAAGAGAGAGGGGAGAAATGTTGCGTACCTGTTTCAATAATTCTGTCCCCTGCATATTTGGCATACGCTGATCGCTTACTACTACATGATAGTGATCATTGCTTATTAGCTTCAGTGCCTCAGTCGGATCGGTTACGCCTTTTACCTTGTAACTGGCACGAAATTGCATGGTCAGAGACCGTACAATGCGTTCTTCATCATCAATAAACAAAACTTTAGGTTTACTCATAGTATAATATCACCTCAAAAATTGAACGTTTCCGTGTTCTATATGGAAACATATAACTAAACAATGCTTACAAATTAAAACGCATGAGCGTTCTGAATAAAATTTTAACCAAAATATGGAAACGATCAGGTTGGTAGAGTAATAGTAACCGTAGTACCCCAGCCAATGGTCGATTCTACTTGGATATTTCCTTTGTGTTGCTCAATGATTTGGGAGCAAATGGCCAATCCTAATCCAGCACCCTCTCCGGCAGGTTTAGTAGTATAAAAGGGTTCAAAGATCTTATCTAAATGCTTTGTGTCAATGCCTTTACCATTATCTTGAATCTTGATTTGAATCGTGTCAGCATCTACATTCGTAGTAGTAATGACAATCTCGCCTTTTTCACGTACTGTGCTAATGGCATCTGCGGCATTGTGTAATAAATTTAAGATTACTTGATTGATACGGGCTGGCGAACATTCGATGGTAGGTAAATCGCCATAGTTTTTACGCACTTCAACAACATGCTTAAGACGATGGTGACCAATCCTTAGGGCACTGTCAATGCAATCATGTACATCGACTGCTTGTATCAAAGCCTGGTCAAGTTGGGCGAAGGTACGTAAACTCAAAACCAATTCGGAAACCTGGGTGATACCATATAAGATATCTTCTAATAATTGGGCAGTGGCATCTGGTAGTTCTTGCTCTATAATCTCTGCTGTCATACAAGAAAGATTATTAAGTGCATCATTCTGTTGTTCAACAGAAGCTGTTTCTTGTTTAAATACCTGTTCTAACTTACTACTAGCAACTGTTAATTGATCAAATTGTTCGATGATACTGCGGGTCATGATTATGTTGTTTTTCATATACCCTAATGGCGTATTGATCTCATGCGCTAACCCTGCCACCATTTGACCTAACATAGCCATCTTTTCTGATTGCACCAATTGTGTTTGTGAGGCCTTGAGTTTGTGTAGTGCTTGGGATAATTCTTGGGTACGATCAGCAACCTTTTGCTCTAAATTTTCCGTATGTTCTTGTATCTGCCTGACCATAGCATTGAAGGTTTGAGCTAATACATCAAATTCATCACCTGTTTGTAACACTACTTGCGTATTTAGATCGCCAGCACGTACCCGTTCTGCTCCTTGCTTTAAGGATTGAATGGGCCAACTTAATCTTTGAGCAGCAAAGTAAGACAGTATCAGTGCCAAAATCGATATGCCGCTTACAATGCCAAATGCTAGCCATTTTAGACGACGTAATCGATTCGCCTCACTAAGTACATCTAAGTCGATACCCAATACAGCAATAGTTTTACCATCAGCATCTTGGATAGGTACCCCTGCGGTAAGGACTGTCGCCCATTTATCGGTTATAAAGGTATGTGCTATTTTGGTATGGCCAGTTTGCAGAGCAGGTACTAATACAGCACCAGTTTTTACTTCACGATAGATGCCACCTATAGGATTGCCTTCTTCATCTGGTTGCTTTTCATAATCAGAATCAGCAAGAAATATTGATAGAGACTGATGTGGCCCTGTAGGTGTTATTAATGGTATTACTAAATAAGTATACAGAATACGAAATGGGTCAGCATTAATGTCTTTTGGTACTTGTGGTAGATGATCCTGCGGAAAAGGACGAATTTTGGATCTGGTTGCACGTTTAATAGAACGTAGTTTTTGCACTAAATTTTGAAAATCAGCACCTGCCATATACCGTGCAGCTACTTTTGGAGCTAAAGAAGATAAGGTTTCGCCTTCTGGGATAGCTGCCAATGCCGCTTCCGTTAAGACCAATGCGTCTTGTTGTATTTGTTTAGTTAAATTAACGATCTGAGTACGTTCTTTGGGACCGAATACCAAAGTTCCCGTGCTACCAATATCTCGCAGGCGATTACCTAATTGAGTAAGTACTAACTCATAGGTTTGTGCATACAGCAGATATACCCCAGTACCTGCTACTAATAGAGTAACTAATACAAAAACTAGACTTAGTTTGTATTTGAATGATAAACGCATATTCCATCTTCAATTAGTCTATAGATTTGAAGATAGAATATTAATCTCTAAAAAAGACCGTTTTGTTACAATTGTTAAAAATGTAATAAAGAATTGTAGAAAAATAAATAACTTATTGAATAATAAAGTTTTTATTTTAAAGATGCTGTTAAAAATTCAGGAAGGTGATTAATGCTAAAGTTTAGCTAAAGTTTAGCTATAGCTAACGGATACGTCTACAAGTTGTGGGAATCATAAATTATCGTTCCCGTGCTCTGAGTGGGAATGCATCCTGGACGCTTTGCGTCCTATGGTTTATAACATTTCCAAAACTTGTAGACGTGAATTTTTTAAATAAGCGAACCTTACGTAACAAAGTAGAATTAGGTCACACTAAAATAATAGGTGCCAAGGCTTAAGCATCGATTACAGATGCCGTACATTATTGATAAGCTACCACCATTTATATTTAAAACAGTGGTTTAAGCTGCAACACAAGAGGCTTAAGACAAAAACTCGGCACCAGATTGCTATTATCCATAAAAACCATTAAAATCAGTATAAGGGGCAAAAAAAACAATGAAAATACTACTCACTGGCAAAAATGGTCAAGTAGGATTTGAGCTACGGCGCTCACTTGCAGTATTAGGTGAAATATATGCTATTGATATAGCAGACTGTGACCTGAGTAATGCCAACGCCATCAGACAAATCATAACCAATTACCAACCTGATGTAATCGTCAATCCCGCCGCATATACTGCTGTCGATAAAGCTGAAAATGACATTGCTAATGCCACAGCGATAAATGCCAATGCGCCAAGTCTTCTAGCGGAAATGGCAGAAACATTAGGTGCTGTGCTAGTGCATTACTCTACAGATTATGTATTTGATGGTGAAAAGCTTGCGGCTTATACTGAAACAGATGCTCCAAACCCCCAAAATGTTTATGGTACAACCAAACTTGCTGGAGAGCTGGCAATTCAAAACAATTGCCAACGCCATGTAATTTTACGCACTAGTTGGGTGGTAGGTGCTCATGGTAATAACTTCGCCAAAACAGTATTACAGTTAGCTACTGAACGCAATACATTAAAGATAGTTGCTGACCAAATTGGTGTCCCTACATCTGCCTCATTATTAGCTGATTTAACAGCACATTTAGTAAATAAATCTCAACAGAATATTGGAAAATTTCCTTACGGTCTTTATCATGCAACAGCAGATGGTGAAACCAATTGGTATGAATATGCCTGCTATGTGATCAAAAAAGCCCAAATCGTAGGTAAAACAATTAGTGTAACACCTGATTCTATACATCCTATTAGTACTGTTGAATCTCCAACACCAGCCAAACGTCCGCTTAATTCTCGGCTCGATACAACTAAGTTACGCAAAACATTTGGGCTACATTTACCAAATTGGCAAGACAGTCTTGATCATATCCTTGATCAAATTCTATTATAAAAATGGATGACACAGAAAGCATATTGGATTAAACTTGTAATTTTTCAATAAGTTATTACATTTAGTGCCATAGCTTATTGAGATATTGAGAAGTTACCCACGCAGATCGTATAAACGATGTAAAAATGATCTGGTCAGAGGGAGCTAAGCTCCCGTCTGCCCACAGAAACGTACATACTGGTACGTACACTGTTCCTCACAAAAGTAGTACTTACTCAGTCATCCCCATCCCAGATCTGGTACTTCTACTGACGATTGGAAAAATGTCTAAACTGTAATTCACACAAAATCACAAAAAATTGCACTTAATGCTTTAACATCCCAGTTTTTGCAACAGATAATTGAACGAGATGAACTTTACACAAAATTAAATCAAAATATACCAGTTGAAGCTTGTGAAGGCTGGACTATGGTTATGATGAAATAGCAACCTGCTTTTCATCTATCCAACGTACAGGTTCTGCGTATCGCCGTAAAACTAATACGTATGCTAATAATAAAAGTGCGTTACAACCTGTGTTGGGATGGGACTCGGATTGTTCATAATTTTATTAATATTAAATTACACAACAAAGAAGATGTCAACGATTGAGAAGTTACAAATCTACGGCCATAGAGCATGAAAATTAGTTTTATGCTTTGCCAATATTCGACTCATTTGACTTTGTTTGAGCATACAAAATTCTGCATCTGTAATAAACATTAAATTGGCATCTACATTAGCTTTAGCCGCCAATAAGCCAATAAGCAATAATTGCCGACCCACTATAACATCACTTAATACATTGGGATTACTAATATGTTCTAAAGAAATTGCTGATTCTAATACCGCACTACATAATTCCATTAATATTAATGGAATGCTGGATGCCTCTTTTAAGGCTTGTTGAATAGCCTGAGTGCGTGATTCACTCTCTTTTTGTGTTTGTTTAGGAAGCCTATATGCTGTCATAACTTGCTGAAAGGCATCTATGTCCTGTTGTGCCAATATAAATGCCTGGTGACGATGCTGCTCAAAAATTATTAGTAATCCTTGAATTTTAGTAGTATGTTCTGCAAAGAGTTTTTTTCCTAAAGTAAGGCGACATACCATAGATAGTAATGCCATTCCTTGAGTGACTGTGAATGCTGCCGCACTACCACCGCCTGGAGTTGCTTGGTTACTGGCCAATTGTTCTAAATAATTCGCAACAGATTGTGATTTAAATGTATTTTGTGGCATTTTTTATTTCCGGGACTGGTTGAGTCTAATGTCTGGACTTAAGTATTTTATTATACTGGACATGTCTACAAGTTATGGAAACGTTATAAATCATAGGATGCAGAACGTCCAGGATGCGTTCCCACGCAGAATTTGGGAACAATAATTTGACCTACTGACTAATCGTACGTCGTCGTGCTTTTAATGAATCTACTTGTGTTCAATAATCAAGCCAAAAACGAACTCTAAATTTGTAAAGTCGGTAAGGCGTTGCATTTCCGTCATCTTTTACTAAACGAGATAACTTAATTTCATCGAAATCTAGTTTTATGCGTAGGTTGTTTTGCGTTTCTTCAACAACCATATTATGCCGTTTGGTACCACCAGGATTCCTTTTTAACTCATCCAAAGCAAAAGCTTCTACATCAAAGTCTATGATGCCATGTCCTTCCTTGCCCACATAAAATAGTCCATTCTGATAATAGGCAAACACCCCAGCATGAGCATCATGCTTCAATACCCAAGTTTTTTTATCGTTATCTTCAATATACACATACTCAGGGTTGACCATCACTTTGAAACCACCTGGAACATCAATCACTCTTTTATCTTTATTGGTACCTTCCATACTTACATACTCAGTTTTGTGGCGTTGCGGTATACCAACATCAAATCCCATGGCTTCTTCTAATGTTTTCTGTGCATTATAGGGGGAATTTTTAAAATCTACATCCTGTTGTAAAGCAATTGGCACCCATGCTCTAATCAAGTACAGTCTTTCACGTTGTCGCAGAAATTCGAGGATCGAGCTAATACTATTTCGGTCGGCAGACGATATTCTATTTGGAGCTTTCCTAATCTTTCCCTGTTTTAAGATATTATTTTGTTTCAACACCACTTTCAATTGTCTAATTTGGTTCCATACTGATACGTTCAATGCACTTAATGGTCCGATTGCTGCCACAGTTAGCAGCACTGCAAGTGTACCAGTTATCCATTTTAATGGTGGTTTTCTGAATATATAGGCAATCGCAAGGAATGCAAACCATACCGTTGATAACACAACCAGATAACGCTTTTCGGTCATACCATATTGTTCAATCCGTATATAAATCGAAAGTGCCTGTATAATGATTGGAATGATCAAAGCTGGGAAAAAGAACCTGTATACCAGACGTAGAATAGTGCCACCGTTTTCCCGCAAAGGCCAGCCGATTAAATAAATTACAATTCCTAATCCACCAAAAGCCGTGATCATATAAGCAAGTTGACCGCGTGGCATTTCTCCGACTATCATGATCTTGATAAAATAGGCATACAAAATAAGGATATAAATCACTACCAGTGGTGCAAAAATCCAGTTTAGAACAAAATAAAGCCACGTTGGCGCATGGTAGTCTGTTTCGCTATAACTAAATTTTTTCGGCACACTAGATAGTGCATAAAGCGGTCCAAACAGAATAGCCGAAAATGTTAGCAAGTAACCTAAAATATCTTCTCTAATTCTTCTATCGATGCTAAATAGATAATCAATTGCTAGCAACGCCGCCGATAAACCAATCCACAGAATCAATGCTACAAAAAATGCTATCACCACGTTTTGCCAAAGTTGACGGTTATAAATCCAAAAAGACAAGTTATCGTGACTAGTAATATAAGGTCCAACAGAAATTCCTAATAATAGTGCTGGAATCAAAAATAGCAGCCCCCCCAGTGCGGCAGGGTCACTACTAAAAATAGACAAAGTTAGTATAGTTATACCTGCTGAACCTAAAACCAGTTCTTTCCCAATGCTCCAGGCTCTTCCTTCAATAATCAAGCGCGTCAATCCGAACCATAAAAATCCGAAAATCAGAAATGCATTCACCTGGAATAAGATGTCGTCGCGAATATAGTCGCGAATATATCTATATCTGATTGCGATGACGAACAGTGCTAGAACGCATACAACTGATCCTAAAAAACGTTTAACCGTTTTTTTCAGGTCATTAAAGGGAGAAAAATTGCTAAGTACATTCATTTAAGATACCTTAAACTCGATCTTCAAATTAAAAAACAAAAAAATTATAATATAAATCTAAACAACCACCGGCTGGAAGCCAGTGGGTTTAAATCACGGACTAAAAGCTCGTAGCTCGTAGGGCGGGAGAGCAACGCGATCCCGCCGTATTCTATATAAATTTGCTACTTTGAAATAATGCCTAATTGGGTAGCAAATGACATTGCAACAAAATTATGAGATAGCTCGTAGGGCGGGAGAGCAACGCGATCCCGACGTATTCTATATAAATTTGCT
>LFCU01000259.1 GCA_001044195.1 Candidatus Achromatium palustre
TAAAACTTATCAGCACAGGATAATTGCAAAGCTTAAAACCTGTCCTAAAGTAGTTAAATCCCTTGGTAAATCAATCCGCATAACATGGATTTTAAGTATGGAATGGGTTAGTGTATGGAGACCACCGATTCCTGGTTGCACTCATCAAGCATATGTAGAGGGATCGCTAGGTAATGCTATATTGTGGTTCTCTGCCATAAATAAACCGTATCCGACACACTATATACGTCGAGTAATGATAAAGAAGAAATTAGTGCTGGCAATAATACCTACTGTAACATCTTGCTTGCATTTAGAAATAGATGCCCCAACAAATAGAAAAATTTCTTTAAAGCAATTATTGAAGCTTCAAAGAATGTCTCGTAAAAATGGTAGAATAATTATTGATGCACATCGCTGCGAATTATACTTTAATGTGCAATAGTCTATTCATATTAAAACAATTAGAAATAACTCTATGCAATATTGGCCTAAAATTTCAATTGATGATGCCAAACGTGCCCGACAGATGACAAAAGATGTACAGATTGGTAATTATTTTCTGTTTGTTAAGCATGATGCTGGTATAAGTCATCGCCTTAAGCGGCTTTTGAATAAATCTTACGATAAAAAAGAAGTCTTGCCATTAATAGATACAGCAGTAACATTAGAAGGCGTAACTATTACGCCAACGTCTCGTGATTTTAAACATATCGGTTGCGTAGTTACAGATCGTGATCTATATCGTGCTGAACAGGATACTGTACACATTTTTATTGCCTTGCCTATGACATCAGTACCTAAGTATCTAATGCTACAGATTAGCCATAATGGTAAACATTTTGATGGCCGACGAGTACAATTATCTAATGGTGTAGGTATAGAAGCTCTTGATAAGTTGTTACCTGGCGATTATTCCGTACAATTGTTTACACCAGAACATGGCATAGGGGAAATAGGGATACCAGTATCATTTACTGTTGCAGAATACAGTCTTGCACCTCTATCGGCACGTCTAGTTAAACATAATCTTAACCAGAAAACTAAAGCATTCACATTTGAACTAGCAGTAGAAAGTTATCAGTTGCCGTTTGCAGATAAATTAGTTGTAACGTTACTAGATCAAGATATGGCAGTTGCAGAAATTACTCTTGATTCAGTATCTTCTGGATTTTATGCTGGCGAGTTGCAGATGGATGGTTTTGGACCATTTCGACTGCGTTTAATGGCTGTCGATGATGCAGAACGAGTAGCTGAAGTTGTGATCCCTGGTAGTAGAGCTACGGAACGGCAAGCATCTGTTATTAACGAGCTAGGGCAAACTAGACTTTTTTCTATGATGCCGGAACCTAATGCGTTGCCAATACGCGGTGGTTATTTAACTGAAGGTGATTTCATTGCTGCACCATTGACAGTTGAGAAGATCGTTACTGACCAACGTCTTATCCAAGTAAATACTAAAATAGAATCAGTAGTCCTAATAAATTTAGATTTATTATCGGGCAAATATAAGGTACAAAATGTTGGCGATGTTATGGCGGGAAACACTGTAACTGTAGCAACAGATAGCCATATGGCAACAGTATTTATCGGTGGTTTTGTTAATGGAGAGCCTTTTGAAGGTTACACTACTTTTATCCAGCCAGATCAATTGCAGCTAACAGTAACTACACCGAAAACTATTTGCCCCAAAGATAATTTAACTGTACAACTTAATTGCACAAGTCCAGCCAAGCAAACGGTTCCAGTTTTGCTATGTGTGCGCGATGAACGTCTTACCGCTACTGACAAACCAGCAGTAAGTTTAGGTGCTGCTGCCAAGCGTAATTTTGATGCCGCTGTGGCAGATATGAACCAACATAGTTTTATCAGTCTACAAGATCAAATTCCTTATTTGACTAAGGCACTTATGCCTGTGCGTTCTGGGAGTGCCAATCTAAGTAGCGGATTCGGATTGTTTGATAATGATCTTGATGGAATGGTAGTGGGTGCCAGTGCTTCGGATTTTGATGATTTTCCAGGTGCTAGTCCAGGTGCTAGTCCAGGTGCTGGATTATTTGAGAATGATCTTGATACTTGTTATATGCCTGCAGATGCAGAAATCCAGTCTGAACCAATACGTGCTGAATTTCCAGAAATTCTATTCTACCAGATCATATCTGTTCAGGGTACTGAAAAAGTTACAATACCACTCAGCGATAGTTTAGGTACATTTACAGTTGAAGCCTTTGCTATGACTGCCACTGACTGGGTGCAGGATAATACTACTGTAGTTATCGATCAGCCAACACGTATTGACTTGGAACTGCCACCAGCAGTTTACCATAAAGACCAAGTGATTGGTCGTCTTCATGCTGCAACTAGCTCCCAGCAAGCACGCATCACCTTAACCCTGGATAATAATATTGTTGCCCTATGCAATGGTGATCCTATTGATGCTCTAAATATTAAGACACCAGTAGAATTAGAGTTTTATGCCAAACCAGGTGCTTATATTGCCAAGATAGAAGATAGTATTACCGGCGAAACAGATGCCATTGAAGTGCAAGTAGGGGAACCTGGTAAATTCAAATCTTATTCTAAGCAATTGGGCTTATTAATGAAGGACGAAGCCATTAGTTTAGATACTGATAAGGTATTGAAATTGCGAGTTTTACCAGCTATCGACACCTCCTTTAAAACGCTACTTACAGCAACTGCCGATTATACGTATTTATGTTGCGAACAAACTGCTGCGAAAATTTTAGCTGCAACCTTTATGTATCTTGCGGCTGAGACTGATCAACAACGTAAAACTGCTGAACAGATTATCGTGGCTGGTGTTGCCAGAGAAGAACAAATGTTCCAAGTAGGACAAGGTTTTGCAATGTATCCAGATTGCAATAACGTTAATGAATACTATAGCCAATTAGCAGTACGTTACTTATGGAAATTAGATCAATTTGATAAGATCCAAGATATTTCTTATCGCTTACGTGAAGCGGTAAAAAAAGGAATAGCGCTAGCTAATCAAGCAGCACAAGCTCATCAAATGCAACGCATCCCTACCCAAATTAATAGCATTGAAGATGCCTATAATATGGCCGCAACTAAGAAAAATACAGCAGCCGTATCTCAATTTATTACAGAATTAATAGATTTTTCCGGTAAAGAAGCAAAATTAACACAACCCAAACATGCCGTAGCTACACGGGTTATTTTAGCCTATGCTGCTGCTAGCTTAATCGCCCTTAATGACCTAGAACGAGGGATAAAATTAGCCAATCAAGTAACCCGTCAATTTAATGATCAAGGTCGACTCTATTCAACGGTAGATTCAGTAGCAGCCATTGCGTTAATGGTAGAGCTACGTCGGGCAAATATTATAACTGCTGTCGCAGGCAAGTTACGGATTAATGGCCAAGAGATGACAGCACTTGAAGCTACCCAATTAGTAGAGCCAATTGAATCAATTGAAGTACTGGATGGAGTTGCGGCAGTTGAAGTCACCCGCGTCTATGAAGAAGATTGGAATAACTTTACCTATCAATTCCCAGTTACAATTGGATTTAAAGATGCTAATGGCGCAACCGTCCAACATTTTAAAGCTGGGGATCGAATCAAATTAGTAATCTCCTTACCTAAAGGCTACCAAGATGGCGATCTGGTACATGTTGCCTTACCTGCATGTTTATCTTGGATAAAAGGCGGGGGCAAAGTGAAGCGTTTTACCCTAGATTTTGCGGCTCAAAATGAATTACAAATCCCATTAGTTGTAACTTCTAAGATCGAAGGTAAACAGCATTTTGCAATCTGTGTTCGCAATATGTTTGAAGAAGAACGGGCGACTAGTCCTGGATTGCTAACAGTTAGCGGATAACAGTGTATGTTGGGTTGCCAAACAAACGGTAACCTAACCTACAATACTGATAACAGTGATTATTAAGGATCCATAACTATGTCAAATGATATAGCAAAAAATGCAGAATATGTAAAGATGGTTCGTCAACTACCGCGTCCTAATGCGATACAAACAGCATTGTTTGCATCTTATGTATCTAATGCCCATAGTTGGTATAAACATCTGCCTTTACATCCAAAAGTACCGTTTTATTTCTTTCTTGATCCTAATGTTGGTAAAAAAATTATTTACGATCAAGGGGGCAAAATTAGATTTGAAGAAGAAACCAGTGAGAGAGGATTTCACTATACCCATCAAACAACAAATAAATATCGTCAACGTTTTGGTTATTGGAATTACCATGCTGCTTATGGAACCTCTTTTTTATTACCCACAAAAAGCAATGAAATTAGCTCAACTGAATCCAGTATAGGCTTAAAAATACTCAGTATTAAAGGTGAACAGTTAGAAATTCCCTCATCATTAATAGAAATTGGTACAGTTTATTTATCAGCATTTGTTCATCCGCATACTAATATTTATCTCTGGATAAAGCGTAATCAACGACGGATATTAGAAAACGATCATTTTTTAACAACCTTAGCTCAGGCTCCCTCTATACTCCCTGAAGATTTACGTTTCGTATGGGCTGTTCTGAATACTGAAGGTTGGTATCCACAAAATGATAATAATCTTCTGATAAATAACGAGGTTTATCAGAATATTTTCAGCAAAATTAATCAAAGTTTTTTGTATTTAGATGAAGATTTTTTGTATGATAAAAGCATCGAATTAAATATTCCATTTCCTAAGGTACTTCAAGCGGCAGAAATTGCTAGAACATTTGAATCTAGATCTTCATCAATTAAATACAATAAAATTCAGCATGATAGCAAATATATACAGATAGAAGAAAATTTATTAAATCATTTGGTAATAGAAAGAATTAATCAATTAGAATCTATGCAAAAGGCTATGAATACTTTTTTAGATGCAATTTATAACTGTTAAAATCTTCAATTCTACTCTTAAATTTGGTTGTGGCCCAAAGGTTAGTGATATGATATACTACGTGCTGTTTCTTATACCGATTTTTGGGATTCTTACAATGCAATATTTCCATCCAAAAGATATCATGCAGTAGGCAAAAATACTGGCAGAACTAATTGCATTGAAAGATTCAATTGCACTTTAAGACAGAGAGTGTCACGTTTAGTCAGAAAGACACTCGCATTTTCTAAAAAGTTGACAAACCATATTGGTGCCATTTGGAATTTTGTTCATCATTATAATTCAACTGTTGCTCGTGAATAGCTTTTATAAATCAATCAATTAAAAATCACTAACCTTTGGGCCACAACCATATAATTATGATGTTATATTCAAACATCAGACTGAACCAGTCCCATAAGGCGGGATTCGTGTTGCTTCTCCCACCCTACAAGCTAGGCATCAGGTTTACCTGTTTGTTAGCTAAACCCTATGCGATTTCTGGACCATTTTTTTGCAAGTTATCGTTTATATCACCAAAAAGACGATTCAGATACCTGTTATAGAAATTGAAAATATCTCCGCCGATAAAATCTTGTGACTTTGTTTGAGCTGTAACTTTACACCCTTTTACATCTGGCTCTATAACTATAGTCAGACTTGTACTTAAAAGCAGGGTCCAAATATATGGCTTTATAAGAGTTTTGATAACATTCTCACTAGTTAATGCGGTGTCTACGTATCTATAAGTGGAATACTTACGTTTTAGAGCTATGAGAATAGTCCTCTTTACGGACTCACAACTAGCGTTATAGATTTCCACCCTATCTCTTATGCAGGACATTCCTCAGTCCTCCTAGCTATATTATTATCACGCTAATTTGCTTTTATATTAATAGGTTGCATTAGTCTCCTAATGCTGGTAGGCATTTTTTAAAGTCTTCCGCTGATTTATGAGGATGTGTAACAGCATAACGTAAATCGTGGTTTTCTGGCGATATTTTCCACTCACTTTTGATTTCTGGCCAATCAAGTACCTTAATACCCATCTGTTTACAGGCCCAGCCAACAGTCCAGTCGATACTGGTCAAGCCTGATACCATAGGACGAGGGCGCAGCTTTTCATTAAGTACCCAAGGTGGTGGGCGTTGTGCCAAAGCGGGGTCAAGGAAGAAGTTGGAATCATAGAAGCGTTGTGCTACATCTTTTGTAATGCCAAGACAACCCCCTTGAATAGAAGGTAGGCTGATGGGTTCATTTTCCCAGGTACCTTGTTTTCTGCCAAATACGCAAGGTTCATTTGGCAAGCTATTAAATGGGTGAGCAATGCAGGTATCTGGATCAATTTTAAATAGATAAGGGGTGGGATGTTTCAAAAATAGGCGCAACATTTCATGGACTATCTGGCCGCCTTTTTCTAAAGGCATGAGACGTTCGCCATAGTAGCATTGTGCGTTATAATGGTTTGCTACTTGGGCAATTTTTGGATCAGAATCGCCATCTGTGCGTAGAATAACATTGGTGTCGGGATAAACCCTGCGTAATTGATTAAGACATACGTCTAGTAGTTCTACATCTTTATACACATTAAGATAGAAGGTTAAATCCGTCAATAGAGGCGAAGTGATTTGGATAGTTTGCATGAAATGGATTCCTAGTGTTAATTGGTATCAACATAGCTATTTATATAGATGATTCATAGTTTTGCCTAAGTTGGGTACAAAGCTGGCCTGGGGCGTACCGTACTATCTAGGTAATTCTTAACATCGGTACGCTGTCCTGGAGTACAGGCTATATTATTGGGGTGTACTCGATACCACATTATAGGGCGTTCATTCATAAAACTTTGCAAATTGTTATGTACACACAACTCTAGTAATGGAGTAAAGAGGGCAAAATCAGTACAGCGAGTAAAAAAGTTGCCAGCATTATCCTTGTAGCTTAACAGGTTTGGGTCTTGTGCCAAAAATTGCGCATATAGTCCATAGCGGAAACTGCACAGATGATAGCCGCGCCAGTCATAATCACGATTAAAGTTTTCATAGCTATAGGGATAGGTACAACCTTTTTTGCCTGTACTATAATAAAAGTTGCCATATCCAAGCTGATAATCTTGCTGATATTGGGTAGCGAGATAATCTAGCGCACCATCATCTAGCAAGCAATCATCGCTGTCTAGCAATACCATAATGTCGTCAGGTTGACGCTGCTGATGGGTAATACCATGATAACGGCTAAATAATGGCCCATACCGCTTGGAATTACTAATCAAGGTGATGCGATCATCTTTAGGAATTAGTTTAACAGTATCATTGGTACTGGCATCGTTGATATAAATAATTTCCCAGTTTTGATAAGTTTGGCGGCGAATAGATTCGTAGTGTTCCAGAATATAGTCGCCATGATTATGGAATGGACTAATAAAATGAAATTTCATTTTACTTCTAAAATTTTATGTAAAAAGTATAAGCTATCTCTGTATTAGCAATATTGAATAACTTCGCATTCACTGAATCGTTTGATATCTTCTTGGTAAGTACCCAAAAAATTCCCTTTATCATACCGTGCCAGCCCAATTTCATATGCTGCCCGGTTGCTTTTATGCCGATCTTGAATTTCGTAATGCTGCACCCGTTCTGCATCACCATGTGATAAATGAGTGAAGAATCCTTGTAACATCGGTTTTGCTCCCAATGTCGCTTGGAGCCGAATCACTAAATCAGTATCTTCCCAACCCCAGCCCTCAAAAACTGAATTATAGCCGTTGATGGCAAGCAACATGGATTTATGGATAAACATTAGTCCTTTTCCAGCACGTGTGCCGTTTTCTCTATTTATGGCTTGATTGAAGGTTTCAACCGAACGGCCATTATCAAATGTTAGTCCCAACCCCATGCGAATATGGGTTATAGTTCCTGTTTTACGATACCATTCTCCATCAGTCTCAAATACACCTTCTGGGTTGATAAAGACGTTATCATGATTATTTAAAAGCTGTACATTATCTTTGATAACGGTGCTATCTACTAATATATCACAGTCACATAAAAATAGCAGATCATGACTTGCATAATGGATACCAATATTGCGAGTTGCCGATAGATTAAAATAGGGAATCCCTGTCAGGTTAATGATTTTGATATGTTGCCGATTTTGCTGCGGAATCAGGCTATCTAGCAATGTATAATCACCACCAAAATTGACAATAACGATTTCACCTTGTAGTTCATCGGCAGCTTCATAAAACTTTACGATAGTTGATGCAAGTTGTGGCCGATCCCGCCACGGGATAATGATAGAAAGCATTGAGTAAACCTTAATATGTTAACTAAATAGTATTCAAGATGTAGGTTGGGTAGAGCGAAGCGAAACCCATCATTCAAAAAGATCAATATATTGATAGGGGTTTCTTCATTCGCTTTGCTCATTGCGTTCTACCCATCATGTAGGCTGCTGCGTTTTTAACATACCATAAAATACTGATTTGGTATCATTTGCCAATTCTTGGTAGGCACCTTGCTCGACAAGCCTGCCTTGATCAAGAACTATGATTTTATCAACACCTTTGAGCGTTGAAAGTCTGTGCGCGATAATAATAATTGTTTTATCTTGTAAGGCATCTATGCCTGCTTGAATTTTGGCTTCAGTTTTGGAATCAAGGGCGGATGTTGCCTCATCCAGGATTAAAATATCTGCATCTTTGCAGATGGCCCTTGCAATACCAATTCGTTGTCTTTCCCCACCTGATAGTTTATAACCCTTTTCTCCAATCAAGGTATCTAGTCCATTTGGCAATTTTTTAATCAAACTTTCTAATTGAGCAGTTTTTATAGACTTCATGAGTAAACTTGTGTCCACTTCTCTAAACATTGTGATATTATTCTGAAGCGACACATTAAGCATTTCCGTTTCTTGCAATACTTGAGAAATATTGTTAAGCAAACTTTTATGTGAATATATATGATAATCATCGTTGTCAAACTTGATTGTTCCCGAAGTTATTTTATACAAACCTAGCATCAATTTAGACAAAGTTGATTTGCCACTGCCAGAATGGCCTACTATACCTATTTTTTCTTTCTTTTTTATCTGGAAAGACACATTAGCTAGGGCATTTCGGTCTTTAGCGTATGCGAAATACACATTTTCAAAAGCGATAGTTTGCCAGCTTTTATCTAAAATTTTATTGCCAAAATAGCTCTCTTCTTTATCTTCTAAAATAGGAATGATTCTGTTAATTGCCGAACGAATTACTGCTAGATTGTTGATTATACCATTTATATTCCAAAAAGAACCAGTTATCTGTTTGTAGTAAACAAATGCCGTTGCGATAAACCCAACTTCAATCAACTCGTTTGCAACTGAGTGTCCCAACAATAATAAGAATATGCATAACCCAAATGAAATAAGGAGATTGATGACTTTGCTCTTATTATTGGTTAATTCAATATTTCTAAATTGGATCTTTTTTAATAATACTTCCTTGGCTTGCATCGATGCTTGGAGTGATTCAGAGGATCCACTGGATTTTATCGAGAGTATGTTACTTGCACCCTCAACAAGTGATCCAGAAACCTGTTCCTTAATTTTATTCTTCTCCTCTTCAAGTTCCGATTGCTTTTGTAAAAAATACTTAAGAATTAAAATATACAGCATGAAATACACACTAAAAAATAACAAAAAATATAATCCTAAAAATGCAAAAAATACTAGCCCGCCGGTCAGCATTAATGTTAAACCAAGTAAATCTGTATTAAAGATACCAATAATCTTTTCATAGCTATTTGAACCTGTGTTTATTTTTTCTATCTTATTACCAGTATTTTCATTTTCATGCCATTTTAGAGAAAATCCTAAGAGCCTTTCAAAGGCAAAATTTCTAACTCTAAATTTAGTGCTTATTCCAACTTCCGCCAATTTTCTCTTAGCTACCATTCTAATGAGAGCAGTTGTAATGGAAGAAAATAGTACAATAGCTACATAAATGTAGAATATGGTTAAGTCATCTCCTTTTGTATATTTCATAAAATAATTAATAATTAATCCAATCATAAATGGCAGGATGATGTCATTTGCATGAGATATAAAGTTTAAGGCTACATAGAATCCGAATTTCCCTTTTTCCTCTTCCAGAAAAATCCATAACGATTTAAGCATCTGATGCCATGTTATTATTTCTTTAGTCATTTATTTCACTACATTGCTTATGCTTATGGTGTGCGCTATGTACGCCCTATGAATAGACTGGAAAACTACTATAATATAGATTTGCTAATACAATTAAAATTTAGCTCCCCAAAATCGACGCATTGGACCATTTTTCCAAAGAGCAGAAGGAGCTATAAAAAGTCCATGTAGAATCACGTACATACGCTTCAGCATTGTAAACAGTCATTAATACTGATACGCAAGGAATAGCATGGATATTTGATATTGCCATAAAATACTATTTATTGGTTCAAAAGGTTACGAAAATAGGCAATAGTCTCTTTTAACCCATCATCCAATGTTATTGTTGGTTTCCACCCTAATTTTTCTTGAGCCAATGCAATATTGGGTTGCCGTTGTTTTGGGTCATTTATAGGTAATGGCTTAAAAGTCAATCGTGATCTACTAGCCGTATACCGAATTATTTTTTCTGCCAATTCCAATATCGTGAATTCATCAGGATTACCCACATTTACAGGTCCAAAAAAACCAGTATCGCTTTCCATCATGCTTACAAATCCTCTAATCATATCGTCGACATAACAAAAACTACGTGTCTGAGCACCATCTCCATATATGGTTATATCTTCATTACGTAAAGCTTGCATGATAAAATTACTAACAACCCTGCCATCATTAGGATGCATATGAGGTCCATAGGTGTTGAAGATACGGATTATTTTTATATCCAGATTGTGTTGTCGCTGATAATCAAAAAACAAAGTTTCTGCACAACGCTTACCCTCGTCGTAGCATGATCTTGGTCCAATCGGGTTAACTCGTCCCCAGTATGATTCTATTTGTGGATGTACCTCTGGATCACCATAAACTTCAGAAGTAGAAGCTTGTAAAATGCGAGCACCTACTCGTTTAGCTAACCCCAGCATATTAATTGCTCCATGGACACTGGTTTTAGTAGTCTGCACTGGATCAAATTGGTAGTGAATGGGCGAGGCTGGGCAGGCCAAGTTATAAATTTGCTCTACCTCTACATACAGCGGAAAAGTTACATCGTGGCGCAGCAATTCAAAATGAGGATGCCTCATTAGATGAAGTATATTCCGTTTGCTACCAGTAAAAAAATTGTCTACACATAAAACATCGTGGCCATCCTTTACCAAGTGCTCACACAAATGCGAACCAAGGAATCCAGCTCCACCTGTTATCAATATTTTTTTCATTTTTTTAAAAATTAAGTTGTTGGGATCAGATTATGTTTTTATAATGAATACTATAAGCTCGACATAGTTATTATTTAGGGTAACTTTTCAATAACTTATGGCCTTGAGTCGCATTTCTATAAGTCTAATATAAGTCTAATAAATTACGCCATATTGGTAATTTCTTATCTAAACAGAAATAAGGTTTACCTAACTTGCGTTGATGTTGTCTGATATTACTCAATGCTGTTGTCAACTCATCCGTAGATGTAACATATACAATGTTTTTTATACTTCTAAGAGGACTCATATTAAAAGCATTTCCATCAAGTACTGAGATTACAGGTATTCCAAAGCAGTAAGAATCTATAGCTGCCGAAGTAATATTGCTTGTAAAAGCTACATCAGAGTTCTCAAGTAACTCTTCCAGAGGAGAACTGCTGATCTCACAGGGAAGTGCTGGATAGTTTGTTGGATTGATCTTGCAGGTTGGATGTGGTCTCACAATATAACGAGTTTCAGTTGGCAAACTAGATGCAGCAGTTTGCAACAATTCCATTTAATGGTGCGTAATATTTGGAGAATAATCACCTAACACCAATATTTGCAAGTTTTTTGAAGGGTTGTTTATCGTTATATGCCGATTTGCTATAGCTTCCTGTAAATATAGATATCTTAATGCCTCCACTTCAATAATCTGATCCTTAGGATAACAACTACCATCTTGATAAAGCTTCATTGCTACAGGGCCATTCAGAGCAACTAGAGATGGCATTTTTTATCGTTCCCACGCTCTGCATGCGAACGATTAAAGGTTAGTGGTTTTTGATACATGAAGCTTGATGGTTCGAGAGTTCTACCAATAACCTTTGAAGCACTACCGTATAAACAGCAGAACCCTTTATTCTAAAAATCAACGGCAACATAAACCGTGCCGAAAAAAAACTTAAAAAATAAATAGCTATCAAAGTTATATTTTTATGTGATGATTTTAAAATCAATGAACGCGCTTCTTTACCAGCACCCTTCATCCATAATTCTATTACAGATACTTTATCTATCCATGCTTTCTTTTGACGAATAGCATTTTTGAATTGTTTATTAAATTCAGGAATATGTTCATTTAATAAATCTAACATTACCTTATTTTCGGATGCCAATAAATCGTATCTTACCCATGTTGCACTTGATGAATGAACTCTCCATTGTGCAAGTACTTCGTCAACATAGTCAATTTTCCAATCATACGCAAGTCTAGTAAACAATTCCGCTTCTTCTCCTATTTGGAAGTTGTTATAAAACGCATATGTTTGTTTTAAAACTGCATTTTTACGAATAATAACTGTTGGCATACTTAAAAAGTAATTTATTAACAGTTGTTCAAAGCAATAACCTCGATAATATTTTTTTTGGCTTGAGACTTTTTTTCTATCTCCTTTTTGATTAAAAGATTCCATATCAGAATAAACCAATCCAACTTCAGTATCTGCGAACAATGGAATTTGTTTTTCCAACTTTTCAGGTAACCAAAGATCATCACAATCAAGAAAGGCAATAAATTCACCTTGTACTTGTTGAATAGCTTTATTACGTGCTGCACCTAAAGGAATAGTTTCATTCCCACGAAAATATCGTAATTTATCATCATAGCTTTGAGCTATTTCCGCACTCCTATCAGTAGAGGCATTATCCCAAAATATAATTTCCCAATTACTATAGGTTTGTGCATAGACTGAATCAATTGCCTCTTTAAGGTATTTTTCACAATTAAGGCAATTCATTATGACGCTTACTAAGGGTTGTTTGTTCATACTTTTCAATTCCATTGGTAAGGTATAATATTATTATTTATATCAATTTTTTCAGTCTCATCTGGAGAATGTGGAATATCCGCACAATTGGCTATTAAAGAAACTGTATCATTTAAACTCTTAAATCCATAATAGACTTGTGGCGGTATTCGAAGCAAATTATAATTATCTGGTCTGCCAAGTAGGTATTTATTTATTTTACCAAAAGTTTTTGAACCTTCTCGACTATCATAAATAACAAGTAAAATTTTTCCGTATGGCACTGCAAAGTGTTGTGTCATTTTTTTATGACGCTTCCATGCTTTCACAACATCAAATTTTACTTCAGAAAAATATATTTCACCAAACCCCATAAATAGTGGTGAGTCCTTTCTCAACATGTGCAATACTGTACCACGTTCATCCACAATCTGCTTTAATGGTTGAACTATTACTCCTTCAATTTGTTCATTATTATCTAATTTGTCCATAACAAACCTTCACTTTTTGCTCTTGAAATGTATTGTGCAATCTGTTTTTGAGTAAATTCAAACATTGAATCTGTGTCTTTAGTATAATAATTTTTATACCATTCACTGGTAAAACTCACTGTTTCTTCAAATGGTAATACTGCGTACCAACCTAGATGATGTAAGGCTTTATCACAACTTAGTTTGAGTAAGGTTGCTTCTGGCTGGTTTCCGTCTTTTTTAAGAGATTCCCAAGTTACTCCGTCCCAATGTTTTGCCATTTGAGCAATTAAAACTTCAACTGATTGATTAACCGTTGCTTGTGGACCAAAATTAAAAGATTCGTTTTTTAGATGATTATTGCCTTGATAAAGATTGGCTCCTAACCATAAATAACCACTTAGCGGTTCCAAAACATGTTGCCAAGGTCGAGTCGCATTAGGATTACGTATAGTTACTGATTTTCCTTCTGACCAAGCACGGATACAATCTGGTACAATTCTATCTGCTGCCCAATCGCCGCCACCAATGACATTACCAGCACGAGTGGTTGCAATTTTGGGCCATTCATTCTGAAAATAGGAATGCATATAGGAAGCTGCAATCAATTCAGCACAGCCTTTAGAGGCACTATAAGGATCATCACCACCAATGCGATCATTTTCGCGGTATCCCCACACCCATTCTACGTTTTGATAACATTTATCACTAGTAATAATAACTGCTGCATGTACAGAAGAGTGTTGGCGAATAGTTTCTAAAACATTCATCGTGCCTAAGGTATTAGTTTCAAAAGTGACGATAGGCTCTTGATATGAACGTTTGACTAGAGCCTGGGCGGCAAGATGAAATACAATTTCTGGTTGAAATGTTGCAAAAACCTGCTTTAATTTATTTCTATCACGCACATCACCTTGGTAATGATGAATTTGTTCTTCTAATCCTAAAACCTCAAAGTTGGCTGGCTCACTTGGAACATTTAGGGAATATCCTGCTACTTTAGCTCCCAATTCCAACAACCAAGTACAAAGCCATGAACCTTTAAAGCCAGTATGCCCTGTCACTAATATACGGGAACCAGCATAAATATCAGCAAACATTAAATGTTATCACTCCATACTTTCCAAGGAACTTGCGCCTGACTCCATATTTCATTTAAATTATTTTTATCACGTAATGTATCCATACATTGCCAAAAACCATCATGTTTATAAGCCATAAGTTGACCATCACGAGCAAGATTTTCTAATGGTTCTTGTTCTAAAATGGTATTATCTCCATCCAGATAATCAAAAACAGCACGTTCAAATACAAAAAAACCACCATTAATCCAGCCTTCACCTGTTTGTGGTTTTTCACGAAAATCTACAACTTGATTGCCATCAAAAATCATTGTACCAAATCGAGCTGGTGGTCGCACTGCTGTCATCGTTGCCAATTTACCATGTTGGTTATGAAATTGCACCAATGCTTCAATATCAACATCAGCAACTCCATCTCCATAAGTCAACATAAAGGTATTCTCTGAAGATAATTTTTGTTTTAGGCGATGTAAACGTCCACCGGTCAAGGTTTGTTTACCAGTATCTATCAAATTTACAATCCAATCTTCAGTTGTTGTATTCGCATAAGTTGCTTGTCCTGTTGCTAGTTCAACAGTAACATCACTAGCATGGGGATGATAGTTTAGAAAATAATCTTTTATAAATTCTCCCTTATAGCCCAAGGTTAAAAAAAACTCCTTGAATCCATAATGGGAATAGCATTTCATAATATGCCAAAGAATTGGCATTCCACCAATTTCAACCATAGGTTTAGGCTTTAACTGGGTTTCTTCACTTAAACGGGTGCCTAAGCCACCACAAAGAATAACTGTTTTCATATTTCAATTTTCATTAAAAAATCTATTTATTACATCACATACTTGATTAATATCATCTATAGTTAAACCGGGATGCAATGGCAAACTTAATAATTCATTATAAAGTTGTTCTGTGATTGGCAACTGTGTCTTACCTCCGCCATAATAGGTTAACAAGTGATTAGGTTTGTAGTGAATGCCAGTTTGAATGCCTTGTTTCACTAGGAATTGGCGAAGCCTATCCCGTTGTCCTTGTAAGACAAGAATTGGCTGAATATGAGGAATTATAGCCCCTAAGTCGGTTGACAACAATTGGATGCCGCTTATTTTTGCAAGCCTAGTACGATATACTTTAGCCAATGCTATACGTTTAGGTGCAAATTCTGTTGGAAAACGTTTTAACTGTACTCGTCCAATAGCAGCAAAAACATTACTTAAATGGTAACGATAACCCTGTTGAGTTACATCAAATTCCCAGCTACGCTCATTGCTAAAACGTTTTTGCGTATCTTTCTCAACACCCAACAACCTTGCATCTTTCACCTTTTCGGCAACTATTGAATCAGTTGTTACTACCGCTCCACCCTCACCACTAGTAATATTTTTTATACCATCAAAACTAAAACAAATAATATCACCAAAACTACCAATTTTATGATTTTGATAAGTACAACCAAAAGCATGAGCTGCATCTTCTATAACACGCAAATTATGCTCTTTGGCAAAAGCATAAATAGCATCTAAATCACCGGGATTACTGGCATAATGTACTGGCATGATCGCCTTGGTACGTGCAGTCAAACGTTGTTTAGCATCATCTAAATCAATTGTAAGACTGTCAGGTAATACTTCACAAGCAATAGGTACAACACCAACGGCAGAAATGGCTTGAAATGATGCAACATAAGTGAGGGATTGCACCAAGATTTCATCGCCGGGATTTAAAACCGCTTGTACTGCTAAATGTAGTGCCGCCGTACCTGAATTTACACAAATCACAGATTCATGTGAGGTACCCACAAAATCGGCTAATTCGGTTTCAAAGGCTTGTACTTCATTGCCCATACCTAAATAACCGTCTTTTAACAGAACACGGCTTACAGCATTAGCTTCTTGTTGAGAAACTATTGAACGAGAAAGTCGTAACATATCACTATTTTTTACCTTTTATCGAGTAAATAGAATGGATAGAATATTGAACTTCTTTTTCTGATCTTATCCACCCCCAAAACTGCCCAAGTGCACGGATACTATCAAATGAAGCAGCCATTTTATAATATTCTTAATATTACGCTTTGTGGATTCTATTATGGAGTTTTTCTCATACGAAGCTGAAATTAACAAACAACGTCCATCAGGTTGTAAGAATTTTTTTTAAATTGGCTAAAAAATCGATCAACTCATTTTGTTGCATAGTATATTCCACAGCCACTCCATATATGTAATCGTAATATGCTTGGTCAGATTTTTGCTTCAAGCAGTCTGGAATAAAGCCAATATGAATATTTTCGGGCGGTATTTCTGTGCGGAGCCAACGAAGTGATGTATCAGTTACCTCAGTGACATCTAAATTTCTAGATGAGAAACCAGTATTTAAAATACAATGTTCAATATAACCGATACCACAGCTTACTGATAACACATGTTCTTGGTTATCATTATTAAATCGTGACAGAATAAATTTCGCCACTGCCGCTTTTTGTTTTCGCCAATCAGCGTCAATATCTTCCCAGTTATTATTACGTTGAAAAAAGCTTGATAAAATTTATCATAGAACTTTGCATCTGCCAATTTAGTAGTGGAAAGTTTTGCAAAACTCTCAAACTGAATCCCTTGCCATTCTGTTTGGTAAAGTCGTATCATATTTAGTGACCGTATAATAGACATTATACCGATTTTAACTAAAATCTCGATTTCATCATGAAAAATTAAAAATTTTATCTATTAAATTCAGTTGATTATAAAAATCGGTCTAATGTCTAATATTAATTTACCATTACGAGCACTTAATTTATAAAAACCATCATGTTAGAATCATTAGGTTCGTTAAGGCTATAACGGATGAGTTGAGCAAGTTCAGAGGACTTTACTTGTCTTTGTTTCAAAGAAGTTGTAAGTATTGATTTTAAGATAGATGCTAACTCAATAGGTAACACTGTTTTACTAGTATCATTCATGTTTTCATCAAAAAGATCAAGATAATTGCTCATCAGACTCAGTTCCCTAGCAAGTGGGATTACTATACATCCTGATGCTGCTGCATCGTAGAGTGAAGCAGTCATAGTCCCTATTGCCACGACAGCAGAATCTAAATGTTCTTGAAGATATCCCATTGCCCATTCCCAATTCTCTGGCATTGAGCCAATTCCAGATTTGACCAGTAAGTGGCTAGTTTTGACCATAGGGTGTGGTTTTAATTTTACAGTTACCCCTATTGAATGCAAAAAATCATTTACATCATAGATTCTTAATATTAGTTCTATAGCACTGCCTAAGTCCATAGAAAGCAGCACAAGCACATCTCTTCTGATAATCAAATTATTTGATGTTTTTTGCCATAAATAATCTTGTCTTAATGCCGCTCCGGCTATTACCCGCTCTACTGGTATTCCCTGCTTAATTAATATTTTGCGTGCAAAGTTACCATTAGTTACAATCATATCAGGGAAAATATCAAGCTTCCATTCTTCTTTTGTGAAATGATAAGCCATAAACTCTTTTGTAACCAGGCTATGATAGTAACCAATAATTCTACATTTTGGAGCATATTTTCGTAATACCTTAATTTGAGGACGTTCTACTGGCATATTCTCAAAAGTATCAATAAATGTGTCACAGTGGTTTCCAGCATCCAACCATCGCCTTAATATTGGCTGATAAATTAAAAATTTTATAAATGATGCTTTAGAAATATTGTCTAACCGTTCTCTCCAGACTAATGTAGTTATATCAAATCCCTGAAAAAAATTATTACCACGCAGTATGTTGCCAGTCCTTAACACCTGCAAAAAACATGGAAAATAATCCCAGATACAAATATAATCTTCTGGAATTAAGAATCTGTCAGGATGTTTGCGAAACCATTTGTATGCTTGATGTACAGAACTTTGTATATTAAAAAGCCATACAAGAATTGTGACCTCATGCCCTTGTGTTTTAAGCCAAGAGGGAAGTTTTGTAAAATAACGATCATGAAATACTTCATTATGTTGAAATACTTTTTCATCAATACAGGCATGTATCAAAAAAGAGTGTGATTCACTTTTAACTGGGATACTTTGTTCAAAATATCGTGTAGTTCTCGCAGCCCAAAATGCCTCAAACAGTTTGAATAATGCATAACTCCACTTAGCTACAAAAATAAAAACACCAACAACAGCATCAATAAATAACCGGCTTCTCCATCTTGGAGTATATTCAATATAATAACCTTCTGAGCGTAAAAAACGTTCAATTGACCATAATAGGAACCAATCTTCACATATTATCAGCAAGGGATCCTGATTTTTATTTAGTATTTGCCGTAAAATATGTAGATAGCATATATGTGTAAAAGTAGGACTTGCCATATTATTTCTACCTGCCAACCATGTCATCCACCAATCCAATGAATCACCATAGGCATGGCCAGCTTCGGAAACCCATTCCACAAAAGGACGACGAAGTTCTTCTGAAGATTCCTGTAGCAAAGAAACAAAAGAAATTCGTTCTGCTTTTGACAGACTTTTTTCCCACTTCTTCATGTCAAGATAATCCTGACCAAAGTATATCCACTTGCCAGTGTAGGAAAAAGGTTTTCGTTGTTTTTTATGAACTATTGTCACGGGTGGTGATTTCAAGCGATTGTTATGTTTTTTCATTAAAAACCATAAATTTGTAACTATTTATTTTATTCCCATTTTATCATATAATAAAAAAGTTCATATAAATCTATTTTTTTCTTGCTAATATACAGATTGATTCACCGACTTTGTTTTTAGTAATAATTTCCCTAAATTGCTTGTCAAATTCTCCAAACAACTTATTCATATCTTGTTCAAAGGCTGATTCACCATTACATAAGTCAGTCTCTTCTTTTGCTTCACGTAAGACACTTTGTGGTTTGCCAGTGAAATGCCAGTTCAAATAATTCAATAAAGTATAATCATGACGAGATCTCTCATCCAGTATTTCAAAACCGAACTGTTCAATAAATTTTTTCAATGTATCAAAAGTAAAAGAATAATAATGAGCTTGTTGATACATAAAAGTCTTAAATTTCTCTCTACTTTCCAAAGGAAGGTATTGTTTCAAAGCCTGTTGATCATTTGGAACTTCTACATAAAACAAACCACCGGTTTTCAAATCTTTATATATTTTTTCCATTGTTTCAAAGGTATCGTGAATATGATCAATTGTATTCAAGGCTAGAATACAGTCAAACTTTTCTTCAAATGTCAGTTGAAAATAGTTTCGATCTGTGGCATCTATACCCAATTCGTCTTGAATGAATTGGGCATAGAGACTATTTAATTCATTTCCGTAGCAAAAACCAATATGATCCTTAAGAAGGTAAAGTAACTCACCTGTGGCTGCTCCCAACTCAAACACAGTTGAATCTTTGGAAAGATATGGAAGCAAAAATTCAGCGCGCTCTTTGATAGAATTCAATCGAGCTTCAAAGTGCGTTCTTGCAGATAAAATTTCTCCTTTTGAATAAGAATTTGTTCTAATATAAGTATCATTGTAATATTCTTCTTGTTCTTCTTTTGGAACGCCTGTCCGGTTGATAACTTGTTCACAAAGACAGCATTTTTCCCAAAGACCATCTCCATTTCTTGTTTTCTTTGTGACAATTTCAAAACTTGCTGCTTGTGGTTCATTTTCCGAAAGACACAAACAACGATAATCTGTACAAAAACGTTTTAACATATTCTTCTCCTTAAATAAAATCGGCTCCATCTATTTTGATATTTTCTCCAGAAATAAACTCATTATCAAAAGAAAGTCCAAAAATAACTTTTGCTACATCATCAGCTGTTCCCGCATGTCCCACTCTTACAGTAGTAGAACGATTTTCAATATCTTCCTTAGATCGACCAAAGGTAGTTTGATGAATTTTAGTCGCAATTAATCCGGGAGAAACACAATTTGTTAAAATGTTGTATTTACTATAGTGTTTAGCCAAATATTTCACTACATAACTCACAGCATGTTTTGCAAGTCCATAACCAAAACTATCAATCCCACCTCCATATTCAGATGAAGCCGTATTCATTAATACAATACGCCCAAATTGTCTAGTTTTCATTCCAGCAATGATGTGTCTGAGTATCAATATAGAAGAATGCAAATTAATATTTAAATTAAATTCCAAAGAATCAAAACTTTGGTTTTCTATATTATCTTGCATTATGGTGCTACCTTGTAATTGAATAAAGTGAGTTATTTCTTTATATTTAATAGACTCTGCAAATTTTTCAATTTCTTCTTTCTTGGACAAGTCAACACATAATGTTTCCGCATCAAAGATACTTTCGCTTTGTCTAAAGCAGGTAAATAAATATGAACCATCTATTTGATCATTTATCCGTTTTATTAAAGCTGTACCAATTTCACTACTTGCCCCAGTTATCAAAACCAGCGGTTTCTGCATTTGTTTTACCTTTCTCAATAATAATACTCTTTTAAACGATTGATACAGTAAATAGATTCTTTTAATCTGTTATTTGGGTTTTCTGCAATGACTTCAGCTGTAAAAACTCCCTTATAATCACAATTAGCTAACTCATTCCTAATAGTTTGATGAATATCCTTGAACTCCAGACCGGGTGTTCTTAAGCCGGGGTCTCCTACATGACAATGTTTTATGTATTCATGGTAACTAAAAATTTCTTTTATGTTTTCTTGACTTTCTATAATGCTTCGAACATCCAGTTGAATAAAAATATTTTTCCAGTCTCTATTTTTTAAAAGTTGAACTGTCTCTATAAAAGTATTGAGATATTCACAATAACTTTTTGGTAAGGGTTCAATATTGATATTAGTTTCTCCTTTATAAGAGTCCAAATCCCCAAGGAAATCCAAAAAAATTTGATTACATTTGTCTACAGATAATCCATTTCTTTTCCTAGATTTTGGGGAACCATAAACAATATTTGGAACATCAAGTTCATGGGATAAATCCAAATATCGTTTTAAATAGTCAGATAGTTCTTTCCTTTTAACTTTTGTTCCAAACAACTCCAAATCTTCCCTTGTAAAAGTAAGAGAATGAAGTGAAGCAATATTAAGTTGATACTTATTCAATAAATCCTTTAGTTGGGATATTTTTTTCTGACTTGCTTCAACCGGTTCTTCCCAAAAACAATTTAAAGCCAATTCCACATGACTTAAACCCTGTTTGCTTACTAGATGAAAAAAAGTTTCTAGGTTTTCAATTCCTTTTTCCCAAATGATATTTGAAATCGACAATTTCATCCGATTATAACACACCTATTTCATTATAGATTTAATTTAGTGTATGACATGTTTTTTTGATAGATATTTGATGTTAATTATGCTAAATATGTTTATTTTTCCCACCCAACAACACTACAAGGTGCCCCATCAGCATCAGCAAACCGTAGCGGCAAGGCTATCACTTGTTGTAAATTATTCACCTTTGCCAATGCAAGATCTTCAAAAATTCGTAACCCTTTATTCAAAAAGGCTTGATGTGCTAAACGTCCTACTTGTCGGTGTTGATAACTTGAAAGTGATATAGTATCTAATCCAATAGCCTGTAAAGACGGAAACAGATTGATTAAATGAACCGCTAATTCTGGGCTAATCCCTGGATTTTCTTTCCAATATATTTCGCTTTCTCTATACTGTTCGAACTGTGTGCGAATCAATAGTAAGTCTGTTTTGTCATTTTTATGTTTCACTTCAATGTCTTTAGGTTCTATGATTTGTCCAGGATTTGCTTTTACATCTAATAATAATGGTGATTCAAATACCCATTCTTCAGCTAAATAATTGTCAACAGTCTTGCCTTCTTGAATAAAGTGCTTGGGCGCATCTACATGAGTACCTAGGTGATTTGAAAAGCATAAATTTACTGTATTGCACGAATCACCTTGAGATAATGACTTGTCAGATTTGATCTGGAAACTTCCATTATCACCATAGGCAGGTGTTTTGCTATTTAGAATATGAGAAAGCCAGATTATTTTAGCCATTGTCTAACTCCATAAAAATCTTTAGCCCAGTTAATATTAGGGGCAGAAGTTAGTAATGGTGTTGTCTTATTCTTAGCAATGCAAAAAAATGGCACTTCACATGCTATAGCTGCTTTATAATCTGACATTGCATCACCCAAAATAAACAACGTTCCGATACTAACTGATGGCGTTCTAACAAAGCAGCTAAATTATCCTTTTTAGTATTAGGGGCACCTAACACTTCCTTGAAATAGCTACTCCAGCCTCTCCGTTTAACAATCTCTCTAATCTCATTGTCCAACACGGGCACTGAACTTTCAAAGCAAAAGATAACGACAAAGCTCACCAGCGCGAGGTACGAGCTAGGGTGTTCATTTTATAAAAATCTTTCCTACATATTTTATGTTCTTAAAATCGTAAAATAATGCATAAAACAATATGCAAATATATAGCAACGATACATAAATTAGCATGAAATACATTTTTTATCTCCATATATTTAATAACTATATGTAATATATAATATTTTTAAATTATTGGATGAATAAAAATTGGGTGAAGTGTGTTACAGAATGAACACCCTAGGTACGAGCGTCCGGTGCAGCACTTTGTTAGCCACATCAACTCCTCCGTTCATATAAATACAAAAATATATCCATATAATAATCTAATCTTCCTTGATATAGCATATGTCCAACATCAGGGTATCTAAAAAGCAGCTTGAATTTATCTTTTGGTACTGGATACTCATATCCCAATAGGCCAGGCGAGTTATCAGAATATACATTAGGGAAGATATCATGATTCATGTGGAAAAAATATCTTGTTGAATTTGCAACATGATGAATATAGTTACTTGCTGCCTCTCGTGTCATTTCACCCAAGCTATTTATATTCATAAATAGGTCTATAGAATTCTTACTAACCTTTTCTATTTCATAAGATGGCATAAAGATCAATTCATAATTATTATGTGATTCTACTGAATATTCCTCTTCACCATACAACAATGCTCTCTTTTCTGGCCACGACTTCATAAGATAATATGCAGCCAAACAAAGAGTTTCTGGCAAGTCAAAGTCAATAAAGCAGCAGTCTTTGATATCACGCAAAGTAAAATATGCGAGTTTTCCATAACCAGCACCAAGATCTGCAACAACAGGACGTTCTACATCATCAAGTAACCCACTCAATATGGAACCATAGATTTCATTAAAAAACGAACCAACACCTACAAATGCACCTTCTATATATGCTCCCGATTGATTACCATGTATGGGATAGGTTAAGCATGATATCGGTTTTCTACTGTTATAAATCCATTGCCAGTTTTTCAAATTCTTATAGAATATTACATTTTTCAAATATCGCCTTCCAATCAGAGTTTTCATGTTATCTCTAATTAACATCGTTGATTCAATACCGTGATATTGTTTCCAAGAACCAAAGTTAGACAAAAAGAAATGAAATTTATCTAAATTATTGGATCGAAGGGCATCAGTAAAATAAGAGTAACTGATATTTATCTGCTGTTGCCAAAGCGATGAAGGAAGATACAAATCAGGCTCCTTTTTCTGATCTTCTTTCATTTTTTTAAATGCCTGGAAAATTCTTTCAACTAATTCTACTTCACTTTTATCTTTGGATGGCTCAACATAATTGGGTGAATGTAGCATCACATTGTTTGAAGCAGGATCGTGAAAAATATACTTTAAACCTTGTGAGTATGGCGTTATGCGTGATTTCACCGCAGGGATAAGCCTTCCTTCTCTATGTGCCTTTTTTATTTTTGACAAGATTGCTGACATTTTCTGCTCCTTATTTCGTTGTTGAATTTTGGTAGCTAACGTCACGCATAAGCGGCTGTAAGTCCGCTTGATGCTTTTGTTAGCTGTTGAACTGACTCGCTGATAAACCTAATTATCGTTCAGCCAATTTAACCTCGTCCGTTCTCCTTCCGTTGTGCGAGTCCAACGAAATGACTCTTTGTAACGGATTTGGGGGAGAACGTTTTTGATGTTAAAATATATTTAACTTTCCCTTATAACCATAAAAAATATGCGTAAAACAAACCAAACCCATATCAAATTCCCCTTTATGATTTATTAATTAATTCTATTTTGTCAGATTACCAAATAAGACCTTTATTTTATGAAAAAACAACACTTTGCATCAATTCTTTGGAAATTAATAAGTTAAGTTTTAATGTGACAAAGTAGAATTAACCTACAAAAAATATTACACATTATGTGATCCACTTCAATAGCAGGTATCTTCGATATTAGATTGATTGGATGAAACTGCCATTACCTCCATAAACCGATGTTTTGCTATTCAGAATATGAGAAAGCCAGATTATTTTAGCCATTGTCTAACTCCATAAAAATCTTTAGCCCAGTTAATATTAGGGGCAGAAGTTAGTAATGGTGTTGTCTTATTCTTAGCAATGCAAAAAAATGGCACTTCACATGCTATAGCTGCTTTATAATCTGACATTGCATCACCAAAAAATATACAATTTTTGGATGATAATTGGTATTTTTCTAATAAATATGCTAGATTATCCCTTTTGGTGGTAGGGGCACCTAATATTTCTTTGAAATAGCTATCCCATCCTCTCCTTCTAACAATTGTTTGAATTTCCTGTTCTGGAGTTGCAGAATTTATAAAGCAGGGTATTTTTTTATTGAATTCCTGTAAAAATTCGTTGGCACCAGCAATTTCAGGAGCTGCAACCACTTCGTCAATGACTAATTTGGAAAATTCATTGGCTAGTTGTGTCATTTTGTCATCAGACAAGGTAGTTCCTAAGAAATCATTATAATAAATACGAAATTTTTCATAACGGGTCATACCACCGTTTGTAAGGTGATGCTCTATTACTTTTTTAACTGTACTTTCGCCATAAGTTTCAAACAATTTAGCAAATGCGTTGGTTTTTACTTCAACTGAATCAGCCAATACTCCGTCAAAATCAAAAATCAACGCCTCAAATTTCATGTTTTCCCTCATTATCAACAAGCAGCCAATTACCTTCTGCATGTTCATTTTGGTGATAATGTTCATGTAATTCTGCTAGACAATCTAAAAGTCCTTGTCCTAAATCCACATAATCATTTGCGACCAATTTATGTCCTACTTTAGGATGAAATGCATACGGTGTCATAATATAGTGTCCATACATTGGCTTGTCACTATAATTAATATTTATCGCATCTGGTAACATTTCAGCAATCATTTTCATCAAATTTTTAACTGGCATACGTTCTTGGCCAGTCAGAATTATATGCCGGTTTGTATAATCTGGTTCCAATATTTTTACACTTAATCTGGCGGCATCTTCAACATGAATATATTCTCTCATGGATTCACCATCACCATCGTAAGTAATAGATTTAGTTTCTAATGCTTGTTTTAATAGTCGATAAATACCATTGCGCTTATCAGCTCTACGCCCATATAATGAACCATAACGTAATATTGTATATTCTAATCCATAGCGTTCGTAATAAGCTTCAACAAATTGTTCAGATGCTTGTTTGCTGGCGCGATAAAAAGAGCCTGATTTAGAATAAACATAGACACTGCTGGCAAATATAAATCGTTTTGCCTTAGCAAGTCGTGCTGCTTCCAGTACATGTACATTACCCAATACATTTAGGGATACTGTTGCTGCTGGACGATTTTTAGCGTCATCAATATCAGCAAGACCTGCAAAATTATAGATATATTGGCAATCCTTAGCAGCTTGAATAACGGCATTTTGATCCATTAAATCAGCAATTATCATTTCTTGATTATCTTGCAGATAGGAAGACTGACGACAATCAAAAATTTTTACTTGATACCCACTGTTTGATAAAGCATCCGCAACATGACTACCTAAAAAACCACTACCACCATAAACTATAGCGTTTTTTTCAGTCATTAGATCAAACCTTTATCTTGTAAACCTTTAACTAAATTCTGAGCTGCTTCTTGCTCCATTAGCATTCTAGCTTCTTTAGCATAGGATCCCATATGAGCTGTTAAAACTATTTGTGGTAAAGAAATCAATTCACCTTTATAAGGTTCTTCTTCAAAACTATCTAAACCAGCACCACCCAAATTCCCCGATTTAATTGCTGAAAACAGTGCTGCTTCATCTATTAATCCCCCCCTGGAAGTATTGATTAATATCGCGTCTGATTTCATCAAGGCTAATTTTTCGGCATTAATTAGATGATGACTAGAAGTTTCATAAGGTATATGCAATGTTACAATATCAGCCTGTGTTAAGACTTCATCCATTGAATAATTGCTTGGTTCTTGTTTATCATAAACTATTACTTTGGCACCAAAAGCATGTAATAATTGAGCGACTTTTTTGCCAATACGTCCATAGCCAATAATACCAACAGTTTGTGCTGCTAATAAATTGCCCATCAAAGCTTTCCAATTGCCAGCTCTAATATTATGATCAACTTCGGCGATTTTTCTCAGTAGATTCAGAATAATACCTAGCGTTAATTCAGCAACTGCTACAGATGGTGCATCTGGGGTGTTAAATACTGAAATATTTAATTCTTGTGTGGCCTCAATATCGACGCTATTCATACCAATACCACAGCGTGAAATCACTTTTAAATTTTTAGCGGCTGTTAAAACATAGCGAGTTAAAGGTTCTACACCTGCAATGATGCCAACTACATCATCTTGCAATAATTGTATTACTTCTGCTTCGGTTAAGCGTCTGCCATAAGGATTTAGTAATATTTCAAAACCGTTATTTTTTAAAGTTTCTATATGTTTATTATTTTCTACATTAAATGATGAAGTAGATATTAGAATTTTCGGCATTAAACTATTCTCACACTTATAGTTAATGATCTTTGTTTGTATCTTTCTTCTCATATATATGATACCATGCTTCAATATGCTTTTTACCCATCAGCATTCCTTTAACATCACACTTATCGCAGGGTAAAAAACGCCGATTTCCGGAAACCAAGAGCTGCCGTGCATGATACATTTCAGTACTATTCCAAATTTCTAAAAAATCCTGTTTTAACATGTTACCTACAATTTTCTTTTTTCCCCAATCATGTGGGCATAGCAAAACATCACCCAAATAATCCATAAAAAATGTATAATGCGGATAGTAACAAGGTTCTGCTAATGAATTTGCTGGAGAAACAATTGAGAATTCCGCATTATCCATCATACCCGCACGATTACTTAGTGTAATTCCAAAATCTTGCTCTGGTGGTAGATATCGAGGACGTACAACATATTGTTTAGCACTCAAACCAATATCTGTACATAATTTCTCAAAATCTTCTGCTTGCTCTTTGCTATCATAAGCACTTATTAATATTGTACTAAGCCCGGAATCAAATAATTTTTGCAATCGCGATTCATTAAGAACATCACCATTTGTAACAGCTTCTATTTTAACGTTAGGTAACGCTTTCCTGACTATACTAATCAAGTTATAGATATTTTTATCAAGTAATGGCTCAACAAATCCAGAAAATAAAAAAATGCCTTTAAATCCTACTTCTGATAACTGGGTTGCAAGTTTTTCAATCAAGCCTTTATCAATAAATTCCTTAACATCTGGAAAATCAGGCACACTTCTAGGACAAAAACTACAGACTCTATTACAAGTACCAGATTCACTGACTTCAACTACAGAAGGCAAAGGAGTTTTATCATCCATAATAACCAAAGCATCATCAACAATATTGGATTTCCTATTGATAGCAGGGTCTATAAAACTTTTCATTCATATATACCTTTGCATTAGAATATCATTTTCTATTTTTATACAAACATTATCCAAATCAGTTTGAGTATCCACGCTCAGAGTTTGATAATCACTCATTACCATTTTAACTTTATCTCCATGTTCCAATATTCGCATCATATCTACTGATTCAATAATTTCCAAAGGTGTTGGGGGTAAAGCATTAAATTTTAATAAATAGTCTCTTCTAAAGGGTATGATACATACTTGCTTAAGCATAGGAACTTCTTTAACCCCTTTTTTAAGTGAAGGAATTGGTTCTCGTGAAAAATATAAGGCGTTATTTTGCTGATCAATGACAACTTTGACTTCGTTAGGATCCTCAAATTCTGCCACTGTCTGTAAATTTGCCATTAAATTCACTACATTAACGGTTTCATCTTCAAGCATTGGGGCAACGGCGTGTTCAATCATTTTAGGGTAAACCATAGGTTCATCTCCCTGAATCATCACTACAATATCGGTTTTATTACCGGTTTGCTGCTCAATTTTGTGCATAGCTTCAGCGGTTCTATCAGTCGCTCTTTCATGAGTATTAGCTGTCATAATACACTTGGCACCTATGCTGTATGCATAATGTTTAATTTCTTCGTCACAGGTTGCAATATAAACTTCATCTAAAGCCTTGCTCATTTTGCAGCGGTGGAAAACATGTCCTACCATTGGGATGCCATGAATTTTGGCAAGAGGCTTGCCAGGAAAGCGGCTGGATGCCATCCTGGCTGGAATTATACCTATTGTATTCATATATCACCGCTTACTCTTACCAAACCATGCCGACATGAAACATCCAACATCCGAATATCTAAACTATAAGCTAAAAATTTAAATCCTTTTTCAATAGATTGACGTAATTGTTCAGTATTTGGCTCAACTACATGCAAACCACCCGGTTTATTCATAGCAGTGCCTATTGTTTTAATTTTTTCTATAGCTTCTATAACATCAGGATGTTCTAATTTACCGGGCATACCCATAGAAGCGGAAAGGTCATAAGGACCAATAATATATCCATCAATACCTTCAACAGCCAAAATTTCTTCTAAATTATTGACGGCTTCAATATGTTCAATCTGAACGATGATAACCGCTTCATTGTCTAACCAATCGCGATAATTATTAAACGTTGCACCATAACCTTGTGCTCTAGCCAAACCAACACCGCGTTTGCCCTTAGGTGGATAATAAACAGCAGCAACAGCTTTTTCAGCATCTGCTTTATAATTAACCATGGGAACAACAATGCCATTGGCTCCGGCATCCATAACTTGTTTTATTTGAGAAGCATCATTCTCGGTAAGCCTTACAAGTGAGGGTATATTATGAAGATTAATCACTCTAATTAACTCTTCGGCCTCACGAATGGTGATAACACTGTGTTCTAAGTCAACTGTTAGCCAATCAAAACCAGCTTTAGCCATTATTTCGGCAATGGCAGGGTGGGCTATGGTTATCCAAGAGCCTATGGTTAATTCGTTGTTTATTAGTTTTGATTTTATATTCATATCACCTTGAAATCTTGGTAGTGGTCTAAAGGGGTTTTACGCCTGATTCTACCGCTTTTTGTGGGCATATAATTATTTGATAATACTATATAAAATTATGAGCCACAAGCACAATATATTCAAAAAAAAGATGGTAAGTGTATACTATCAATACTTGTAAAGCTAATTATACGTAAGATGTACTACCCACAGAAAGCGGTAGAGTCAAAAAATGCTGCCTGCCAAAAATAGCTGGAAAAATTATCGCATAACATACTGATAACAACTTTAAATTTTTGGTTGTGACCCAAAGGTTAGTGATATTTAAAAGTATGCAATTAATTTATATAGTAATTTTATCTTTAAATCACTCATACTTGGACCACTACCAAATTTTTGGGTGTTCTGAATTGTTGATAATTATAATTATGGCAAAACGTGAACGTGTAACTTCTCAATAACGCATGGCAAAAAGCTTATACCATGCTAGTTTTAACGGATATCTCATTAGTTATTGAGAAGTTACATGAACTTATGCTGGGATTATGCATCAATGCTTTTAGTGATGGAGTCCAATTCATTCTTCCATTTTTGCAACCAATTATCATTTACATAGGCAAACTCATTGCAAAATCTATCTTTAGCGGCTTGGATTTCAGGTTGTAACCACCATGCGAGTGGATCAGCATAAATTTCATTGACTTTGGTAGCTGCAGATTCTGGTGTATCGTGCAGAACACCTACCCTACGTAGTTCATCAAAATAAGGTTGGGCTGCTGGTCTTAATTCCCAATGTTTTGGATTCCAGAATAATATTGATGGATAATTAGCGGTAAATGTTTCTAAATAAGTTGTGGCGTTATAAGTGGAAATACAAAGTCTGCTATTATTGAGTGTGGACAGAAAACTGTTGTTATTATTACTAATATATTTTCCAAGCCCTGCATCTTCAAAACGTGACTTCATATCCCAACCATAATCATGCCCAACATATAAACGCAAATTTAATAAATTAGCAACATTGTTATTAACATGTTTAGCAAAAACTATTTGTTCATCAATATAATTTAAGAACTGTGAGGCTACGGGTACACTGTACATGTGGTAACTATAGCGTGGCAAAGACATTTGTACCCAAAGAATATCACCTTTTGGATTTGGACGGAGTTTTGCATTGGCATGAATCAATTTACAAGCTGGCATTTTTTTGATGTTGTCTTCTTGTCTATTTTCCCAACCCCATGTATAAAAACGATCACTAATGGCTATTTGATGATCTTCTGTCTGTCCCCAAAGCGAAGTGCCATAATTACCACCATGTTGTGAAATTAGTAATTTGGTGCCTTTTTCAACTTGTTCGGCTGCCCAAAGTTTGAAACCATCATTTGAATTATAAGCATTGGCTGTATAAATCGCTTTTGCTTTTTTTGGGAAATTAGCTAATGCAGTTTCTCGAAAAACATCATAGTCTTCAACATAAGCGGTGGGCATTTGTATAGGAATAAATTTTTCCAATAGTTTTTCATACGCATTCGTTGCTAGAGTTATTTTTAAGTTGTCTCGCTTATTGGAATTAATAGGTAATTTAGGTGCTGTGATTATAGGAACATAAGGATAAGGTAATTGTTTTAATGCCAGTTGAAGCCTGGTTAAATCACGCCAATTAAAATAACTACTAACAAAAACTGTACTATTAAATTTATCAGGCACAATTCGGTTATACCAACTCAGCATACGTTGGATAATTTTTTTAATCTGAGATTGTTTTACTGTTCGTATTTTATCAGGCAAATTTTTCTCTTTAATGACATTGTATGGAAGTTGTATAATTTCTTTAATAATCTCTCCGTAAATAAAATGATTCCATTGATCTGTTACATAAAATTGATTAAAAGTAGCAAAATCGTTAGGTACCCATATCCATGGTTTAGATTCCATAATCCAAGTACAGTTTATTTTATGGCTTGCAATAGCCTTATTTATAGAACAGTATCTATCATATAAAATTTCTATAAAATAGCGTAACCAAGGTCCAATAATAATTCTCCAATATCTAACGCTATGATTACAATGATGTAATTGGTTTAAAGCTGGTACTAGTCCATCCAAATAACGTTCATATACATCTTCTAAATAATTAAAGTCTTGATATAGCTTGGTTCTATCATCCCAGTGATAGGGTAAAACTTCATAATCTAATTGAGACCAGATTTGTTTTCTGGAATAGCGTTTGCACCATTCACCTAGAAATAGGACTTTTTCATTTTTATTCCAAGCTCTTTCATCTGCGGTTGTAATTAGAAACATTTATTTTTCTGCAATAGCAATCAAGGTATCTGTTTTGTCCAAACGCGCCAACATATCAGCATAAACATCGTCAAGTTCAGGCGTTCTCAAATGACTCCAAACTAAATGTCCACCCGGTTTTTCTTGTGAGAGCCAATGTAAATGATTGGCAAGCGGGTATCTTTGATATCCCATAATAGAAATATTCTTTAATCCAGCATGTTCTAAAAAAAGTCTCAAACTTTGTCGCGTATGTAAAATCAGGTGTTCACTCCAAAATGTAAACGCCTTAAAGCTCTCAAGGTCTAAAAATGAAATTAAAAAGTCATTAGCATGAGGAACTTCTATAACGATTTTTCCACCTGATTTTATCCGTGCTACGATCTTTTCAAGGGTTTTTAATGGTTGCGTGAAATGTTCAAACACATGAAATAATGTAGCAATGTCAAAGTTGTTTTCTGAGACTTCGTCTATGTCTGCATAAACATGATAGCCCAGTTTTATCAGTTCCTCACGCATACTGTTTTGAGGTTCAATTGCAACTGTTCCTAAAGTAGTTGGATGAAGTAAATCAAGAATTCCACCAGCACCTGTGCCTATTTCAAGCCATTCTTTATTGCGGATAATATTGCCAAATTGGTTAGCTCTTCTTTGGTCATCTTCAAAACATTCCAATATGGCTTGTTTCCTAGAGTCAGGATAATATCCTCCCATATTTGCAGGATAATATTTAGAATCAATATGTTCTAATTGAGATAAAAATAACACACCAGATTTGTTGCACTTCATTACAGTAATGTCATCTCTATCTCGAACTTTTGGGGAGAATAACTCTATTGAATTGGAGTCTGAAATGCCTAGTTCGCACAAAAGTTTATGAATTTTATTTTCCATTATTACAAAACTGATCGACCTCCATCCATAATAATATTTTGCCCAGTCATATACTTAGAGGCATCAGAACACAAAAACTGCACAGCTGCGCGGTATTCATCTGCGTTTGCCATACGTCTCAAAGGAATTAATTCTGTTAGGCGATTTACAAATTCTTCATTTTGCCCTGTATAAACGCCACCAGGAGATAAGGCGTTAGCACGAACATTTTTATCGGCCCAATAGGTAGCTAGATATCGGGTTAGGCCAATTAAAGCTGTTTTTATAACTGAATATGTTACTGGTTTAACCGGTTGTTGGCTTTCATCCAGTTTTTCATTTCGATATAGCCGCTGATCTGGGGCAATCACGGAAAGGTCTGATGCTATATTGAGTATTACTCCGCCACCATTGTTTGCCATCCAACTGCCAAATATTTGGCTGCATAGATAAGCTCCGGTTAATCCCACACTTAATTGAAAGTTCCATTGTTCCAGTGGAAAATGTTCAAAACGTGATGTTTCTACAATACCTTGTTTATATTTTACTTTTGGATCAATAGCAGCATTATTTACTAAAATATGTATGCCATTTAAGCTTTCTTGTACTTTTTTGATGGAGTTTGGTTGGGTGACATCCATTATTTTGGTAATAATTTTTTCAGCTTTATAACGAGCGGTTAGATTTTCTTGCGCTGTTTGTAATGCGGATGTGTTGACATCCGTTATTACTACAGTGGCACCACATTCTAAAAGGGCGGATGCGTGTTCTATACCAAGTAAGCCAGCACCGCCAGTAATAAGTGCAGTTTTACTATTAAGATTAAATGTAATATTTTTTTTATCCATTTCTAACTTGCCCACCTCACCACCTATCACTTTCTTTAAAACACTAGTTTTTCTTATACCGTAGATCAATGGCTTACGATACAACTGATAGGTGGTGAGCTTGCCCACCATCCACTACTAAATTTGCCCCAGTAACAAAGCCTGCACGTTTTGAGGCTAAAAAAACTACAGCATTTGCTACATCTGTTGGGCTTCCTAGCTTTTTTAAGGGGACTTCTTTTTCAAGCATGGCTTCTACAGCAACCCGATTATCTTTTAATTTTTGTTCCCAAGTTGAGCCAGGAAAGAGAATATTACCGGGTGAAACGATATTAACTCTAATTCCTTTATACCCTAGCGGTTTAGCAATATTTTTGGCATAGCTTTCTAATCCCGCTTTGGCTGATGCATAAGCCACTGGACAACCAAGGTTTTCCATTCCACAAATAGAACCTATGAAAGTAATACTTGTTGCGGCAATGCTGTTACTGTGTTCCAATAAAGGAGTTAAGTGTTTTACCACACTGACAGCCCCCAATAAATTGATATTCATTACTCGTTGGAATTCTTGTTTGTCTTCTTGCAAGGGTGGCACTGAACGACCACTGCCAATATTGCATATCAAGTGATCAAGTCTGCCTATTTGTTTATTTATAAAGTTCGCTAATTTTTCAATAACAGTTTCTTGTTGCAAATCTCCAGCAAAATATAAGACATTATCACCGCCATATTGTTTGGAAAAAGTTTGTGCTGTCTCTTTTAATATATTTTCATTGCGTCCAGTGATGATTACCTTTGCCTGTTCCTGAAGAAAGCCTTCGGCAATGGTTTTACCAATGCCGTGGGATGAGCCGGTGATTAGGGCAATTTGTTGTTGTAATGATAAATTCATAGGATTAAATTATGCGTATTTTACTTCTGAAAATGGCTCAATCGGAATTCGCAACTCTTTTTTGGGTTTTTTTCCTTGTATATAAATACGCTTAAACTCTTCTTCAATTTGTCTTAAGATATTTCCTTCAAAGTATTGCTCTCCACAGAATTCGCACTGTTCACAAGGCACATCATCCATAATTAAAAATTGATGATTATATTTGTAAATATATTGCGCTTTAGTCTTATTAAAATTTTTATTTCCGCAAAAATGACATTTAGTATTCATATTTAGCCCCGTTCATACGGATTTTTAAATTTTGGTGGTAGTGGGATATAAACCGTGATAATAAATATTTTTTCTTGCCGCTCGCCACATACAATGTGTATTGGTTTTCCATCATTAGTAAAACCCACTACTAAACAACTTTCGCCTCTTCCAGTATCAGGATATTGTTCTAAAATTCTTCCATTTAGCAAAGCTTCTTTTACTTCGTTCAAAGTTAGATTATCATTTTGCCTTTCTTGATCCGCATGTCTGGAAAAATAATCTTTACCATTTTTTACGCTATTTTTTATCCACTCTATATTAAACATAATTTTGCTGTTATTACACTACCAGTCTCTGCCAACCATTCAGAAACTTGCTCCCGGTAATGACATAATACCCCAACATGATCATCATTATCAGCTCTTGCCGTTTGTAAAATATAGTTACCACTATAACCAATATGGTGTAATGCCTGTAAAGCAGCGGGTATATCAGCATCACCTTGTCCCAAAGGGACTGTAATACCTCCTAATACACGATCTTTGATATGGACATTAATAATACGATGCCCATAGGTTTGAATTTCTTTCTCTGGTTTGTAACCTAAAGCAGCACTATTACCTATATCATAAGTAATACCAAAGTATTCAGGTTCTAATTGCGCGATAAATTCAGCTAGTTTTAATGGTTCAAAATCTGATTCAAAACTTATTTTAATCTTGTTTTTTTTTAGGATAGGTTTAAATTGTGCCAAACCTTCAAGTAATACTTCTTCTTGTTGTTTGTTTTCCAACCTACCCTTATCTACTAATGGAATTAATATAGTTTTTACATCCAAGTCAGCACAGGCATTAATAATATTATTTAAATCATTTAATAATGATTTATGCTGTTTTGGTAATTTATAAAATGGTGCTTGCATGAAGCAGTCACCCGTAAGTGATGGTATGCTAATATTGTATTGCGACATCAATTGGCGGATTTTTGCACGTCCCATGGAGTTCATTAGTGGATTTTCATAGAGACGTTCCTGATCCAATGTCCACTCCATAATACCAAAACCATTTTCTGCTGCTATCGAAAATTCATTTTGCCAATAAGGCCATGGGAAAGCTTGAATTTTTCCATCTATTAACGGAGATAAGCGTCCCTGCATGAAGCCTATTTTATTTTTCATAATTAAAAAATTCATATCTTCTTAGGCTTTGATGCACTGCATAATAACATAACTTCCTTAGAGAATCTAATAAATTTACTGTATTTTTTCATACTTTCAGGGGTTATCACAGCAACTAGTTTAGAAATTGGTAATAACCACGGTATATCCCAAATTAATGGCAATTGTCGAAATTTTTCCGATTCAACACTATCAAAACCATGAATAACAAAAATATCTTTTAATGATGTTTTTGTAAAAGGTGTTCTGTGTGTGTAATCATTATAAAATACTTTATAAACAGTCTCCCAATCCGGAACCATTGTAATTACAAGTCCACTCGGTTTAAGAATCCGGTAAATTTCCTGTACTAAATTTTCTGGATAATAAAAATGCTCTAACACTGACTTTGAAAAAATTACATCAAAAAAATTATTGTCATACGGTAAATTATCTTTTTCAAGATCACTTTGTTTAATTTCTGCATCTGGACAAATATTGGTAGATAACATTGATTGATCCACACCATATCCTTGTAAATCATGACGCATAAATCCACGCAGAAACTCTCCTCGACCACATCCGAGATCCAATAATTTCTGTTTGCCAGTTAAGTTGTACCTTTGTACAAGATAACATGCTAACTGATCTGGATATTCTGTAAATGGACGGTCGTTTTCATTATAAGTAACAGACACATAATCACGTTTGTTAGAGGACATATTTATAATAGCTGTACAAGTTCAATCCGTGTTCCTTCTGGTGCTCCACAAAAAGTTACTTTTGCATAGCCATCAGGAGACAATTGGGGTGGCGCGTTAAAAGGCACTCCAGCTTTAGAAAGATAAGCATATTCCTCATCTAAATTTTCCACTGTGAAAGCAAGATGTGAGATACCAATGGCACAAATTTCCTTTTGTAGATTTTGAGAACGTGGATGGGATTTATAATGCAATAATTCTATCAGGTGCCCATCAGGTGCTGCCATCTTAATTGTTGTCACCTGCACATCTGTTAATGCGGACATATTATCAATATACTCGCCACTTTCTTCCATCCGCTTTGTCATTTCAAAACCAAGCAAATCTTGATAAAAATGTAATGATGCCTCTAAATTATCAACAACAATACCGATATGACGTATCGCTTTTATCATGCCGCCTCTCCAATACTCTCAATGATAGCCTCCTCCAAAACGGCAACACCTTCCAATAAAGCGTCATCAGAAATAATAAGGGGAGGCCCTATTTTAATTGACTCTCTGCCAGTATGAACAACGAGTAAACCTTTTTGCATACATTGTTTCGCTACTTTTGTTGCTAATAGGGTATTTGGCTTGCCAGTTTCAGGTGTCTGAAACAGTAAGGCTGCAATCAAACCTTGTCCTAGCACAAATGAAATCCATGTGGCATATTTTTCTTGAATTTCGTTCAACCTGGTATGTAGCAAAACACCTTTTCTAGCAGATTCATTTACTAAATTTTTTCCCTGAATTTCCTCAAGTGTCGCAATACCAGCTGCACAAACCAAAGGATTTGCCGAATGCGTACTACTCATGTTACCAACTTCAGGTAAATCCATAATCTCAGTACTTCCCAACACACCAGACAAGGGCAGACCCCCTCCCATACCTTTCCCACAGCAAATTAAATCAGGGGCAACTTCATAATGTTCGTAGCCAAATCGTTTACCGGTGCGCGCAAAACCTGATTGCATTTCATCAAAACTTAATAAAATATGATTTTCTACACAAAATTCTTTGATTGTCTGTACAAAGTCTTTAGGATAAAAAATCGCTCCCCAACCTTGGAAAGTTTCCAGCATAAAGCCGCAAATATCCTCCTTAAAATTAATACCTCTAGCTTCTAATTGTTTGATACTTTGATACAAAAACGTAGCTCCAGATTGATTTTTTATATGCCACGGATAAGGAAAAGGAATATGATAAATATTAGGGTCCTGATAACCTATCCAGGCTTTTTGTGCAATATTACCACTCATCATCTGGGCCCCCATAGTGCGTCCATGCCAATTTCCTTCTATAGCAATAATCCCCAGATTTTTTTTGCCTTGCTTTTGTCCATACATACGCATTAATTTCAAAGCGGCTTCAGTGGCTTCAGTGCCAGCTGAGAGCAAAAAAGCTTTTTCAAAAGCTCCATTTGTAAAGGAGATCAAATTTTTCAAGTATTCAGTGCGGTATTTATTAACGTAAGCATAAGTATGCAGAAGTGGCTTTTCTAAAACTTCTTGGATCGCTTTTATTACCCGCTGGTTACCATGTCCTACATTTGCAACAAAAATAGTCGAAGTAAAATCAATCCACTTATTTCCCGCAGCATCATAAATATAAAAGCCTTCCGCTCTATCCCATACCAATGGAAATTGCCCTTGCATAGAACGTGATTCATACTGCTCCAAGTCAGATAATATTTGTTTCGTTACTTCACAAGGGATATTTGTTGTAATTTTTCTATGAGGTGTTTTTATATTCATACAAATAAAGCCTCCATAACTTCCATATTCTCTTGAATTTCATATTCTAAATGCTTAAATTGCTCTATAGTATCTATTTCAATGACGGGGGCGGTTATATATGAAATTACCTTGTTTCCATAAAGTTTGTTTTGCTCAAGAATGAATTTTGAACGAAAAATATCAATGTAGCCATTTGCAATATAAGTTGGTTTATATGATTGTCTTGCAAAATGGCTATCGTCTATGTCGAAAGAACCAGTACAGATTTGTAGTAAGTAACCATTTTCTATTTCAAACATTTTATAAGCGGTTTCTGGGGTCTCTTGAACCGATTGCAGAGCAGTTGCATTTTGTGAACTTTTAAAAAGCTCGATTGCCTTTTCGATTATTTCTACTTTCCGCAATGGTGTCGTTGGCCTTAAATTGAGTACATATTGTGGACGTAAATTCTCGTGTTCATGGAACCAATTCAAGGCATGTTTAAAAAACTCCAAATCTGTTGATGTGTCAGACGAAATCTGAGTGGGTCTCAAAAAGGGAATTTCGGCACCATATTCTTTAGCTATTGAAGCATAATGTTCAGAATCTGTCGATACAATCACGCGATCAATATTTTTAGCTTTTTTTGCGGCTGCGATACTATACGCCAGTAAAGGTTTTCCAACCAAAAGTTTGATATTTTTGTCAGATACACCTTTTGATCCTGAACGGGCAGGAATTATAGCAACAACTTTTGTCATTATTTTTCCTTAAAGGATGACTTCCAAGGTATATGAGCACGAAGCTTATTGGCAATTGGCACCTCACTAGGATGTACACCAATTTTTCCATCACCCATTGCCTTTTCTATTTTCCTGACAGCCCCAACCAATTGTTTGTATCCCATCGGCTCCACAGAAGCCGCTTGATCAGAACCATACATAGAACGATCCAAGGTAATATGCCGTTCCAAAGATGTGATGCCTAACGCTGCTGCTGCATAAGAAACCGCCAATCCCACTTCATGCCCACTATAACCCACATCACATTGATAATGTTCACGTAAACTTTTAATACAATTGAGATTAGCATTGGTATCATTCATTGGATAAGTGGAAATACAATGCATTAATTCAAAAGGACAGTTGGCCGTTCGAAAAATTTCTACAGCCGTATCAATATCCGCCAAAGTGCTCATACCTGTAGATATAAAAGTATGCTTGCCTTCTGAAGCAACTTCTTTCAGCAAATCTTCATAAACAATCATTGCAGAGGCAATCTTATTGTATTTTAAGTTAAATTGCTTTAGAAATTTCTGACTTTCCAAATCCCAAGCGGAGGCAAACCACTCAATACCTTTCTTGTTACAATAGGCATCAATTTCCTTAAACTCATCTAAACCAAACTCAAGTCCTTCTTTTTGTGCTCGCTGTGTTTTCCCCCAAGGACTTTCTCTGGGTGAGTCAAGCATTGATTTTGAATAAACTAAATCAATAGTTCGTTTTTGAAATTTGACAGCATCAGCACCAGCATCTACTGCCACATCAATCAACTGTTTAGCAATATTGATATCACCATTATGATTGATACCTATCTCTGCAATAACAAAAATTGACATATTTATTTCCTTTAGCTGTTATTATTTCACAAATGCCTGTTCAACCAATTCACAAATAATATGACCAATCAGGATATGCGCTTCCTGAATACGCGCTGTTATCATTGAAGGCACACAAATACATTCAGTATGTTCTTTTAACTTGCCACCAGTTTCACCAGTTAGACAATATACTTTCATACCAATAGCGTTCGCTGTAGACACCGCACGAATCACATTTTCAGAATTTCCACTGGTTGAAATACCAATAAAAACATCCTCTGGTTTGCCAAGAGCCATTATTTCTCTAGCAAAAATTTCGTCAAAACTATAATCATTACTGATGGCAGTCAAACTGGAATTATTGGTACCCAGTGCAATAGCTGCCAATGCTTGACGCTCCTCTTGAAAACGTGATACAAATTCTGTGGTTAAGTGCATACTATCAGCAAAACTTCCCCCATTCCCAGCAAAAATCACTTTGCCATTATTAGCCAATGCACTCGATATTGCAACCGCCAAATTTTCAATTTGCAAAATTAGGGATTGGTTATTAAGTAATAGTGTTTTTACACCAATGCTATCTTCTATACGTTTTTTAATCGTCTTGTTCATTTAAAATCTGTTCGGCAAATTCTTTAATTACACCATAGCCACCAGTGGCAGAAGTCACAATTTTTGCTATACGCTTAATTTCAGCATGAGCATCCGCTGGAGCTATAGGATAACCCACAATACGCATGGCTTCCAAATCATTAATATCATTACCAAGATAAGCAACGAACTCAAGATTATAATTATGTTCTTGGCAATAAATGATTAATGCTTGCCGTTTATTATCGCAACTTTGAATCAGTTCTAAATTTAATTTTTTTGCTCTTGCCAGTACCACCGGATTTTTCTCAGTACTGAGAATAAGTTGTGGAATACCTAATTGCTTAATGATACTCACTCCTAAACCATCCGCCCGGTTTACCATTACTGCCTCAGTACCATCTTGTTGAACTAACACACGATTATCCGTCATAACTCCATCAAAATCATAAACTATTAAATCAAGAGCATTGATTTTTAATCGTGGAATATTTAAAAGATGTTTACGGAAATAATATGTGCATAAATCTAAATCATTAAGTGAATCAATTTCATGAGACTTCCAATAAGGCATTTCATACCAAGTAATCTGTCCACCTAAGCGATTATTATTTTCACGAAGTATAGAGGGTTTAAATACATAAATTGAACCATTTTCTAGAAGCAGTGGCTCTCTATCTTGTCGCCTACCACGATTCCACGGATCAAATGTTAAGCCATGTAAATCTTTATCAGTTTTAGTCCACACACAAAAATCATCCAACAAAGCGGCAGAAAAAAGTGAATCGGCATTTTGTTTTAACAGCGTGTTTATGGCAGCGTCTATATCTTTTGAATCTCTAAGTGGAGAAGTGGCTTGTAGAAATACAAGTAAATCAGGTGAATATGCAATACTATTTAAGGCATGTAATAAAGCCGCTTCTGAAGTTGCTGTATCAGTAGATAAATCTAAAGGGCGTTTAATAGGTGTAGCACCATATTTTTCTGCTACACTTAAAATTTCCTTACTATCTGATGTAACAAATACTTCATCTACTAATTGACTCTCACGGGCTTGCAGAATACTCCAAGCAATAAGTGGCTTACCACAAAAATCTATGATGTTTTTTGATGGTATGCCTTTGGAACCGCCTCTGGCAGTGATGATTGTTATGATTTTCATTTATTTCAAAGGGGTTACGAGGCTAAAACGGAATAGCTTTTTTTATGAGACTTCTTGAGAATAGGCCATACAAATAGTTGGTATTGGTTTGATAAAATCGAGTCTTTGTTTCAAGATCCGAGGATGCTTATAGCTTCTAGTAAGATGTGTAGGGCATTTAAAGCTTCAGAATTAGCGACTCTGGTTTTTCAAAACTTACTGTAACATTGCTTTGGGCAGCTAAATTATATCTTTCATCTGGATGTATCTGTTGAATGATGTGAATAAGGCTTGCACTATATAATCAAGTTGCCATGATGAAGAAAAAAGTGTGCATCTTTTTCATGGTGGTCTTGATATTAAGTAGTGGCAATTCAGCTCCATCCATCACCAACAGTACCCCCACTACTCCTATTTAGAAACGAAGATTTATTAATTTGGGCATACCAAATAGGCAAGCTGTTTGTTTTTGGACTTATTTTAAAATTTTGCACAAGTTGAATATTCACCATTTCTTAGAAAGAAATTAACAACCCGCATTGTCGTATTATGTATGGCTTGCTACTTAAATTAAATCCTATGGAAGTTAGTCTCTGATGATGTCATGTTTAAGGAACTGTCCAGTCTCCAAACATCCTAAGTCACAAAACGTACTTGGGAGGATTATAGGTATATTATTTCTTTTGAATTATCTAGTTCTACTTTGTCAGATTACAAGCTAAGTCATTGATTTTATTGAAAACAGCACTTTTTGTCATTTCCTTTTAAATCAATCATTTACGTCCAATGTGACAAAGTAGAACTAGAGTTTATGATGTCTTTTTCCACTCTTTGGTATTACCTTTTCTAAGCTGTATCATTTGTGAATTGCCACTGAAATCCCAATGAATGTCTGTCTCTAATGATTTTCTCAATGATTTTGTTTTCGGGACATGTGCTAATTGCTGTCCGGATGCAATAATTCTTTCACCACTACGAATGGTACGAAATATAGCCACTATCCATAATAACGGTTTAATTGCGTAGATAATATTTGGAAAAAGAGAATATATACCCCTGAGAGAAAATAGCATAGATATAAATGTGCGCAAAGATTGTATTTTAAGTATGTTTTTGTAGTAAGCAAGAAGACCAAAATGACTGATATATGAGGCTTTCATAATTAATTGAAGTCTTAGTTTCCAATATTGTAATTGTAGAGCAGATAAATTAGTTAGATTTAGGCTCCATTTTGCGGCATTGGTATCCGATATGTCTAACAAATATTGCTCTTCTGTTTCCATTGTAGTTCCAATTACGTTTTGTGATCTAGCATATTCGTATACTGGTGTTCCAGGAAGGGCTTGCGTAAAATTAATACTTAAATTAGAGACATCATGATTTGGATGGCATTTGCCCAAAATATTTAATGTCTCTTCAGATTCTTTTAAAGTTTCTACATCTTCTCCAGGCATACCTATTACCATTTGAATAGTAGTAAATATACCTGCTTCTAAAGTCCATTTAATAGCATTAATACCTTGAGGAGCTGATATTTTCTTTTCCATTATATCCAAAATATTTTGGCTGCCAGATTCTAATCCATAAAAAATTGTTCGACAACCAGCTTGGTACATAAGCTCAAGCAATTCTGGATTAACTGAACTTGCCCGCATTCCGCCAACTATCCATATAACATTTAGAGGTTTAATGGCGGCACAAAAAGAAATCAACCATTTTTTGTCTACACCAAAACATTCATCACCTAGATAAAAGATAGCAATATTCAATTTATCTATAAGTTGCCTCATACGTGCAATAACTATGTCGACCGGGAGTATTTTTATTCCTTCAACAAATCTATGACAAAAAGTGCAGCGATTCACGCATCCACGAGATGTTAACATTATAATGCTTCTTGTTTCTCCAATTACATGTGAATGTAGTTCAACATTGGCATAAACCTTTGAAAATAAACTTTTATAAATATGAGATTCTTTATCAAGATCATTAATTTTAGGACAATAATGATTTAAAGTTATATCATCAATAAGTTCATAATCAACATCATAAATTTTATTTTTATCCAAGGATTGACCGTAGCCATTGATGATCAGATCCCCATTATCTAAGTATGCAATACCCTGTATTTGCTTAACATTTTCTAAAGATTTGTCAGGGAAATATTGTTTGATAAATTGAAGTAATGAGATTTCCCCTTCTCCCAAAAAACAAAAATCTATATCGGTTTTTTTTAATATAATTTCAGCACTAGCAGCAAGATTACCACCTAAAATCATTGTTGTATTAGCTAGATGTTGTTTAATAGCTGCAGAATAGTATTTGCAACTTGCATATCCAGTAGATACAGGTGAACTAATTGCGACTACATCTGGAGACTGCTCAATGATGTATTGAATAGCTGCTTCTTTTGTTGGTCTCAAAAGATCAATATTGTAAAAAGTGTTATTCACAAGACCATTTTTACGTAAGTAAGTCATTAGACAATACACACCATAAGGAAAGAAATTGTCAGCTATATGTCTAAATGAGAAATTGATAAATAATATTTTAGGATCCATATATTTGATTTGATAATTGAATGTAGATGTGGGATTTTATCATTTACTTGATGTTCAAACGCATTAAATAGATGGTAATTTATCAAATAGGTTTATTTATGTATTTTCAATATGTTATATATTTGCATACCATTAATATGGTTTCAAAGATTTTGTATATTAGTAAATACTAATATTGGTGCGGTACCATATAAATACTTTTAAAAACCACACTTTTTGTGTTTTTGAACATCGAGATTTAAGGAATGGGGGCCAATCTGTTTAGGATAGACCATAATTTTCTATCATTCTAGAGATTCGCAGACTATCATGTTACATATAGATCCTAATTAAGTAGTAGTCCAAAAATATTTTAACATTTTTGGTCCTAGTATTTTATTGATTTTTAGTGAAACACAATGTTAAAAGACTTATGGGTATGTACTTAACTGAATACTGCGTTCTCCTAGAATAGTGTGATATTTATTGGGCCAGCTTTCTATATTTTGGGCTATTTGTGCTTGTTGTGCTACATTTGTGTTATATTCGTAGCCTTTCAACTATTTGAAATAATTTGTTATTTAAACACGCTACCGCCATGCCTATAAATTTTTTATAAGCACTTAAGTTGTTATTCAGTAGACATTATTCAAAACCTTCGTTCAGCTCAATAAGCATAAGGCTATAATTAGGGTTTCAAATAATGTCTAGTATCTTACCAACAATAACTTCCCGATTTTATCTAACATAAACAATAAACATTATCCAAAACCCTCTTTCAATCTAATAACCGTAATGCGAAAATTGAGGTTTTGGATAATGTTTAATGTATGTCTTGATCTGGTAACAGAAAATTATTAGCAGCCAAATCTTTAGCCATTATGGTAAAAGATCTGCAAAAGAATTTTGAGTAATGTTTAAATATACTATAAGCCTTGTTAAAAAGTCAAGCAATTTTTGGCATCCTTCATTTCTTGTTTACAATTTGTAGATTGGTTATATTCCAAATATTCCTTGTCAATACTGGTGCGAATATCCTATTCCAAATTAAAAAAGTGTAAACTACTTTTGGAAGGTAATGAAGGATGCCCAATTTTTTTGGAATTTTTTTAAATCTATTTCTCGATGTTAAAAAATATTGTGGCTGGTAACAGTGGGACTGGTTCAGTCTGATGTTTGAATATAACATCATAATTATATTACATTATTTCTATAATAGTTGTAAGGTCTCACAATAGAAAATTTACAAGCAAATTTTTCAAATTGAAACTATCATCACTATCTAGGACAAAATTTTGGGACGATTTTAGAGGATAGCATAATAAGAATTGTTTTTAAATAACATAATGTTAGTTGATGGATTAGACTGAACCAGTTCTCAAATTTGGGTAGTTGATATTTATTACCCATAGTGTACAATTATGGATAACTTTGTCCAACTTTTAAATAGCGGTTAAAATCTCTATGCCCCAATATCGTTCCCAGACAACCACACACGGTCGTAATATGGCTGGTGCGCGTGCTTTATGGCGTGCAACTGGAATGACTGATGCCGATTTTACAAAACCAATTATTGCAATTGCAAACTCATTTACTCAATTTGTACCTGGACATGTACATTTACAAAATCTAGGGCAATTAATAGCACGAGAAATTGAATCTGTAGGTGGTGTTGCTAAAGAATTTAACACCATAGCCATTGATGATGGTATTGCTATGGGCCACAGTGGGATGCTCTATTCTTTGCCATCTAGGGATCTAATTGCAGATTCTGTAGAATACATGGTCAATGCCCACTGTGCTGATGCCTTAGTTTGTCTATCTAATTGCGACAAAATTACTCCTGGCATGTTAATGGCTGCATTAAGGCTTAATATTCCAGCAATATTTATCTCAGGTGGCCCTATGGAAGCTGGCAGAATTACTCAAGCTAGTAAAGATGGTAATGCTAGTAAAGACATACATCTGGATTTAATTGATGCTATGGTAATAGCGGCTAATGACAAGGTCGACGATGAGGTCGTAGCAGAATACGAGCGTTCTGCTTGTCCTACTTGTGGTTCCTGTTCTGGCATGTTTACCGCCAATTCTATGAATTGTTTGGTTGAGGCATTAGGACTCGCATTGCCTGGTAATGGCTCCCTGGTAGCTACTCATGCAACTCGCAAACAGCTATTTTTGGAAGCTGGACGACTCATTATGGATTTAACCAAACGTTGGTATGAAAAGGAGGATAGAACTGCCTTGCCACGTACTATTGCTAATATACAAGCCTTTGAAAACGCTATGAGCATGGATATTGCTATGGGTGGCTCTACCAACACAGTTTTGCATCTATTAGCCGCCGCTCATGCTGCAAATCTTGATTTTACCATGGCAGATATTGATCGACTCTCCCGCCAAGTACCTAATCTATGTAAAGTTTCTCCATCTTCCCAATATCATTTAGAAGACGTACATAGAGCAGGCGGTGTCATGGGAATCATGGGCGAATTAAATCGTGCTGGACTACTCCATAACCAAATACCTACAGCACATAGTCCAACTTTAGAAAAAGCCCTTGAAAAATGGGACATAGCTTGCACCCAAGACAAAACTGTAAAATCTCATTATTTAGCAGCTCCTGGTGGCATTCCCACACAAGAGGCATTTAGTCAAGCCCAATACTGGCATGATTTAGATCTAGATCGCAGTAAAGGCTGTATCCGAGATCTAGCTCATGCCTATTCTAAAGATGGTGGTCTAGCTGTTCTGTATGGCAATTTAGCAACGCAAGGCTGTATAGTCAAGACTGCTGGAGTAGATGCATCAATTTTACAATTTCAAGGACCTGCTCGAGTATTTGAAAGCCAAGAAGCCGCAGTTACAGCGATCCTGCAAGACCAAATACAAGCTGGAGATGTTGTCATCATTCGTTATGAAGGGCCTAAAGGCGGCCCTGGGATGCAAGAAATGCTATATCCCACAAGCTATATAAAATCTAAGAATCTAGGCAAAACCTGTGCTTTGATTACAGATGGCCGTTTTTCTGGTGGTACTTCAGGGCTTAGTATTGGTCATGTATCTCCAGAGGCAGCAGAAGGTGGCAACATAGCATTGGTAGAAGATGGTGATCAAATTGAGATTGATATTGGAGCGCGTCGTATTAATTTAGTAGTATCGGATGCAGAATTAACTAAGCGCCGTAATCTTATGGAGAATCGAACTTCAGCTTGGCAACCATTACAACGGGTGCGGCCTATATCTCAGGCACTACAGGCTTATGCTGCTCTAACTACTTCAGCAGCTCGTGGAGCTGTAAGGGATCTTTCACAGTTATCTTAAAAAATTGGTAGCCTCTATTTAAATTAGATCATAGGGTGTGCATCGCACATCTAACCACAATCTATATAACTATGGTTATTATCGATCGCTACATCCGTAATGCCCTTCTAATTGGCGTATTTATTACATTATTAGTGCTATTGCCTCTAATTGGATTTCTATTATTAGGCGATGAATTAGATCATGTAGGAATAGGTCGCTACACCCTAATAGATGCCTTTGTTATCATTGGACTCTCTATGCCAAACTATGCCCACAAAATTTTCCCCATTGCGGCACTGATTGGCTGTCTATTAGGTTTGGGTGGTCTAGCCAACAACAGTGAACTCAATGCTATGCGGGCATTGGGAATCTCCATTAGCCGTATCCTGTGGTCTATACTTAAAGCTGGTCTGATTGCAGCATTATTTGCCATCATTTTAGGCGAAGTTATAACTCCTTGGTCTGAAGAGAAAATCAGAACGTTACGTTCTGAATTATTATCCGATAGTGATGTGAGCAAAACTCCTTATGGTTTTTGGGTACGAGATGGCAGTACTTTTATTAATATTAGAGATATATTGCCAGATAAGCGACTTAAAGATATTTATATCTATGAATTTGATATTAAAAAACGTCTGACACATTCTACCCATGCAGTATCAGCCATATATTCAGAACCACTCAAGGCCTGGAGTTTAGCAAATGTTAGCCGTAGTACTTTTAATAGGATTAATAGATTCAAGATAAAAGTAAACCACTTTCCTAAATTAAATTGGCCAACCCTAATTGATTCTGATACCTTAAGCTTGTTACTAATCGATCCCCATAAGTTACCCTTATGGAAGTTGCAAAGCTATATTGAGTTTATGGAAACCAATGGATTAGATGCTACTAACTATTTGGTAATTTTTTGGAGTAAAATCGCAACTCCAATAGTAATTTTAGTGATGATGGCATTATCAGTACCTTTATTGTTTGGCAATATGCGTAAAGTTCATACAGGTCAGAGGATTTTTTTCGGTATAATTATTGGTATTTCCTTCTATATTCTTGATAGTATTTCATCACAACTTGCTGTCGTGTTTGGGATGCCACCTTTAATATCGGCATTTTTGCCTAGTTTGATATGTTTTAGTGGCTTGTTATTTGGTTTACGCTATCAGAGTCTATAAGTTAAGGGTGCGCATTGTGCACCATAACCACTAATTCACCCAAATTATTTGTCTATTTTTTGAAAATTATTCTTCTCTAAGCCTTAACCTCAACAACATCATATGCAAACAAAAATGCATTATGCACATTCATTGCCTGGAATCCTGGCAACTTGTCCTAATTTTCCATGTCGTTTCTTTATGATATTCAGTTAAGGCTTCACGAAATTTCTTTAAGCAATGCCTATGGCAGTAACCAATCCAAAGTTTATGGAAAACTTTCTTTAATGCATTGGTAGCAGCTTGCCATTTATCCTTAACTACTCCTAATACTTTAAATGATATCCTTTTTTTATCGTTCCCAAGATCTTCGTGGGAACGATTAGTGTAAAGTACTTTTGAAGACAAATGAAGGAGGTATGCCAAAATTTGAGATTTTTTTGCTAAATTCCTATCCTTTAGTTTTAAATGTAATATAAAATATAAATGTATTAAAATAAAAATACAGCGGACCCAATACAGAACGTTCCGCATAATAGCTTGTCAAAAGATTTAGACATGTAGGAGTTTGAAGTCATGTTAGTAAAAGATATCATGAGCCGCGAAGTCAAAACGGTACGGCCTGATACCAAGCTAGCGGAAGTGGCATCCTTAATGTGCCTCTATCGCTATAGCGGTCTGCCAGTTGTAAAAGATAGTAAATTAGTAGCAGTCATCTCAGAAAAAGATGTATTGCAACGGCTATTTCCTAGCTTAGAAGAAATGACCGATAAAGCAGCAACTTTAGGTCTGGATAAGCTTATGGGCCAATATAAAGAAGTATTGAGCCTACGAGTTCGAGATGTGATGACTCAGAATCCTCTGACTGTAGAGCCAACCATGCATGTATTGCGAGCTGCTACTGTTATGAATCGTCACAAATTTCGGCGCATTCCAGTGACTGAAGGTGATACATTAGTTGGTATGTTAAGCATGGGGGATGTCCATAAAGGTCTATTTCATGCTAATATGGCAAGTACATTGCGTTCTACGCTTTAGGTATAAATATTTTTTAAAGACTGTTAATGATTTAACATAAACTAAGGCATTTTTACCGTTATTATGTGCTATTATTACCATTTAGATATAGTTGCTTATGATTATTTATGATTACAGTAATTATTTTGAATGTTTTAATTATTTCTATTATGATTATACAGCTATCATACTTTAAATACTATCATAGTTATTAATAGTGCATAATATCTGGAGGTTTGGTGACTGCTCTTAAACCTAATTTCATTTACAAATCTTAACTAGAACATAGGTTGGAATATATATAAGAGGTAAAATTATGAACCTAATACATCGTTACTTAATGATTGTCTTCGCTAGTGTGGCATTATTGTTTGGAATCCAAGTGCCTAATTTTCTAGATCAATATGAAAAGCGAGTAGATGCGCATTTGAAAGAAGTAGAAGCCAACATTGAGCCTTATCAAATCATTGCTGACAAATACCATAAAGGCGTATTATCAGCCCTTTTCAATGCGTATAGCACTAATAAAAATCCTACTTTTAGAGAAACTGGAGTTGCGATCAAAGCCATGTATCAAAGGCAACAAAGGTTTTTAGATGCGAAGCTGACTATAGATAATAATTATTTCTTAAAAGCATGGCATGTTATTAAGAATGGAGACCATGAATTAATCCAAGAAACTTTGAAGCAATATTCGTATTCAGTGCCATTAAATCAAGATGCGTTAGTATCTGGAGTAATATTAGCTGTTTCTGTGACTCTATTAGCTGAGTTACTATTTGGATTATTGGGTCTTACATTTCGATCCCTATCAAAGTCTCGTAAGCGCGAGCTTATGCAATCTAATGAACCACAGATTGCTACTCGCCGTTTGTTGTAATATTAAGTATGTAGGTTGGGTTGAGCCTTAAGCGAAACCCAACATTTTATTTTTTAAGATTAATTAAATTTTTACTTTAAAAAATTATTGAATATTATTGGTTTAGTTATTTTTAAATTGTATATTTGTTTTTTTAGATTAAAATTATAGTTGTATTTTATGTTCTATCTATTTATACTTGCATCGTCATAATTTATGGATTTTTGATGTAATTAAACATATTTCTATTAATCTAAAATGATGGGGATTCGTTACACTATACCCATCCATCCTACATTAAAAATCCTAAAATTATGATTAGGTTGATGTAACTATAAACTTTACTTAAGAGGCATTTTTGATGCGCCATAATTTATTTTTAAGTATTTTTTTAGCTTTACTTTTTAACATTGTAGCTCCTGTAATACAGGCTAAAGATGTTCTGCCATCTAAAATAGCGAACCCAAGAGATAATAATAGCCCTGCTATTCCAAAAGACAGTCGCCAAACAGTTATAGAGGATAGTCAGACTAGTGGAAATGACAGCAGCACTACTATTACCAAAGACAGTAGCCAAACAGTTACTGTTGATATTCAGCCTAGTGTAGATAACAGCAGCACTACTATTGACAGTAGTCAGACTATTATAGATGATAATCCAACTATTGTAGATGACAGCAGTGCTAGTATTACCAAAAACAGTAGCCAAACGGTTACAGACAACACTATCCAACACCAAACAGTTGCAGATCCAGCATACTTGCGTACCACATTACCTGAATCTGCCTTTATCTACTTAAGAGTTCCAAACTTATGGGGCCTACTAGGTGCCCCAAGTGGCAACATATTTGATAAACTCCTACGCACCGAAGCCCATATAAAAGCTATCTTAGGAATACGTAGTGGCATCATAGAACACTTTTTGCCTCATGTACCTGCTGATTTACAAGATACCACCAAATTCTTCCTAGCCGAAATTAGATCACCCCTAGAACTAGCCATACTAGCACCTACATCAGCACAAGCTTATGGCCCAAGCATTCCTGAAGTACTACTTACTGTAACCTTTAACCAATCAGAACCTGCTGCGATAAATAGAGCACTACAAGCATTAATAACCCAATTCCCAGGTGTTGATCTCTTAGTACCACTACAAAAGGATGGCAATGGCCAACTAGCAGCCTTTGGTATGCCAATTCAAATGTACTTTGATACTACACAGCATCGTTTATTCTTAAGACTTTCCCTATCTAACAACGCTAAATCGTTACAACAACGCCTAGCAGAACTAACACCTACACCAAATCATCCCATACACACTGTAGAAACTAGTATTGATGCTAGCGGCCAGGGCCTATTGATGTGGTTTAGCCCAGCTAAACTATTAAAAGTCGCAGAAAGATTAGGCAGATTTAGGGAAGTAGTCATGCTCCGTGCTACTGGATTAGCTGAAGCTAAAGCCATAGCCCTAGGTATGGGCGGTAGTGGTGGCAAGCAACGCATCAAAATGCTATTAGATATGCCCCAAGTTGGCTTAAGGAAGCTATTACCTGGTTTACATTCTGATGTCCCATTTATGGCTGCACCAGGATTAGATACTGTATTGATGCTAGGCTTACCTACAGAAAAAGATATTGCCCATTTTGAAGATGCTATCCGGCCCATGATGTCCACTTCCAATTATCAGGTTTATGAAGCTGGCAAAGCGCAACTGGAACAAGCTACAGGCCTTAATATTGGACAATTAGCCGCAACATTCGGTGGCGAACTTTTAGCCTTACATGACCAATCTGGATACTATTTAGCATTAGGAGTACGAGATCAGACGAACTACAATACCCTATTGACTAATTTAGTACGCACCTTCAAATTACAGCATGAAACTAGAGAATTGCTTGGCACCAAATTTCATCATCTCAAAATAATATTACCCTCAGAAGTAGATGATCCTGAAATGCCAGGTTTATTAAGGACTTTTGTAGATCAACCTACACATGTCTATTGGGCTGAAGATTCTGGATACTTACTATTTTCAGATGTACCACAAGTCCTTATGGATCATATCCAAGCTTTTAAAAAACGAAGTGTCGCTAATTGGTTACGGGATAAACAGGGTGTAGACCCTTCTGGAGCTTTATTACTTGCTAGTCTCAGTAGCAAAGGGGTACCACAGTTTCTGTATCACTTTCATCTCTGGTTACTTACATACTTAGGCGATTTGACCAATCATCCTGTAGACCTGTTTACCTTTCCATCAGCTAGAGATTTAAATCTACCTAAAGCTGGAGCCTATAGTGTGCAGTTTACATCTTCACCTACTCAAGTTGCTTTAGAGTTAGTTTATGAAAGTAATCCTTTAGATGTATTACTAACCGTTGGTGGTTTACCTACAGTAGCATTTGCTGGTATTGCAGCCTCTATAGCCATTCCAGCTTTTTTGGCTAGTATTAATGAACCAAAAGCTGTCGAAGTTCCACCAGGCACCATTAAAACTATAGTAGCTATTCGTAATCAGTTAGAAGAATTATATATGTTGATGGAAAAATATCCATCTACTTTTGAAGCGGATTTATTAGTAGATAGATTACCAATGCTTCCAGATGCAACACTAAATTTGGAACCAGATACTGGTGTAGTTACTATTAACTTTTCTGAAACTTCAGATCATCCAGGTGATTTGATTCTTGTACCAAGCCGCACTTTACAAAATAATATCGAATGGACCTGTCAAGGCTCATTAGCTACAGCAATGCCTGCTGAAGTATGTCCACAGTAACCACAAAACCTGCTACTTCTACTTACAACTGGCGTTTCATTGCCAGTATTGTAGGTGGAGGGATTATCTTAGCGGTAGGGATATTATTTATTCTTACCGCTATTACGGCTTACGTAACAAGGCTTAGACTCCAAGAACACCTAAGTCCTTTGCAAAGCAAAGGCCAGTTTGAGATTAAGAAACTAGATGGTGGTCCATATTGGTCACAAATTAAGTTACATTTTGTAAGATCTGATATATATCTAAACGCGACCTTGCAACATTTCGGTTTAAATAGTAATATCATTGGTACCATCGAGCCTACCAACCAGATTAAAATATCTCAACCTAATCTAGGTACCAATTCTGGCAAACCCCTTGCTACTTTAACAGGCTATATTCACTCACACTTGTGGAATAACAATATATCTGGAAAACTAATTGCTAATGGAAATCCATACACCGTCCCAACTTCTCATAATACAACTTGGCAGCTTGCCACCTGGAAGGCACAACTAATTGGAACTAATCAAACCACAAAATTAGAGTTACAGCTACCCAATATCGCATTACTAACAGCTAATAGAAAAACTGCAAACTTACAAGATCTAAAAATCTCTCTAAATCGTCACTTATTAGATACAGAACCTCATGAACAGTTAGATCTAAAATTCACTCTCGCTACAGGATTTGGGCAGTTATTAACAGGCATGTTAAAAAGTGGCGGGATTGATCTAAAATTAGGCGTTGTTAAACAAGAGCAGGCGCAATCTTTTGATCTTCAAATTAACGCTAAAAATTTAAATCATCAAGGGCTGCCGTTGATACAGCTAACCTCATTTAAACACCAGACTATAGGTACATTTCATACTCCCAAGCATGAGATGGCATGGTGGGATGCTAATCTACAGCTAGATACAGCATCTAATTATGGGCCGATACAGGCTAAAGTTAATATTGTGGGGCCTAATAATATTAAGATGCTAATGCGGCAATCAGGGCGTATTAGGATACAGGCTAGTGTACCTATGGCATTGTGGCAAATATTTCAAATGTGGCAAGAAGAGTCGGCACAGGTTCTTATTGCTAACGGTATTGCTAAACCACAGGGTACTTCTATAGTGTTTAATACATTGTTGCGCAATGGCACCTGGCATGTGCCAAAAACATCTACTCCTAATAATCCACCGTAGGTTGGGGAGCATATCCGCTAGGTGTGGGAGTCTCCGCTAGCCAATTATTGTGCATTGGTTGCAAATTAAACCATGTAGGGAGGGAGAGCGAAGCGATCCCGCCTCAAATTTAATAATACCTAAATTATTCTGGTGCCGAGGTGCTGCCTCGGCACCTTGTGTGGCAGCTCTGCCGCTTTTTAATTACCAAGAATATTTAAAAATATATGGCTTAAGCCACTAAAATGGGTGCCAAGGCAGAGCCTCGGCACCAGATGCCATACGTTATTGAAAAGTTATAAAATTATGAGATGGAATAACATTTTCAAAATAGGCGGGATCGCTTCGCTCTCCCGCCCTACGGTCTCTGCAATCTAACGGATACGCCCTAGGTTGGGTTGCCATCCACTGGTTTTTGAGGAATTTTCAAAATGGACATGAAAGACGCTATTAAAAAAGTCGTTTCGCGTTGTGACCTAAACAAAGAAGAAATGACTGCCATCATGCACCTAATCATGACTGGCAACGCAACACCAGCCCAAATTGGTGGATTTCTAGTAGGCTTAAGTATAAAAGGCGAAACCGTACCAGAAATTACTGCCGCAGCAACCGTAATGCGCGAGCTTGCCACTGGTATTAACATTTCAGGGCTGCCACATATTGTAGATATTGTAGGTACCGGAGGCGATGTAACCTCTACCTTTAACATCTCTACAGCCAGCATGTTCTTAGCCGCTGCCGCAGGCTGCACTGTTGCCAAACATGGTAATCGCTCAGTATCCAGCTCATCAGGCAGTGCCGATGTACTAGAAACTGCTGGAATCCGTTTAGACCTAACTCCCCAACAAGTAGAACGGTGTATTAAAGAACTAGGGATCGGCTTTATGTTTGCCCCTACCCATCACAGTGCCATGCGTTATGCCGTTGGTCCCCGCAAAGAACTAGGCATTCGTACCATATTTAACATCTTAGGGCCATTAACTAATCCGGCGCAGGTCTCCAACCAAGTACTAGGTGTCTTTAGCCCAGATCATCTACAGCCTCTAGCCGAAGTATTACAACAATTAGGCAGCACACATGCCCTAGTAGTTCACAGTCAAGATGGTATGGATGAAATCAGTATTAGTGCTGATACTAACATAGCGGAATTACGGGATGGTACAATCCATAACTATAGTATTAAGCCAGAAACTTTTGGTATCCAAAGAGTCTCTCAACAAACCATCCAAGTTAAAGGCCCTGAAGAAAGTCTCGAAACAATATGTGCTGTATTAGACAATCAACCAAGTCCAGCCCGCGATATTGTAGCTTTAAATGCCGGAGCCGCTATTTACGTATCTGGTGTTGCCAATTCTCTAGAGAATGGTTATGCGCAAGCTCAAAAGACACTTCAGGATGGCAGTGCTCGTGCTAAATTTGAAGGTCTTATCGCTCTTACCCAACGTTTAGCTACAGCAAACGGTACTTAAAAAACCGTGAATACACCACCTGACATCTTACAGAAAATTATCAAGCAAAAACGACAAGAGCTTATACAGGATAAAATTCATAAACCTTTAGAAAAACTACAAGCAATTCTATCTAAAAGAACTCCACCATTACGAGGATTTGCCGCTCAACTTGCAGCCCGTATTAATGCAGGCAAACCTGGGATTATTGCGGAAATTAAACAGGCATCTCCTAGCAAAGGTGTATTACGCGCTGATTTTGATCCAGAACAATTGGCAATAAGCTATGAAAATGGTGGTGCTACCTGTCTTTCTGTATTAACAGATAAAGCATTTTTTCAAGGTAGACCTTCTGATCTACTTAGTGCCCGCAATATTTGTTCGCTGCCAGTGTTACGTAAAGATTTTATCATAGATCCATATCAGGTATATCGGTCGCGTAGTATGGGAGCGGATGCTATATTGCTCATAGTAGCCTGTTTAGACGATGCGACCCTAAACAACCTCCATAAGTTAGCTCAAGAGCTAGGTTTAGATGTACTGGTAGAAGTACATAATAGCTTAGAATTAGAACGTGCATTAGTAATAGAACCTAAAATCCTTGGCATTAATAATCGCAATCTACATACTTTTGAAGTAAATTTAGCCACCACTGTAGATCTTGTAAAGCAAATACCCAAAGATGCTTTAGAAAACATTATATTAGTCACTGAAAGTGGGATAAGCACTGCATTCGACATAGAATTAATGCATAATAACGGTGTGCATAGCTTTCTAATCGGCGAAGCCTTTATGAAAGCGAAAAATCCTGGAAGAGAGTTAGCAGAATTATTTGTCCAAAAATTCACATAGATATCCAGTAACTTTTCAATAATGTATAGTGCTTGGTGCCGAGGTTCTGCTTCGGCATCCATTTTAGTGGCTCTACCTAGTTCTACTTTGTCATATTACCAAATAAGACCTTTATTTTATTGAAAACAATACTTTGCATCAATTCTTTG
>LFCU01000146.1 GCA_001044195.1 Candidatus Achromatium palustre
ACGTATTGGATAATCCTGACCGTAGCTACTATACGCATCCTGGAGCCTGGGCACCTTTTGTAGTTGCTGGCGAAGGAGGTGTGGGACGTTGATTTAAATTTTTGAACCATGATGCACAGGATTAAATTGATTTCCTTACCACCTATCAGTTTACATGTAGGATGGGTAGAGCCAAAGCGAAACCCATCATTATTGATGCGCTTCGTACCTCAGCGCATCCTATGTATAAAACTGATAGGTGGTAAGAGATCTTTACGCCCTTGTATTTGGTTCTAGACTTCCAGGTGCTGAAAAATTTCAAGATTGGGTATTTGAAGATGTCCTACCTACTCTTCGCAAAACCGGTCAATATTCCACACCAGCTAATAAGCTTACTAAGGCTCATACCTGGGAACAACAACGCCAAGTTGGTAAAGAGATACGGGCGGATTTTACCGACACGCTTAAAGATCATGGAGTCAAAGGCTTTGGTTTTACGCAATGCACTAAAGGAATCTACAAACCATTGTTTGGTAACACAGCATCATAACTAAAAACGCAACCTGATCTAGATAAAAATGCCTTACTACGTGATTTTATGAGTAGCAAAGACTGATTGCTCCCGCTTTTGCTGAAATCGTTGCCAGTGAACGCATCGATGCCAATAACGATCAAGGCAATTCCCCATGCTATAAAACCTGCAAAGCTTCAGAAGAAGATGTAAGTGGTTTGTTGGTAAAGAAATTAAAGTAAATAGGGATCCTTCATTTTTATCGTTCCCACGCAGAGCCTGAGAACGATGAAGGAAATAGCAAGTGGTAGGATTGAAAAACTTTTTATAGGTAAAATTATGGCATATAGCGATTTTAAAACGTTTTACCAAATAAACCAGGATTTAGGAATTGCTATTGAAGCAGGTAATGAGCTTTACGCTGATATTGAACCAGTTAAATTAACACAATGGTTTATTGAAACCATGAAAATGGCCTATACCAAGGCTATCCGCATCAATACGGAAAGCTCACGCCAGGCATTAATTGTAGACAATGTGTTATTGGAACTAAATCAGCATATTCCAATCAGTTTTTTCCTAGAAAATACTTTTAATGTAGATATGGCTAAGGGTTTAACGGGAAATCCTGATGGTATTATCAGTAAGAGTAGTAACCAGCTTTATATTACGGCACCTGTCATTGTTCTGGTTGAAGCTAAAAAATCGGATTTGGGCAGTGGCTTACCGCAATGCATTGCTGAAATGGAGGCTGCAAGGATATTTAATGAACAAAAAGGTACGTCTATGTCTATAGTTTATGGTGTTGTGACTGATGGAGTGTTGTGGCAATTTTTATCCCTTCAGAATGGCACAGCAATTATTGATAGTTATTTGTATAATTTTAATAATGGCAGCAAAATTATTGGTATATTGAAATTTTTTGTAGAAAATAGTATTCCACAAACTTGAATAGATTAGATAGAACCAAAAAATATCCTTATGTGCGGAATTGTAGGCTATTTACAACCTAAACAGCACCAAATTTCTTTACCTGTACTAAGGCAAATGTCTGAAGCGATTAAACATCGCGGGCCAGATGCTTTTGGAATATGGACTGACTCTAAATTTGGTATAGCATTAGCCCAACAACGGCTTGCTATTTTAGACCTGTCAGCAGCCGGACAGCAACCAATGCTATCGGCTTGTGGAAACTATACTCTTGTTTTTAATGGAGAAATCTACAACCATCTTGAATTAAGAACCAGACTTGCAAAACAAACCCTAGCCCCATCTTGGCGTGGCCATTCTGATACAGAATCCTTATTAGCAGGCTTTGCTGCTTGGGGTATTGAGGATACCTTAAAACACTGCGTTGGCATGTTTGCATTGGCACTATGGGATAGAAACCAACAAACATTGACCTTAGCACGGGATCGTATGGGTGAAAAGCCGCTTTATTATGGCTGGCAAAATGGCTGTTTTCTATTTGGTTCCGAACTTAAAGCACTTAAGGTCCATCCAGCCTTTCTAAACCAAATAGATCGCAATGTATTAACGCTCTATGTGCGGTACAACTATATACCAGCACCATACTCTATCTACCAAGGTATTTTTAAGCTACCACCCAGTTCGTATCTGGTGTTAGCAGCCACTAGTCCTGTTGGAGTTTTACCAAAGCCTATTAATTATTGGCAGTTACCAAATCCTAATGATAATTCAATTAATTCTACACAATATAAAGATCTGGATGATGCTACAGCAATATCAGAACTAGATACACGCCTAAGGCAAACCATTGCTGATCAAATGATAGCTGATGTGCCACTTGGAGCATTTCTTTCCGGGGGCATTGATTCTACAACTGTTGTTGCCCTTATGCAGGCTCAATCTAGCCAACCTATCAAAACCTTTACCATAGGATTTCAGGAAGCATCTTATAATGAAGCCCAATATGCTCACAAAATAGCCACATATTTAGGCTGTGACCATACTGAATTGTATGTAACACCACAACAAGCGATGGCGGTAATCCCATCTCTACCAAGCAGATATGATGAACCTTATGCCGATTCTTCGCAGATTCCTACTGTACTTATTGCGCAATTGACACGCCAACATGTAACGGTAAGTCTTTCCGGAGACGGTGGTGATGAATTGTTTGGTGGCTACAATCGCTATTTTTGGGCTTCAGGTATTTGGCAACGCTTAAAAGGATTGCCATATAGATTGCGTATAGTTTTAGCTAATACTATATTAAGTTTGCCCCCTGGAGCTTGGAATCGTGTGTTTAATAGTAGCAAATTTATATTGCCTTCCAGATGGCACTATAGTAATCCTGGTGATAAGCTACATAAATTGGCTGCTATGCTACAAGCACGTTCAAAAGAAGCGGTATACTTATATTTAGTGTCGCAATGGCAACAACCTAGCACTATAGTTCTAAATGCTCAAGAAATACCTATAACACTACCCAAATTGCAACATGGCATATCAACTGAAGATTTTGCCGCTTGGATGATGTACCAAGATCAAATCACTTATTTACCAGATGATATACTGGTTAAAGTAGATCGTGCTGCTATGAGTGTTGCTTTAGAAACACGAGTTCCTATGCTGGATCACAGATTAGTAGAATTTGCCTGGCAATTACCGATGCATCTTAAGATTCGCAATGGCCAAAGCAAATGGCTATTACGCCAAGTATTATATCAATATGTACCTAAAGAATTATTGGAACGTCCTAAAATAGGGTTTGGTATTCCAATCGATACGTGGCTACGTGGACCATTACGAGATTGGGCGGAGTCTTTGTTGACTCCTACACGTCTTAAACAGGAAGGATATTTTAATTCCCAACTAATTCAGCAAAAATGGCAGGAACATCTTGTAGGGTCTCGCAATTGGGCTTATCATATTTGGACAATTTTGATGTTTCAAGCCTGGCTGGATCAATAACTAAGTAAATTATGGTGCGCAATGCGTACCCTACATCAAATTACATAAATCATGTTAGATCAGTAATATGTCTAAAAAACTATTGTTTGTAGTGACTGAAGACTGGTATCTAGTCTCGCATCGTTTACCTTTAGCTATCGCCGCTCAACAAGCTGGTTTTAAAGTATCAGTAGCAACTAGACTCGTTAAACATCAACATATCATTACAGAGCATGGTTTGCAAGTAATCCCATTTAACATGGAACGCCGAGGTCTTGATCCGTTGCATTTAATACGTGAGATATACTCGCTAGTTAGTATTTTGCGCCGTGAACGTCCTGATATTATTCATTTAGTAGCTTTAAGGCCAGTTATAGTAGGCGGAATTGCCACCTATTTAGCTGGGATCTCAAATGTCGTATTTGCTCTTACTGGGATGGGATTTTTGTTTACAGATGGGGGAAGACTCCCCTGGATACGTAAGACTATACAAAAGAGCTTGCCCTGGTTATTATCTCGAGGTTTAACTATTGTTCAAAATCAAGATGATGCTGAGCAGTTGATTGGTTTTGGTTTGCCCAAAAATAGATTGCGTTTGATACCTGGATCCGGAGTCGATGTTAAGCATTTTGTTCCCGGTATACAATCTATAGAAACTGCTCCAGATACCATAGATTCATTACCTATACCTATTCCTATACCTATAGTAATGATGGCATCAAGATTACTTTGGGATAAAGGGCTTGCAGAATTTATTGCCGCAGCCAAAATATTGCAAAATCAACATTGCCGGTTTGTATTAGTTGGTACTATAGACAATGACAACCCTGCATCCGCATCAGAGGATGATATTAAGGGCTGGATAGCTGCTAAGATTATAGAATGGTGGGGACACAGCACTGATATGGCCACAGTTTTATCCCAAGCGGATATAGTCTGTTTGCCATCATATCGGGAAGGCTTACCCAAAGTACTCTTAGAAGCTATGGCCTGTGGCAAACCCTGTATTTCAACAGATGTCCCAGGCTGTCGTGCAGCAGTTACTCATCAGGATAATGGCTTATTAGTACCCGTCAAAGATGCTACAGCACTAGCAACGGCTATAAAGCAATTGCTTGATGACCTAGAGCAACGCCATAGATTAGGAATAAGAGGGCGGGAACGTGCTGTAAATGAGTTTAGCCAGGAACGCATCATAGAGAAAACTTTAGCGGTATATCAGGAAGTGATGGCATGAGAACATTGGTAACTGGTGCTACTGGTTTTATAGGGCAAAGGCTCTTAAGATCAGGGGTTTTACAATCTGCAATAGCAATGGTTAGGAACAATTCTGGTGATGCTCTTCCTTTTGGAACTTCGTTCAATATAGTGTATGGAGATTTATTAGATCCTACTTCGTTACATAAAGCCTGTACTAATATACACACGATCTTCCATTGTGCAGGCTATGCACATGCCTTTACAACATCCAATCCAGATGCGCATTGGAATATTAATTTTAAAGGCACCCAAAATCTCCTTAAAGCCGCAGGTCAAGCTGGAGTAAAACGCTTTGTATTCCTCTCCAGTGTCAAAGCAATGGCCGAACCAGGTCAAAAATGCATCACCGAATCTTGGGCTGGTCCACCTATAACAGCGTATGGCCAAGCAAAACGCGCTGCGGAAGATGCGGTCTTAGAAGCTGGCAGTAAATACGATATGCACGTAGTCAATCTACGCTTGGCAATGGTTTATGGATCTGGTGGCCACGGCAATTTGGAACGTATGGCTCATGCCATTCAAGCTGGCTGGTTTCCGCCCTTGTCTGAAACTGGTAATAAACGTTCATTAGTCCATATCGATGATGTAATAGCTGCTATGCAGTTAGTAGCTGAACATCCCAAAGCCAATGGTAAGACGTATATTATCGCCGACCCACAGATTTATTCAGGACATGAGATTTATATTGCATTACGTAAAGCCCTAAACCTAAAACCAGTATACCTGTATGTACCAGCCTGGTTGTTACGTACTGGCGGTTATACGGGAGATATACTTGGTAAAGTATTGGGTCGCACTATGCCAATCACTACAGAAATAGTCGAGCGTTTGTTAGGGTCTGCTTGCTTCTTGCCAACTTGCATAGAACAAGAACTGGGGTGGCAAGCTCAGATTGAATTAGAGTCAGGCTTACAGGAAATGCTATAAAGATCAAT
>LFCU01000177.1 GCA_001044195.1 Candidatus Achromatium palustre
AGGTTTGGGCAAGTTCCCATACTGGCTTTGAAAATAGTGGTGCAAACACAGATAAGAGTGTTACAATTGAGTTTGTTATATTCATTAGTTGGTACTTTTGTTTATTACAATTTATGTTATCATATTTGTATCTATTTGTTTTTATTGAAATGGCCAAAGTCGAGATAATATCTAAATATTTAATATCTAATTTAGAACTATCATGGCAAGATTGATATGATATATTATTGCCAAATATCTTACAGCACTAATAATTATAACTAAAATATGCTAGCTAATACTTTTTTACACGAATTTCAACATGGGGTACACCCGCCAGAACATAAAGACTACACGGCAGCGTTGCCGACACAACGTATGCCCTTTATGGGTCAATACATATTGCCCTTAAATCAAAACCTAGGTGCACCACCACAACCTGTAGTCTCAGTAGGAGATAGAGTATTGCGGGGCCAGCCTATTGCAGAACCTAAAGCCTTTTTCTCTTCTACATTACATAGTCCAGTTACTGGATGGATACGGGCCATTGGCAAACGCAGACTTGCAGAAGGGGATTTTCAAGAGGCTATTGAGATTGAGGCCGATCCCTATGCCACGCAGCGTTTAGACCCACAACCGCGTCCTGATTGGCGCAAGATGAGTCGTGATGAGTTGGCCAACGAGGTAAAACGGGCTGGCATTGTAGGGCTTGGTGGAGCGGCGTTACCTGCACATGTCAAATATGTGCTACGAGAAGGGGTAAAAATTAAAACCATTATTGCCAATGGTGCTGAATGTGAACCCTATTTAACTAATGATCATAGGATCATGCTAGAACGCCCTCAGGCAGTGTTGCAAGGTTTAGAGATCTTGCAAACCCTGTTAGAAGCCGAACAATGCCTGATTGGTGTAGAGCTAAATAAAGCTGATGCCATAGCTGAGTTACAACGGCATATTAAACCTGATCAGTCTATTAAGGTCGTACCCTTACGAGTAAAATACCCGCAAGGTGATTCTAAAATGCTGATCAAGTCCCTATTAGGCATAGAAGTACCTAAAGGGGTACGCTCGGCGGACTTAGGCATTATCATGAATAATGTAGGCACCCTAGCTGCCATTGCAGATTGGTTTGAACAGGGATTGCCCTATATAGATCGTCGCATTACTGTCTCTGGCCCTGGAGTCAAACAGCCTGCCAATCTATTAGTTCCATTAGGCACTCCAGTCCGTGAAGTATTGCGGCTCTGTGGTGGACTTAGAGAAGATACAAAAGAAGTGATTGTAGGTGGGCCTATGATGGGCATCCCAATAGCCAGCTTAGATGCACCTATCATCAAGATCAGTGCTGGAGTATTAGCCTTTACTGATAAAGAAGCAGCTCGTCCCCAAGAATATCCATGTATTCGCTGTGGCCGTTGTGTTGAGGCTTGTCCATATTTCTTAAATCCCTCCAAACTAGCACGTCTAGCCAAAGCGCGTCTCTTTGAAGAGATGAAAAATGCTGGCGTTGGTGAATGTGTAGAATGTGGTTCCTGCACCTACGCCTGCCCATCTGGCATTCCTATAGTGCAATTAATTCGTAGTGCTAGAGCTGACATTAGCCGTAAAAAAGGCAAATCCTCATGACCCAAAAAGATCCCAAGCTTCGAGTATTACCCTCACCATTATTAAAACAACCCAACACTAGTGCCCGTGTAATGCGGGATGTAATCTACGCCCTCTTACCTGCCACTGTCGCTGGAGTTTGGCTATTTGGAGTTGGTGCCCTATTAGTGCTGTTGGGAGCAATCGCTGGTACTATATGGGGAGAATACGTATTTTCTCCAGTAGCAGAACGCAAGATACGTTTAGGTGATTCCAGTGCTCTATTAACTGGCTTGTTATTAGGCTTAAGCCTCCCACCTACATTACCGATTTGGATGGCAGTACTAGGTGGTCTAGTAGCCATTGGTTTAGGCAAGATTATTTGGGGTGGTTTAGGCCACAATTTCTTTAATCCAGCCTTAGTAGGTCGAGCCTTTTTACTTGCAACATTTCCTGCAGCTATGACCAATTGGAATGCTCCAGCGGGCCTTGCCACTATATATCAGTCCAATCTAGCCTGGCCATTCTTACAGGGTAATTATGATATGATTACCTCTGCTACTCCATTAGGCTTAATGAAATTTCAGCACCATAGTACGGCCTTTAGTAACTTAATATTTGGCAATACTGGTGGCTGTTTAGGAGAGACTAGTGCCTTATTATTACTGTTAGGTGGTGGCTACTTACTAATACGTCGCGCCATTGATTGGCGTATCCCCGCTGGTATATTCTTAAGCGTCATAGTCTTCTCAGGAATCCTCTGGTTAATAAATACCAAGTATCCAGATCCAATCTTTGCCTTAAGTTCTGGCAGCTTGATGCTAGGAGCGATCTATATGGCCACTGATCCTGTAACCTCGCCACTAACGCCTCGTGGGGCTTGGATATTTGCCAGTGGTATTGGCTTCTTGATCGTTTTGATTCGAGTATTTGGCGGCTTTCCAGAAGGTGTTATGTATGCCATCTTACTTATGAACGCAGTTACACCTCTATTAGATCGTATCACCCAGCCTCGTATGTTTGGTACTCCTAAAACCAATCCATTGCAGCCGGGTAAAAAATCATGAATGATAATATAAATACTGATACGACTAATACAACAGTTCCTGCTCCTAAAGAACCTAGTCCAGCACGCCTCATCGCCACTTTAAGCCTGGCAGGTTTATTATCTGGATTAATTATCGTTGGTGTCTATGAGCTTACACTACCTACTATTCTCGCTCATCAGGCTAAGATGCTACGCCAAGCCGTCTTAAAGGTATTACCTGGTGCTGTAAGTGCCCAACGTTTAGCCTGGCGTGATGGCAAATTTGTAGCAGATGAAAAAGGCCCTAAAGATGAACCAGCTATCTTTGAAGCCTTTGCCGCAGATGGTAAACGCATTGGCTATGCAATCCCTGGAGCTGGACCAGGATTTCAGGACATAATCAGCTTGCTATATGGCTATCGTCCACAAGAGGAACGCATCGTAGGGATGCAAATCTTAGATAGCCGTGAAACCCCGGGACTAGGCGATAAAATTTATAAGGATCCAGCGTTTCAAGCCAACTTTCGCAGTTTAGCCATTAAGCCTGAAGGCAAAGAAGGAGTCATTAAGACCGTTAAAAAAGGCACAAAGTCAGCTCCCCATGAAGTAGATGCAATCACGGGGGCTACCATTTCCTCTAAAGCCGTAGTGCGGATCATTAATGAAACTAATGATATATGGCTATCTAGGCTTCCAGCTACTGAATAGGATTTGCTATTATGCCAACTAAACAACCAGATTATTATAAAGAATTTAACAAAGGCTTGTGGAAAGAAAACCCAGTCTTTGTTCATGTCCTGGGCATGTGTCCAGTATTAGCTGTTACCAATACCGCCATGAATGCTTTAGTTATGGGCGTTGCCACGTTTTTCGTCCTCACCGTGGCCAGCTTTCTGGTATCCAGCTTACGTAACTTGATCCCGCATCAAGTACGTATCTCTACCTATGTCATTATTATTGCTACCTTCGTTACTGTAGTTGACTTTAGTCTCCAAGCTCTATTACCAGCCGTTCATAAAGAGCTAGGAGCATTCATTCCCCTAATCGTAGTCAACTGCATGATCTTAGGTCGTCAAGAAGCCTTTGCTTCGCGTAATCCAGTAATCATTTCCGTACTTGATGCCATCGGTACTGCTCTAGGCTTTATGTTAGCTCTATTTATCCTTGGTGCTGTCAGGGAAATCCTTGGCGATGGTGCCCTACTAGGCATAAAACTATTTGGTCCACAATTTGAACCCTGGGTCATTATGGTCTTACCACCAGGCGGCTTTTTAACCTTAGGCTTATTACTACTACTGTTCCAATGGTTCAAGGAACAAAAGGAGCGTTTAGTCGAACATCTGGATAAATTGGAGGCTAAGACTTTATGAGCAATCTACTCTGGATCTTTGTTAGCGCATTACTGATCAATAACTTTGTGCTGGCCTATTTTTTAGGCTTATGCCCATTTCTTGGTGTTTCGCAACGCCTGGATACTGCATTTCGTTTAGGACTAGCAACCCTATTCGTGATGATCATCACCTCTATATGTGCCTGGTTCCTAAATACTTTTATCCTAGTTCATGCACCATATTTACGGTTAATAAGTTTCATCGTCGTTATTGCCAGTACCGTGCAATTTGTCGAGATGCTCATCCGTAAACTTAGTCCGGCCTTGTTTCGTGCTTTAGGAATATTTTTACCCTTGATAACTACCAATTGTGCGATTTTAGGTTTAGCAATTTTTAGTACTAATAAAGGCTATGGTTTTATCGAAGGTTTAGTATATGCCATCGGTGCTGGTTTAGGTTTTACCTTAGCTTTAGTATTGATGGCTGGTTTACGCGAGGAATCTGCCTTAGCTCCGGTACCACAGCTAATCAAAGGTACAGCTATGAATTTAATCATCGCTGGTATCCTGTCCATGGCCTTTATGGGCTTTGCTGGATTGTTTAGTGCTAGCTAATAGATTATAATTTTTTTATTCCCACGCTGATTGGCGTGGGATGATTAACTCAACAATAATTTTATGCAACTTACACTTGAAATTCCTGATCATTGTTTGTCCGCTTTGCAAGATATAGAAAACCTGTCTAAACAATTAAAGCTCTATGGGGCATTGCTTATGTTTCAATCGGGGCAGTTATCTCGTGGTGCGGCTTGTGAATTTGCAGATGTTGATATCTATACTTTTCTTGCCGCCTGTAAGCGATACCAAATTTCAGTTACCAACATTGATGCTGATAGTATTGAAGCCGATGTATTGCGTTTTGAAAGACATCATCCGGCATGATTGTTATTGCAGATAGTTCGGCACTTATTGCTCTCTCAATATGCAATTGTTTACCAATACTGGAACCACTATTTGGCGAGATACAGGTTCCAACCGCAGTATTTAAAGAAGTTTGTATTCCTGGCAAACCAGAAGCAGAAATTCTACGTACTTGGTTAGTTCTACTTTGTCACATTGTGATCGTTCCCACGCTCTGCGTGGGAACGATATAACACGCTTTTGTGGTGTAACTGTTTCCACAGTCACATCAACGGTCTCATAATATACTAAGTCGATAGCAAAAAAGCCCTAATTAAGACTTTTTATTGTGTGTGATCGGCATGTCAACCAGCTAACTAGTGAAAAAAAACCAGACTGGCCTTTCTGCGTGTGCAATACAAGGAAAACACTGCACCAACAAGGACGTGGTTTACATGGTTGGCCAAATAAGATATCTGATTGTAACGAATACAAATCACAAGTCATCTAAAGGACTCATCACACCCTCACCGCCCTGCTTCAATACATGGGTATAAATCATCGTAGTCTCTAAATCTTTATGCCCCAATAAAGACTGGATAGTACGAATATCCGTACCTCGCTGTAACAAATGCGTGGCAAAACTATGTCTAAAAGTATGCGCACTCACTTTCTTGGTAATTCCCGCCTTACGTACTGCTTGTTTAATTGCTTTATTCACTACTGATTGATCAATATGATGTCGTCTAGTGATTCCACTCCGTGGATCTTTGGATAAACTGCGACTAGGAAACACATATTGCCAATTCCATTCCTTTTCTGCATTTGGATACTTACGAGCTAAAGCATATGGTAAATAAACCTTTCCATACCCAGCAGCTAGATCTCGTGTATGCATGGCTTTAACCCGTTCCAAATGATTACGTAAAAGTGGTTCTACACTTTTTGGAAACGGAGTTACTCGATCTTTCATACCTTTACCGCTTCTTACTGTTACCTGACTATAACCATAATCAATATCTTGAATTCGTAACCTGATAGTCTCACTAATGCGCAACCCGCCACCGTACAATAATTTTACCAACAAAGCTGGTGTATTCTCCAAAAAAGTCAAAACTTGTTTCACTTCTTCACGAGTTAATACTACGGGAATTTGTGGTTCCTTACGTGTTCGTGTAGCTTCTACACCTTCTAACGGATGCTCCAGCACTCTTTTATATAAAAACACCAAGGCATTAAAAGCTTGATTTTGGGTAGAAGCGGCAACATTAGCTTGCACTGCTAAATAGGTTAAATAATCTTCAACTTTCTTTTCAGGTTGCGCAAACAAAGCTTCTCGTTCTTGCATTTTATGGAAATGAACATACTTCACAACCCAATCGCAATATATATTTTCTGTATGGATGGAATAATGCAAACGGTGCATGATGTCCCGCATTTCTGTGAGTAAATTACTTTTTTGCGAATTTTTGCTTGACATGGACAAAATAAAGATTATTATGAAGGCTTAGTTTAAATTTGCTAGATTTAGCGGATAATATCAAGTATTATAGCAAATAGATAGAATAATTTTTATTTAGGGCAATTTGCTAGATTTTTTGATATGCTATATTCGATTATTTATTTAAGAATCAGTTTAATTGGATGAGTATGATGAAAAATGTTAGGGTAAAAATATATTATATTAATATAGAAGCAAATTTGCCTGATTTTACGGTTAATACTGCATAATATACGGGCAAATTAGCGTGATAATAATATAGTTAGGCGCTCATGAAGCCGCAAATGGTGTCTGACAAAAACAAGCATGCGGCAAGATAAGGAGAAATTATGGCTAGTAAATGTAAATACTGTGGGTCGAGTTCATATGGTAGTGGATGCCCTCATAGCCCAACAAAGAAGCACGAACACTCTGGAGATGATTCAAAGTGTGAATATTGTGGGTCGAGTTCATATGGTAGTGGGTGTCCTCATAGTCCAACAAAGAAACACAGGCATGGCAGTGGTGGGAATAAATGCATCTGGTGTAAATCTACTTCGACTGGCAGTGGGTGTCCTCATAGTCCAACCAAACGTCACGAAAAATAGGCGACAAAAAAGTATCGCCTAACAAGGCAAATCAACTCGGACTGGTAAAAGCCGCGCCGCTTCGCTCTGCGGCTTTTACCAGCCGTTTATTTGCAACGTTATAATCTGAATCATACAAGGGACGATACCAATGAAAATAGGATTACAGACCTGGGGAAGTGACGGGGATATCAGACCTTTTCTTGCCCTTGCAGGCGGACTGAGCAAGGCTGGACATGATGTATCAATTGTGATTACCAGTGTAGAGCAAAGGGATTACACTCACTTTGGAAAAGAGTTGGGGATCACGGTATCTCATGTCGGCAAACTGGAGTATTCCGAAAGCAGGCTTGCCGAATTAATTCTCAAGTTGTCTCGTACCAGAATTCCTGCCAAACAAATTCAAATGGTATTTGAAGAGTATTTATTTCCTGTTGCAGACGAGATGTATACTGCGGCCTTGGAACTCTGTACAACACACGATGCCCTCATCGGCCACTCTATCCATTATCCTGCCCAGGCTGCTGCTCAAAAAAAGGACAAACCATATATCTCTGTAAGCCTTTACCATAAAGGTGTTGAGTCAAGATATATCACCCCAGATATGTCCCCGAACATCGGTAACTGGGCCAATCCTTTGTGGTGGAAACTCGCAAACCTGGTAATTGACAAAACCTTCCGCTTGCCAATAAATCAGTTCAGGGGAAAGCACGGTTTGCCCAACCTCGTACGGTGGGAATGTAGGGCGGGAGAAACAACGTGAATCCCGCCTTTTGATAAAAAATATACTAGGTACGATTAAGCCAAGCCGTATGATTACATACAGCCTACACTCAAACAATCTTAGAATGACAAAGGTATTGTGATTACGCTTCGCTACCGTACCAATTGAATGTAAGGCTCAGTGGATTTTGAAAATTCAACCAACCCCTATTAAATTATAAAATTCTGATGAATAAAAAATGCAACTTCAAAATTTAAATACAGCACATCGTCTATATGCTCTTTATGAAACATTATCTGATGAAGTGCAACAAGTTTTTTTACAAGAGCTACTAGAAAAACAAGCAGACAAGTTAGAAGAACTTGCTTTATACATTGCTTGTAAAAAGGCAAAAGAAGAAAATGAATTTTTAAGTTACGCTGAAATAGATCGTTTTGTTGATAGTTTGCCACAATGAGAATACAAATCAGTAAACGTTTTGTAAAGGATACTGATAAAATTACTGACCAACGTATTTTGTCAAAAATACGTCAAGTAATAATAGATGCTCGTTCTATACATTCACTATCTTATATTTTAAATTTAACAGAAATAGTAGGTTATCCTAATTTTTATCGTATAAAGTTTGATTATCGTTATCGTATTGGCATTTATTATGATGGTGGTGATATTGAATTTCTGAGAGTTGGAAGTAGAGAAGATTTTTACAAAAAATTTCCGTAAAACTCGTAGCGAAGCGAGGTAGGGCGCAATAACCAAATGGGCATTGTGCCATTAATACTTATATTTAAATTGGGTTAGGGATTTTGAAAAGGAAATTTGGCGGGATGTCTCATATTTTGCACATATAACACTGACCGGACAATCTTTCTAGGCATCACGGGCTTTCAAAGCAAATGTTTGACAAACTGACCGGACAATCTTTCTAGGTATCACTGGACTTCAGGTAAATATGTATTTGGCTGTCCGCACAACGTTTTTTAGCACGGTAATTTGTAAGATTGGTAATTTGTTGATTAGTGTTAGGCATAATTCCCAACATTAACAATACTATACAATGATATTTAACACTCTGATTTAATATCTGTGGTGGGGTTTGTAAACTTATTCCAACCTACCGTGTTAATACTATTTTAAGATAGAATAACGCAGAATTCCACAAACAACTTCAAGATGTCTATCCAAATATAATCAAACATGTTAACTACACTTACAATACAACTACCTGAAAGTGAAGCTCAAGCATTAGAACGTTTTTGTGTAGATAGCGGGAAAACTCGTAACGAAGTAGTAAGGGATTCCTTACGAGTTTACCGTTTACAACAAGCGTTACGCACAAGTCACGCCCAGCTTGGCCCTGCTGCTTGTGCTATAGGGTGGATGTCAGAAGATGATATTCTCAATGAAGTATGAAAATATTTTTTGATACGAATGTTTGGTTATCAGCCACGATATTTTCTGGTCTATGTGAAACACTTTTGATAGAATGCGCTAATCGCCAGTGGCTTATTACCTGTTCATTAATCCAAACAGAAGCCCATGAAATATTGACTCGCAAATTTGCTCATTTACCTCAAGCACCGCTTCTGTTTGATGCAATTTGGTATGAAATACCACAAATTGATGAGAAGGTAGATATTTTCTTGGATGATCCCGATAAACGTCTGGTTGCTAGTGCTACAGAAGCCAACGCAGATTTGTTTGTAACTGGTGATAAACGAATTTTAAGCTGGAAACGTTCAGGATCGATGCGTATTGTTTCTCCACGAGAGGCATGGGATTTATTGTTTTCCAAGAACTTAATTTTTTCGCCAACAAACCATTAACTACTTGTGGGTAAAGCTTAATATTAACAATACTACACAATGATATTTGAAACTTTGATTTAATATCTGTGTTGGGGTTTGTAAACTCACCTCAACCTACAGAACTTCTAGGAGATTTTAACTGCTATTTAAAAGTTGGACAAAGTTACCCATAATTGGACATTATGGGTAATAAACGCAAAATATAATTCAAATTATTTGACTTAAGAATAATCATCATGTATTGTACATTAAGTGGATAGGTTATCCATAAGCGTGAAGGTTTCACGTACCATTATATTATTGTAACTTATTAGTTCGCAAAGTTATTTTGTCCAAGGATGATCAACAAAATACCTTTTACGGTAATTCCGGGTGCTTTTAAGTATGAATGCATAATGTTGTCAACAAAGGTTGACCGTTCGGTTGGGACTGCTCAACCAGGACTCTATTTACATACTGTAAATCAGTTATTAACAGAGAGCGAATTACCTAATTTTTGGATGTCCAACTTTGTCCAATTTTTTAGGAACAGTAAAAACGACAAAGAGATTTTTATGAATACAATACCAGTTTCAAAATCACTGAGAATGACATCCCGTGAAATTGCTGAATTGACGGGAAAACGGCACGATCATGTATTACGGGATATTGATAATATCATAAAGTCAACCGCCCCAAATTTGGGGGCATCCATAAAATCAACAACTTATATTGACTCTAAAGGAGAAGAACGTCGTCAATACGAACTAGATTTCCGTGCCTCTATGCTAGTTATTAATGGCTATAACGACAATTTACGATTACGAGTTATTGACCGTTGGCAAGAATTAGAAGAGCAGGCTATAGCACAAGCCACTAAACTTGCAGAAGCAACAACTTGGGAACAACAACGGCAAGTAGGGAAAGAGGTGCGAGCTAACTTTACCAATACACTAACAGATCATGGTGTAAAAGGTTTCGGCTATGCCCAATGTACTAATGGTATTTATAGGCCATTGTTTGGAAATACCGCAGCTAATCTCAAAAAAACAACGTGGGTTAAGTAAAAAGGATTCTCTCAGGGACGCTATGGGTGGAGAAGAACTTATCGCCTCTGCGTTTGCTGAAATAGTAGCCAGTCAACGTATGGATGCCAATGATGATCAGGGTAATTCGCCTTGCTATAAAACTTGTAAGGCATCGGGCGAAGCAGTCAGCGGCTTGTTAGTTAAAAAACTGAAATAAAATTGTTTCTGCGCTTTACAGCAAGGTAGAGCGCAATAACCAATGGGTATTGTGCCATTTAACAACATATATCCGTTAATTGGGTTGGCAATTTTGAGGATGAAATTTAACTTGTAGGATAGGAGAATTCCACCTTTTCAATGTTATAATATGATATAAGTGGCACAATTTTTTATGGTGGAATTCTTTCGACCTACAGCTCCGCCGCCATTGACATACTACATTACGGAATTGAATATGAATCAAACAGCATTAACCAAATTGGATATCAACCAAGGTTTATCATTTTTACCTGAACCTGAATTACAGGCACTCAAAATTATCATTGATAAAATGACAAATAAATCAGTTGACGAACGGAATGGAAAATCTCTCAAAGGCATTTGGAAAGACAAAGGCTTCGAACAACTAGATGATTTAAATAATGCGTTATGCCAAGCTCGTAAAGAGATAAATGCTACCATCCTAAACAGAAAAATATGATGCAATATTTGCTTGATACTGTTGTTGTTATAAGGCATTTCTCAGGAACAGGACAAATCGGCCAAGCAGCAAACGAAATTTTGGAAAAATTTGAGCAAACTACAGATATCAAACTAATAATTTCAGCCATTAGCTTGATGGAAATTATGTACCTCGCTGAAAAAAATCGGATTCCAATCTCATTACAAGAAACCCTTGCCGCTGTTCGCTCATCAGGCAAATACATAATTGCCAATTTAACTCCTGAAATTATTGAAGTAGCAGAAACTATTAAATTTTCTGAGTTGCATGATCGTTTAATCTTGGCAACTGCCAAATGGTTAGATATTCCTATTATTTCTAGCGACAAATTGTTTGATAATGTCGCTGGTATAAAAACGATCTGGAAATAATTAGCGAGGTTGGGCGCAATAACCAACAGGCATCGCGCCATTAATGCTTATATTTAAATTGGGTTGGGGATTTTGAAAAGGAAATTTGGGATCCCTGAAATTTGATGCAATGCCTGATAAATTTTGTGCTACTTAACCCATGTAAATCTACATCCTATCAATGCTTATATGATATTATCCTGTTAATTGATGTAGCTATATGAATGTTATGGTGAACCAAATTTGATAAAGGAAATTTTAATAATGCCTAAAAACCAACTCCCAACTGTTGACAACACATATAATATTGATAAACCACTACCTTTATTGGTAGCAAAAAAGTGGGATTTTCCACTTGCCTATGCAATTTCTGATGATACGCAATATTATGCGATTGCCGACTGGCTACGTGGTTTACTCAGTCGCCAGGATGTACGCCAGGTATGGAACGATATTCAACGTAAAAGAAGCATTCCCCAGTTGTCGGATTCAATCCGACATCTGCCTTACCAAGCTAGTGATGGTAAAACCTATCAGGTTGACTATGCAACTGCACGTGGTTTGTACTTGATAGCACAACACTTGCGGGTCACAAAGACTCGTACAGCATTAGCTACCATCAAGCAATTCTTGGCTGACGCTGGAGTATTTACAGATGAAGTACGCCGTAACCCGTCCAGTGTAGTATTATCTGGTGCAGTAACACCAGATCAAGCAATTGATGCTGCTATTGATGCCTATCGAGCGCAAGGTAAAGATGATCGTTGGATTCAAGCACGTATAGATGGAAAGATTAAACGCAACCTATTCACACAAGCACTTAATGAAGCTGTAGCACAAGTGCTTAAGCAGCAACACTTTGCCATTGCAACCAATGATATTTATCGTGGTCTCTGGGATCGTACCGCAGCCAACTTAAAGAAGGAGCTTGGACTGCGCAAAAACGATAACCTGCGTGACCATCAACCTCAACTTGCTTTACATTATCAAGGAATTGCTGAAGAAGTATCAGCACACAAACTAGGTAATCGCAATGAATTGACATGGAGCAAAGCACGAGAAATAGTCAAAACTATAGCAGTTTTTATTGGTAAACAAGCTAAAGAAACCAGCCAAATGCTGAATATGGATATTGCTACCGGTAGGCCATTGTTAAGTAAATAACTGCTGCAGCAAGGTAGCAAGGTAGGGCGCAATAACCAACAGACATTGCGCCATTAATGCTTATATTTAAATTGAGTTGGGGATTTTGGAAAGGAAATTTGGCGGGATTTCGCATATTTTGCGCATATAACACTGACCGCACAATCTTTTTAGCACGGTAGGGCAAGAAAATCCCGCCTTATCAAATACGTACATCAAAGTGTCTACTGCAATGACGGCTGGATGTTCCCATCCTACTAATTAATATGATAAAGTAAAGTTAAATATAAAAATATAGGTAACAAATGTTAGCACTAGAAATCAATAACCCTGAAATAGAACGTATTTTTCAAACTAAATTTAATAGCAATAAAAATCAATTTATAAATTTTATTCAAGATAGTTTGAAAAATTTAGAGCATATCAATGACGAGGAATTTCAGTTTAAAAAAATAAACCCTAAACAAAACACTTATCACATGATTTTTGTTGATGAAAATACAGAGCTTTCAAATCCTTTTGAAAGAGTAACAAGTGTTGCATCATTTGCACAATTACTTAGGGAAAAGGCTTATCGATGATTTTTATAGATACAAATATCGTCATTGAATATTTAAAAAACAATGATTTTCTTGCAGGCTATAATTTTGACGATTTGTTTATCAATGATATTGTGGTTATGGAGTTGTATCAAGGAGCGAGAAATAAAAGTGATTTGGCCTTTATTAAAAAAGAAATAACTGTTTTTCAAATCCTCAATATGCATCAAGAAATTATTTCGTTGGCGAAACAGATTGTCGAAAAATATGGCTTATCGCACAATATGAAAATTATGGATGCATTAATTGCCGCAACTGTAATGGTATACGATTTAGAATTAATGACATTAAATCGTAAACATTTTCAATTTTTATCGCAATTGAAGTTGACAACAAGCCCGTAGGATGGGTAGCGAGGTAGGGCACAGTAACCAACGGACATTACGCCGTTAATACTTATATTTAAATTGGGTTAGGATTCAGGATTTTTTAATTTGTGCATTTCCCTCTTAAAGTGTTGGAATTGCACAATAATTCCAGTTTGGTAGAAATTTATCAAAAACAATCTTCATGTTTTTTTTGAAGCCATCGGCCACTTTACGTCCGG
>LFCU01000267.1 GCA_001044195.1 Candidatus Achromatium palustre
TTTCCTTTGTTGCTATATGGCGCAATGCCCGTTGGTTATTGCGCCCTACCGTGCTATCACCCACACTACGAGCTTAGGCTTCAGTAAGTTCATGCCGCTTTTTTTTCTGCTGGCATGTTTACATTAACAAAAGCAAATAATAAATCTTGAAAATCTGGATTTGTTAAATGTGTTACAACATTTTTCTTATTTGGTATTGCCTTGCCTATTTGGTGATATGTTGTTAAATTGGCTTGAATTGCGGCAATAGCAGCCTGTCTAGCCAAAGCAATTGTTACCCCAAATGTTAAGATAGCAAGATCAGGAACCTGTACAGAAAAGCCACTTTCAGTTTCCTCAAGTGTTATTAAAAACTGCATTATTTTAACTCCAGTTTTATCTTTTTTACTGTATCTACTGCTCGACCAACAGGAACATCTTTTTGTGGATGTACAATAGTTACAATATATTGGCTATTTGAATGTTTATAATTACGATGATCTCCATGAGTGCTTACAAGTGTCCATCCATATTGTTTGGCAAGTTTAACTAACTCTTTACTAGTGTATCTTATAGGCATATTATTTTTTAATTGATATCTTGATTAGCACGGTAGGATGGGTAGGGCGAAACCATCAAATACATCTCGTAGCCAGGTAGGGTGCGCACTGCGCACCTTACCTGGCTACCGTGTTACCTGGCTACAATCATTTTTAGCTAGCTTTTAGTTGGCGATAGCGTTCAAATAATAAGCTCAACACGTAACTCGTAATAATGAGGTAGGGCGCAATAACCAACGGGCATTGCGCCGAATTTTTCAAATGACCTACTGAATTAAAATCAAAAATAACAACAATCAGACATCATACATTTTCCTTTGTTGCTATATGGCGCAATGCCCGTTGGTTATTGCGCCCTACCGTGCTGTCCATCACTTTACAAATAAAGCTGTGACCTGGCAAACTGTATCGGCTGGTCGCAAAGAACTATCGACTTCAATAGTAATGCTTTTACTATTAAGCCAAGCAGCCAATAAGATTGCCATGAGATGACTGTCTTCCTTTCTAAGATCTGCTGCATCTTGTCTACAATCGGTGTTACCCCACTTACCATTATTCACATAAATTCTTGTGAGATTTATATGTTTCGGACTGGCCGGTCTAACAGCAGCTATTGGATGTAGCTGCGTGATTGTAATTGTTCTACGAACAGATTGAGTCCTAGCAATTTGGGGCATAATCCCCACGAAAATAACAAATAACAGCATATAATATTTCATGATGAAGTTTCTTGTGGTAAGTTTCACTTTGTCAAATAAAAATATCGTACAACTAATATATTATAACATATCTACAATAAAAAATGGGGGCCTTCTTCACCAACCCCAAGTAGTTTACACTTTGAAGCCAGGTAGGGTGCGCACTGCGCACCTTGCCTGGCTACCGTGTTACCTGGCTACAATCATTTTTAGCTAGCTTTTAGTTGGCGATAGCGTTCAAATAATAAGCTCAGGCGTTCGGCATCGGTTTTGAATTTTTCTTTGCGATAACAGTTATCTACTGTGGTATCGAGTTTTTGATGGGCTTTACGTAATTTGGCTGGCATGGTCAGTGGGTCATATAAATCGGCGAAGCTGTTGTTGGTTTTAAGATATGGGGTGCGGATGTCTAATATGGCTTGGGCGGCTTGTTCGACGGCGGTCTTTTGTTTGGCATTGGGTTCAGGCCAGGGAAAGTTATTGTAGACTAGTTTGGCTGAGTAACGATAGCGGCTTTCCAAGCGTCCGCACACAGCCCGCATCCAGGTTATATGTATTTTGGATTCTAAGATACCAAATTCGTAGATACTGGCATTGGGGATCATCAAATTGCTATCCGTCGAAATGGTATTATTATCGAAAAAGCCCATTGGTACATATTCACGTCGCTCTGAAGACACGCGGGGAACGAGGATGTAAGGTGTATCTTCGTGACGGATTTCTCCAAACAACGTAGCTTTTTGTGCAAGTTTTCTAGTGGCTTCTCGTTTGCTTGCAAGACGATATTGTTTAACAGCTTCAACTTTTGCCATCACTTCAGGCATTGTGCGTAATTCAGCAGGTGAGATGTCTTTTAACCACAAACACCAACGTTCTTTGCTATTAATAAATTCTTCTGCACCTAGACATCGCTTAAGCCATCTCTCCGCTTTGGGTTCCTTGGCTAAAAATTCTATTTTTTCTTGTGGAGAAAATAATAAATGCCCACCATCATTTGGCATATTGCCAAATACCATCGACGGCACATCACACAACGGCTGATTACGATTTTCCAATATCACATTTGGTGCATCTACCAAATACGGATTGATGTTAGTAGCAGCTATTTCCATCGGTTCGCCCTTGATATCAGGGTATTCAAACAAACGACGCTGCGATTTATTTTCTTTGGACAACTTAGACGAGCTAAAACCAACAATGACTACATGCACTGCCGCCTTACCACGAGCTTCTGATTGCCAAGCAAAGGTACGATGAGCAAAATTAATCTGCATACCAAGTGCTAACAATGTTCCCCACAACGGTGCGACCTGTTCGCCTTGGGTGATGGAATTGGTAGCAACAAATGCAGTATGGGCCGGATGCTGCTGCATAAATTGTGCAGCTTTGTAAAACCAGCAGGTTACATAATCCAAACTTTTATAATTTTTAACCTGTTTAAACAGTTGCATCATTTCAGCATTTTGGGCTGTGCTGCGAAAGTTCTTACCCACAAACGGCGGATTACCGAGCAGATACAAAGCAGCCATCTCCTCAGTGCGTCCTAAAACTTCGCCCCAATCCAACACCAGCGCATTGCCATTAATAATATGTGCAGCGGATTTTAACGGCAACAAATCCGGTTCCCGTCCAAATTGGCGCGCAAATTCGCGATTCATTTGGTGTTGAGTCAACCACATAGCAACTTCAGCAATGCGCACTGGCCACTCATCGATTTCGATGCCATGAAAATGTTCCAGCTTAATCAACGGCATAATATCTAATGCCAAATGGGTATCCTGCCGTTTACCATGTTGCTCACGCAATACCCACAGTTCTAAACGCCGTAGTTCCCGATAAGTAACAATAAGAAAATTGCCACAACCACAGGCAGGATCGAAAAAATGCAATTGCGAAAGCTTTTGTTGAAAGGCAATCAACAACTTTTGCTTGTTAGATTTACGCTTGTGGATGCGTTCCAGCTCAAGACGCAACTCATCTAAAAACAAAGGGCCAATTAGACGCAAAATATTGGCTTCCGACGTATAATGCGCTCCAGCGGCACGACGCTCTTGTTTTTCCATCACCCCTTGAAATAAAGAGCCAAAAATCGCTGGCGAAATTCCGCTCCAATCAAACCAGGTCGCCTCAATCAAAACCTCGTGCATCTCAGCATTAAACGACGGCATATCAATACGTTCAGTGAACAAATGTCCGTTGACATAGGGAAAGGCCGCAAGTTCTTCGCTTAAATGTGGGCTGCGCTGACTTTCTGGCGTATCAAGGACTTGAAACAGCTTGCCCAAGTGCATATCAGTGTCGCTGCCATTTCCAGCGGTATGATGAATCAGATAATGCACAAATTGATGACGGGCAAAAATGCCAGTGTCTTCGGCAAACAGACAAAACAAAATTCGCACTAAAAAGATTTTCAATGCATGATCAGTATATTGGCTAGCTTTTAGCGCATCGTACAAAGCCCCCAATTTAAGGCTAGCTTTGACGTTAAGCTCTAGATCTTTATGCTGCAACTGCTCATCGTCTTCATGTCCAGCGATAAAGTCAAATAAATGGATATTGTCGGGCAATTCAACAAGACTGAAATCATGCCGCATCCGGTTGTCTAAGTCATGCAGACTAAAACGGGCAAAGTCTGAGACCAGTACATAACGCGGTAACTCGGCTTCTTTTAAGCCAGGAAAATAATTTAAGGCTTGCTGATAGGCTTTGTCTAAATTCTTACCAGCCGATTTATGCTCAATCAATAGCTTACCTGGCCACAACAAATCCGCTCGCCCGCTAGTGCCATCAGCCTTTTTCAGCGGCCTCTCAAAACTTGCTACCCGCCGTCGCGATACTCCGAAAATATTAAAAAATTCCCCCCAAAAACTCTGCGCTTCTGCATGTTCACGAGTTTCACCTTGCCATTCCTTAATAAAGACATAAGCTCGGTTCCGAATTTCTTGGCGATTCAATGTTGGCATATTGTTGATTATTATTAATAAATTGTCAAGAACCGTAAGTTGGGCAAAGTACCCAATTTAAATTATTAATGCGCATAGATATCCAGATAAATTTTGGTAAGGCTAAGTCTTAACTGTGCCCCCTGTCACCCCTTGTCAGGGAGGGGACAAAACTTTTCTGGACACCTATAATTATTCATTCCCTTTGTCTAAAGTATAGTATATATTTTGATACTACCGCTTTCTGTGGGTAATAATATCCTACTTATAATTAGCTTTATAAGTATTGACAGTATAAACGTATCATACTTTACTTGGCCATAAGTTACTTTTGTTGATAATTTTATATAATATATGCCCACAGAAAACGGTAGGGCGCAATAACCAACGGGCATTGCGCGATATAGCAACATAGGAAAATGTATGATGTCTGATTGTGGTTATTTTTGATTTTAATTCAGTAGGTCATTTGAAAAATTCGGCGCAATGCCCGTTGGTTATTGCGCCCTACCTCATTATTACGAGTTACGCATTGGCTTCAAAAAAGGCGGGATGCTCCCGCCCTACGGCTCTACCTCATTATTACGAGTTACGTGTTACTTAATACAAATGAACACGGATAACTCATTTTTGACCAGATGCCCATAAGTTTTGCATCTTACCTAGCTTTTCTGTTCATATTTTCAACAATATCTGCTACAGAAAAGTTGTCTATCCATTGATGCCGATCTTTCGAATAATCTCCATATCCACTTTCATATTGTTGTAAAAATCGAATCATTGCTACAGGGCCTAATTCACGATTTAAAACTTCAAATGCTGTTTGTCTAATTTGATATAAATTTGTTGTGTTGACAAGCATTATATCATCTCCATTAACCAAGATAGTGGATTTGCTATTGGTATGTTAATATTGTTTTTTTCTTTTATCGATTTCTTTAATAATTTATCGTCTGTTGTCAAAAAGATATCGGCATTTACAGATTCTGCACAGGCAATGTGCATCGCGTCAAATGATTTAAATCCCAAAGTTGCAAGTTTATTTGCTCTTATAATTTCCTGTTTTGTAATATTTACGTTAGTTTGTATCTTTTTAGTCAATTCGATTAAGTATTTCCTTTTCTCAATATTTGGTGTATTTTCCAGTTCCACAATTAATACATCACTGCCGATCCATTCCCAATCCTTAATATATAGTTGATTCATTATTATCAAAATCGCTTCTGATTCTAAGCGAATTCTAGTTTGGTTTTGATCATCAAATGGTCTATTTAAACAACATACATCTAAATATACTTTCATTGGTTATTTAGGGCAGGATTGTCCCGCCTTTTGGTTATAAAAGTTCGTATTTACTTAGATACCGCACATAACTTCAAACAAAGGCGGGATGCTCCCGCCCTACGGCCCTATACATGTTATTTAACCGGGCGTATAATTGTGATCAGATCCCCTATCTTCCAAGAAGAATTTGAGTTTGAAGCCTTTCCATCCCAACGTCCATGACCGTCTCCAATGGAACCACCGTTTGAACCTCGAAACAAAACCGCTTGCCCTTGTTCACCACTACGGTTGTTGCGTATTATAAATTTATTATTATGCCAGTTTGCACTACCTAGTATCGAGTCAACCTTACTGATATAAAAATTGAAATATTCTCCAAGACTACCATGTGCATGATCAATGCTGAGAACTAAAACTCCTGTCCGTTTTTCTAGTTTATTAATTTTGGTTAGTAAGCGTTCATTTTCCGTGGCAAGATCATCTACTTTACGCTGAAGGCTTGGCAAGTTTGCAACATCGGCTTGCAAACGTTTATTCTCTTCTTTAAGTTTCTGGATATTGTTCCAGAAACACCCCATCAATTGGTTACCATCAGATAATTCCATGCAATTCGTTTGATTATTCGCTGCTGCACGTCTTTTCGCTTCTGCTCGTCTCTGCGCATCTGCTTCTTGCCATTTTCGGCGCATATTCGAAAAACATTCGTCTGCTTGGCTAGGGTCAGTTAATTGCATACAATTGGTTTCTGCGGCTTGTAACCACATCGGCTGATGAAGGAATAGCAATAAAGTTGCTATGCCCAATAGACTACGTACTCTCATATATTTAAGACCTCTTAGGTTATTGTTAAACTACAAGATTAATTTAGCACAAAAAGCAATTTTGATACAAGCACGGTAGGCACGATTAGCGAAGCGTAATCGTACATTCAAACAGTAAAAATAATTTGTGCGATTACACTTCGTTAATCGCACCTAGCTTGGATTGGTTACTGTACCTGTATATACTTCTTATGCGGTTTTTGAATGATGCCCCAAGCGAAAATTTCTAACCTCTTCTCACCTATATTTTTAATCTTAAAACCTCTATTGGCATGATAAGTAAAAAAACTGGATGGTTTAGAAACATTAATATCAATATAAATATCATTCCAATCACGACCGTAAATAATCCATTCATCGATAATATTGTCTCTTCGCCACTTATGGTTGGTGCGACAACCAGGGCAATATCCATAAATTTCAATCTTCGTATCCATTGTCCGATCAGGATGTCCTTGGACATTTACCCATAAAGCAATTCTATACTCTCCTCGAGGCAATGCTGCAGTATTACTAAATAAGGAGCTTTCTTGGCCTGGCTCAATAATTATTTTTGTCTGCAAGTTTTCAAAATAACTTAAAGTAAGTAATTTTTCATTACCTAAGACAAAAATTCTATTGTTTAAAGATGCAATCGCTTCATTCAATCGTCGATTTTCTACGGCAAGATCATTTACTCTACGCTGAAGGCTTGGCAAGTTTGCAACATCGGCTTGCAAACGTTTATTCTCTTCTCTAAGTTTCTGGATATTGTTCCAGAAACATCCCATCAATTGGTTACCATCAGATAATTCCATGCAATTCGTTTGATTATTCGCTGCTGCACGTCTTTTCGCTGCTGCACGTTCTTCCTCTTTTGCAATTTCTTCCTTTAAACACTTTATCTTCTGTTGAGAATCAGTTAATTGCATACAATCATGTTCTGCGGCTTGTAACCACGTCGGCTGATGAAGCAATAGCAATAAAGTTGCTATGCCTAATAGACTACGCACTCTCATATATTTAAGACCTCTTAGGTTATTGTTAAACTACAAATTAATTAGCACAAGAAGCAATTTTGATGCAAGTTAAAATTATCCCTTGTGCTAGCGATGATGAATTTATAGGGGATTGCCAAGTAAAATGGCAACTCAATTTACGATACTAAAAAAAACTACCAATTGCACTTGCTACGGTTCCAAGCACTCCTCCTCCGCCACCACCGCTACTAGAACGGGCACTGGCAACTTTTTTCATAGCTTGGCCTTGTTTACGGATTAATTGCTGAGTTTTCCGTTGTGAGGCTAATTGCTGTTCCGTATTGCGGATACTAACTTGCGTGTTGGTATGTACTGCTTTAGTTATATCATTTTGCGCTGCAACCATTGCCTCAGTACTGCTTCGCATTTGACTAACTAGGGTTTTAGTCTGTTGATGTTCCGCTTTCAAGGCTTCAAGATGATTCCTTTTGAGTGTGCGGGTAGTTTCATTAGTTGTCTGTAATATCTGTTTCTTAACTACCATCATCTCGCTATGCAGTCTTTGAGCCTGTGCCTCTGCTGACTTAAGATCATGATGCAAAGTAGAGAAGCCTTGATTTAACTCACCTGCCACCTGTTTTAATAAGGCTTGTTCGGCGGCCATGCCTTGATTCATCTCGGTTTGTAGATTAGTAAGTCCACTTTGAACTGTAGTAAGATCGGTATGCAATTGTCTTAAGTGGGCATTACTTTGCTGTTGGGCGGCGACAATATCTATTGTTGTGTTATGAATTGCACGGAGATTAGTATTAACCTGTTGCAGATCAACATGCAACTGTTCAACACCTTGGAGCAATTGACGATAACGCTCTTGTAAGGCTAAATTACCTTTATGTAGCTGTTCAAAGCCATCTTCTAATTGCTGGCGTGTCTTCTGAAATTCTTCACGGATAACAGCTATTACCTTGTCATTGCTAGCAATGATAGTCTGACGAATGGTTTCTATTTTAGCTATGATGCGTTGGAAGCGCAATTCATCTCGTATACATTCTGTAGCTGGCTGCTCATCATAGATAGCATACAATATTGCGGCAATACGCTCAAATTGCCGCCATTTAGTAGATGCCAAGGCTTGACTTGCCGGATCCTTTTGATCAGATAAATAATCAGCTTCACTGGCTAACATCTCAATTTTGCGGCATAGCTTCTGTGCTCGGTTATTTTTCACAAGCTCCTGTCTACGCCTTTGACTTGTAATAGCCCGTTCCATACGTAATTGCATCAATTGCGTGGCCATATCATCACTAGATGTATTATCCAGTTTTGCCTTCTTGCCTGCGTAAAAGGCTATTTTCTTCTCGTATGGTGCTAATTTAGCTGTTATAAATTGTTGTTCCTCGGCAATAGCATGTTTATGAGCAAAGCGTATTACTGTTGTTACTTGGGGTGCTGTCGGAAAAAGACCAATAAAATCTTCAGCTTCCTGAATAGGATTGGTTTTAGCTTGGATGACCTGTTCAAATGCCCGCTGTTCCGCAAAGGCTTTGGCTACTAATGCTTGCGGTGCCCTAGGATATTGCCACATAAAGCTCAGATATGCCTCAAGGCTGTCTTGGCGACGTACTAGCTCAAACACATCTGCTAATGCCTGCTGTGCTGCCCAAGTACCAGTATAACGATCAATAAAGGCTGCGAAATGCTTTTTAGTTTCAGGAATATTCTTTGGATCACTAAGAGCTTGCGCTTTTAAGCCTAGTAACAATCGATACCGTAAGTTAAAGGCAACCATGCTATGACGTGCATTAGGATAGTTAGTAATAAAGGTATCCAATTGCTGTGGATCAAATTTATTGGGCAATCCTAACCAATTAAGATTGGCCTGTTTTGATAGATCAGATGCCGCAACTAGCTGGGCAGGTTCTGAAGTTACTATAAGTGTCTGTGACGCTACCGTAATGCCTGATAGCGGCCAGGTAAAAATAAGCAGCAAGAAGATCTGCTGTAGTCTTATATTCATTATTTCTCCTGTTAGTTAAGGGTTAGTTTAAAGATTATCTTGGGCTATCAGTTACCTTTTCCATCAGCAAGCGAATCCCAATATTTTGGTGACTACGCCAATTCCGAGCATTGAAACGACTGGTTTGAGCATTGCTATGCCAATATCCGCCTCGTATATAATGCATACTACTAGTATTTTGATTGCAAGTATTGACATTGGCAAATGGGTTGGCATTCACATTCCATGCTGATGAAGAGCAGGTCCACTCAGCGGCATTGCCAATAACATCATATAAACCAAAGGCATTAGCCTGGCGTTGTGCCACCTTATCTGTCTTCCCTAAACCACAGATGCCAATATTGGCATGGTTACAAGCACGGGCATCATAGGTATTGCCCCACGGATAGATAGTATCCGTATTGGCACGAGCGGCATATTCCCACTCTACTTCTGTTGGAAGACGGAATGTAGCACCTGGAACCCGTTGGCTTAAAGTTTTTGTAAAAGCAATTACATTATTAAAATTTAAACCTGTAACTGGCTGTTGTGGATGATCATAGCCCCGTCTATGATTCGGAACTAAGGCTGTATATTGCTTATGCGTAAGTTCGGTTTGAGCGATCCACAAACCATCAACACACATACGTTGTGACCTATTACCAAGATTCATTTCAAAACAGCCTGCTGGTAGATAACAGAATTTAAGTCCAGTGATCTGTTCCTGGTAATTGCAGCCAACCTGTGCTTGGGCTGGATTGTATTGCAACTGTACCTGAAGTTGCGGATGGGCATCAGCAGCGGCCTTCCATCTATAGAGACCACGATTGCCAGTACCAAAAGGATGATTATAAGGCACACCACGGTGGATATATTGCCAGGTATTAGTCTTGGTACGATATAATAGGTCTAAGCGAGCATAAGATGGTAAGCCTTCACTTTGCCAGGCAATATCAAATTTTTTATCTTGGTTGATGATTTGACCAGCTACGGGTGCTAAGAGAGTTAGGCGTTGGACTTTTTTACCAATAGGTTGCTGGGCACTAGGCAAGGCAGCAGTACAATGGAGACTGATATGCTGTACACCTAAATCCCGTTTTGGATTGCCCAGACGCAAGATATTTTCTTGTGGAGTTATCTTAAGATCGGCAGTATTAATGCCATAATAATGAGTAAAAGGTGTCTTAGGTTGTGCCTCACTAAGCTGCTGTACTCGTTGATCATTGATCAGCAACAGCGTATCATCCGCTACTTTTTGTGCTGGCAGGCCTAACTCACGCAATTTTAGACGACACGACTTGGGGGTAACGGGCAATGTAAAGCGAATTTCTGCTACGGAACCAGCCTTAATATGCCAATAATAACCAAAAGGAATCTTTTCATCAGGATCCAGGGATATTGTAGACTGTGCCTTTGTTAAAGCTGTATGCCAAGCGATGTTACCAAAGATCTTTGGTACCGCCTTATCCATAGGAATCTTAGGCGGATAGGTAAGATCTAACGATAACAATAGATTCAAGTCAGGCACAGCGGCAGCAGTAAGCTGTGCTACACTGAGACTGCTGATAAAAATAAGCCAGGTCAAAAATTTAAAGAGCATAATTAGCTTCTCATATAGTTTAAGGATTAATATATCAAGTTGCATTTAGTATGCAATTTTAGTATACGCTAATTTATTTAGTGGTCAAGTATAAAATTTTATCTACTTCATTAAATAACCAGTTTAGAATATCAAATACTTTCTGTAGATTATCTGTTGCTGATATGTGGTTTGGGTCTTTGGCGAAAATCTTATTATGCAATTGACCAAATTCCCAAGCCTTACCAGTGGTTACAACACCATAGCAAGTTGCAGCACCTTGAGTAGAGGCTGCGTACATTTCCGCTAAAGTTTGCGCCCAACCCTTATCCCAATTTTCTTTTTTAGCCTCCATAATACAAAGCGGTGGAATATTCATGCCACCATGTTTGGCTCTGGCGGCAATTAGGTAATCTGGTTCTCCAAATAACCCATTATCTTTGTCTACATTATAGGCAACATGTGACCATATATAGAGAGAACTATATTGTTTCTTGATCTGCAATAAGATAGGTTTAATAATATCCTCACAGATAGTGGTTTCGTTGATAAAACTCATACTATCTTGTAGGCGATTGGTAATTTCAGAAAAAGGGTAATGTGCTATTTCAATCTCTAGCATCTTTATGATATTTTTATCTATAACTTCAATATCAAATTTGTCAGCTACTTCTTCAATTGTTTCAAATTGACTATATGGCATAATTTTTTTTGCTATTGGTTTATATTAAGCAGTTACTGAGATCGCCTCTTGATCTAACATGACACAATAAACTACAATACTGTTTTTAGCAGTTAAACATCTCATACTGTAGCAAATGATATTAACAGAAGAGGTAATATGAAAATACATACGTTATGGAGTATAGCAATTCTATTGCTGTTGCCCATGCCATCACAGGCAGCAGTTGACTGCATGAGGCTGTCTGATGGCAACCAGGCAATACAATGCTTTTGGAATCATATTCAAACACTAGAGAAGAAAAATGAGGATACGCAGACAACTATTAATAGATTAGTTGATGAAAACAAGAACTTACAGGCAGATGTAACCAAGTTGCAGACAACTAACATTCAATTGCAACAGCAGTTATCGCAAGTACAACAGCAAGTCAAGTCTCATGCCGATACCGTTGCTGCTTTAACAGAACGTGTGACTACTATTGAAGGGACTACTAAGACCCATACTTTACGCTTGGAAGGTGATTTGGACTACTTTTATCCAGTATTTTTTGCCGATAAATGCTGGGCAAAGGGAGCAACACATCTTAAAATCATGCGTCCTGATGTGCATCAGGATGGTCGTTGGCACGGTTCGATGATGGCATTCTTTACTTTTCATCCAAGTGCCTGGGGACATGGCTCACACTATTGGCAACGCTTTATTGCTTATCAACAAAGGCCCTTTGTGGCAAACATGCAGCTTGAGTTTTATCTAGGAGGTATCACCATTTGGTTGCGTGGTCATACCACTTATCAATATGCAAGTAATTGCCCAGTAACACCCAAGTTCAATATCAGTGGCGAATTAGTTATTGGAAAAGATCCTAATATTCCTGGTGGTAAATTAGCTCATAAAAAACGCAATACCATTGATAAATCGATTAAAACGGGTTGGGCGTTTTCTCACAATTTGCATTATCCCAATCAAAAATAATTACGCTTACAAAAGGTTCTATGTGGGTTGGTGATCAGGCCACTAATCCGACCTACGGTGCTATAGTTAAAATGCCTTGGCTCTAAAATCAGTTGGGACTTCTAATTTGGAACACAGGAGCGTTGTTCAGGGTGCATTCCCACGAGAGCGTGGGAAAGATATAAATAGTTAGCTAAAATCGATATAATGTCTATTTACAGTTAAATTTTTATTCTATAAACTTTTTATATACCTAAATTAGACATTTATCATGATATCGTAAAACGTGCTTTAGAAAAAGATAATTGGACAATCACTCATGATCCATTTCTTTTGAAAATCGGAGAAAGAAAATTATATGTAGACCTTGGCGCTACCCATTTAATCGCTGCTACAAAAGAATATCAAAATATAGCTGTTGAAATAAAAAGTTTTCTTGGAAAATCTGATGTAAATGACTTAGAAGAAGCTATTGGCCAATTTTTCTTATACTACAAAATTATCAAACAGCGAGAACCAAACAGACATTTGTATCTGGCTGTTAATGAAACAACTTTTAATGGCATTTTTACTGAAGAAATTGGCCAAATTGTCTTAGCTGACCCCATGTTTCGTCTTATTATATTTGATGAAGAAAATGAACTGGTTTCTCAATGGATACACACTTAAATTATCAAACATTGATTAAAAATGTCCTACTTGCACAGGCACAATATAAACCAGCTTATGGCGACATTGAGTCGCATTTAATATTTGATGAGGAACGTGTTCGTTATACACTATTAGAATTGGGTTGGGATAATAAAAAATATGTTCATGATTGTATTATTCATATCGAGTTAATAAACAATAAAATTTGGATTCAATATGATGGTACCGAAAAAGGTATTGCTACAGATTTGGTAGAAGCTGGTATACCCAAAACTGATATTATACTTGGTTTTCGCCCACCAAAGTTGCGTCAATACACTGGCTTTGGTGTAGCGTAGCGCAGTAGGTACGATTAGTGAAGCGTGATCGTACATTCAAATGGTAAAGATAACTTGCGATTACACTTTGTTAATCGCACCTACGAGCTACGAGCTGGAGCGTAGTGTAAGCGGTCGGGTTAATGGCTTTGTTAGGCATTTATTGTAAGTTATCTAAATCTTGTATATCTTTCGGTCTTCCACTTGCTTTTTTATTTTTCTTGAAGTCTTCAAACCCTATAACCGCTATTTGTAATCCTTGATAATCTACCAATATTTTGTTTTTATAACATTCATCGAAAGTTACGCCATCAGGCTTTGTTAAGACATCAATTCTGAAAGGTGGGTAGCCCATTTGAATGACATTGCCATTTTTGGAAAAATCTTGTTCGGTTAAGCCCATTGATGAAAAGCCAAATTCATTCATGACATTAATCATTTTACGTGCATTCTCAATTGTTGGATTTATCCAAACATCCAAGTCTCCTGTATACCTTGGATAACCATGTATGCCTAAAGCGTAGCCACCAACAACGAGATACTCCACTTTATGTTTGTTCAATAACTCTACAAACTCTTTGAAATCTTAGCTCCACATCTTTATGAAACTCCAAATATTGTTGTCGTAATATTTCGATTGCATCCAGTCTTTCAGTTATTGGTCGTGAAAGCCAATAAATATAATCTGATGGCTGGTCTTTTAAAGGGACAATTCTTAGTACTTTTTGCATACACCTTTACCTTAATTTAAACTTTTGCTAGATCCTACGCACCTGTGTGGTATCCCATCCTACAGGCTGTTTATCCACCTCTTTTTTAGAAGCCTCGAGTTGCTGACTTGTAGCTTTAATTTGCTGGTCCGTAGCTCTAAGTTGTTTATCTGTTTCTTGTTGCGATATGGAGAGGTTTGCCACTAATTGCTTTAATTCATCATCAGTCATAATATATTCACTTGTAATTATAGAACATGTAGTTTATAAATTAATTCATTGACATATAATACTAAATATATATTTAATAATATTATGTTAAATGTTCTATAATGCTTTAAACAGCCTACTTTAAATTAAGAAATGTAATTATGCAGAAAAGTCTATCGCATGTAATAAACTTTATTATTATTTGGACTATGCTTCCAAATATAGGGATGGCACTTACCCTCACTAGTCCGCCTGTAACCTTGGCAACTGCGGATATCTATACTACTAAAGCTCAAGCATCCTGGCAGGCTTTGCCTAATGCTCTAGATCCAGTGTATTTAGATCGCTTCATTGCTATCTATCCGCAATCTGCGGAGGCTACTGTGGCCTTGACGTTACGTTTTAATGGGGTACAAACCAGCAGTTCGATACCTGAATATCATGGCTTTATTGCCCTATATGGCGATACTTTAGCTGGCGAGCAAGCCTTATATGAGGTATTTAAACTATACCAGGCGCAACATACATTGGCAGGCTACTTTGATTTTCTAAGACGCTATCCAAATGCCCCTCAAGCCCCAATAGCCCAGATGCACATTGAAGCCTTAGCATTTGCAATCGTTACCAAGCTCAATCAGGTAGCAGAATACGATGCCTATATCGGTAGTTTTCCAACTGCACCGCAAGCTAAAGGTGCGGAAAATTTAGCAAAACAATTGGCATTGCAGCAGCAAAAGGCGCAACTTAATCTGCTATTAGATCCGATTGCGAAACAGTTAGAGAAGAAACGTAAACTACGAAAATATATTGAAACGCAATACCAGCAAGGCGAGATAAGTGATGCTGAGTATTGGGAATTCGTAGCATTACTGGATACTTCCATCACCGATCTCATGCAAAGCCGCTCTACTTTTGTGGAACAACATGCAGCTAAACTAGCTACCAGATTGGAACATCTAGCCCAAAGGATAGAGCGTCTACAAGATGAAGCTAAATCAAATCCAACTGCCAATAAACAACAGATTGCAGCTAAAATTGCCACTTTAGGGCTTCAGTTTAAACGACATAAATTTATCTTGCGTAGTGAACCATTTCTGGCAACTCAAGCAGCCGGACGGGTACGCAAAGAAGAACGCTATAAACGCTTAATGCAATATCTGGATCAACTTCAAAATACTCTTATAACTGAACGGGAGCGTTTAATTGCGGTCTTACGTGAAGAATTTGCTGCTACCCGTAAAACGTTAGAAGCTGGTTTTGAACTGCTATACAAGGATAACCAGATCGCACAAGCTAGTTTAGATCAACTGGTAGCTAAAGTTGCCATCCTGCATGATGATCTAAATAAGGTCAATGCTAATCTACGGCGTATCCATACCAGTCTTACTGATGTGCATACCTTGATTCAACAAGGCAATGCGCATCTGGCGGTCCTACACGAAGACTTAGATCAAGTTTATGGCCAAATAGTCCAAATAACCAAGGATGTAAGTGTTGGTTCAGCTCGACAACAAGCATTACTGAAGACAGTAGCTACTACAACTAAACAGGGTTTTGGTCTCCTGCACCAAGATATGCAACGGCAACAATTGGCAACACAGCAACGGCATCAACAAAAGATTACCCTAGCAAGCCGTCAGTTATATGCCAATCGTCATGTTGCAGCAGTATTAAAGGAGAATCATCAGCAGCGTTTAACAGCACGGCGGCAACAAACTAAGGTATTACGTGGAGCTATCAAAAGTCAGGGTGAAGCCGTTGTAGATGCGCAGCGGGTTACAGTCCAGTCTATTCATCATCAGACTAAAGTCTCAATGTATAATACGCGACGTATTTTAGCTACTGATCGGATGACTCAAGGTATGATCAGTCAACAAACAAAACAGTTTGAACAGTTAGCGAAACCACCACCCAAAAAAAGCATCTTGGGTTCTATAGTTGGTATTGCGGCTAATATTGTTCTACCAGGAGCAGGTATGGTTGTTGGCCCATTGATAAATGGTGTTACCAAGTTAGCCGAAGGCAAAAATTGGAAGGATGCTTTGGGAGGGGTAGCGGAAGGTGTAGTTGGTAAATACTGTAAAGAATGCGTACCCGCCCTTAACATAGCACGTGGTATTGTGGACGGTAAATCGCCAGAAGATATACTATTAGCTCAAGGTAAATCCTTATTAAAGGAACATTGTTCTGAATGTGCGCCTGTTTTGGATGCTGCTAATCAAATTGCTAAGGGTAAAGATCCTATGCAGGTAGTAGAGGATATAGGCCGTGAACAATTAAGCAAACACTGCCCTACCTGCGGCCAGGTGGTAGATAATGTTACCAAACTTAGAGATGGCAAATCTTTAGGAGATATGCTACAACGTGCTGCCACACAAAGAGTTATCTCAGCATGTCCGCAATGCGCTCCAGCAGTAGATACCCTTACTAAAGTTGCCACAGGTGCTGATCCGATCAAATTAGTCAAGCAAGCAACCCAAACAGCTTTACATAACACTTGCCCAGAATGTGCCTCAGCCTTAGGCGATATGTTACCAGCAGTTCAGGCTAATAGACTCCTAAATGCACAGGCACGGCGTAAAATGCTTTCCCAACAGCTCACTATGAAGAACGTTAATGCTGGCTTCGCTAAGATGGCCAGATCGCACTTGCAAAGATTTAAACAGGGTGCTAAAACGGCAGTAACTACTCGTTTGTCTTCTATTTTAGATCGAGTATATTAGTAAATAACAACGGGTCGCCAATGACCCGTAAATAATTTTAACCAGCAATAACAGAGGTAATAACATGCCGCAACGCAAAATTGCAACTGGCCTATTAATCATGGGCTTAAGTCTTATCAATATGCCAATTACGGCTCAAGAATACGTGAATTGTCTTGAAATTCCCAATACCAGTCCGTATGAAGTGATGAAATGTCAGCAGGAACAAGCGCAGCGGTTGTGGAACACCATAAACGCACAACAGCAGGAAATCGAAAAGTTACAAACTGAAAATAATGCACAGCAGACCAAATTGAAATCAATGGCTTTTCAACCAGTTCAAGTGGAAGTAGATGAAACCTGGACAAGGGTTTTACAGCTAACAAAAGGTTCAGTTTGTGATGCTTCCTACAGTGGTTTATACACCATTCAATGTGGTTTGACTGGAGCAACTTGCCTCATCGCAGCTTCTGGTTGCAACAGTGGCCAAGATCACGGTGGCAGCAACCCTAATCAACTTTTGTGTGCTTACTCAGATCATGCTCTTTACCAGGCAAAACAAATGGAAGTTCAAGTACGTGGGGCTTGGAATAAACACAAGTATCTTTATATAAAACCTGATTATCGAGATAGTTACGAAAATGATAAAGTTCGTACCTGCACAATTACCCGTAAACACTAATTTGTAGCTTATATTTCGTAGCTCGTAGGACTGGAGCATTCGGCTGTTTTGATCACAAAAATTATTATTGCCTGTACACTATACACAGTTTTAAAACAGGCCGGATGCTTTAGCCGCAGGCTAAAATAGTCCTGTAGGATAATTTTAACCAATAATACAGAGGTAATAATATGTCGCAACTAAAAATTGCAACTGGCCTATTAATCATAGGCTTAAGTCTTATCACAACACCAATTACAGCCCAAGAATATGTGAATTGTCTTGAAATTCCCAATACCAGTCCTTATGAAGTGATGAAATGTCAGCAGGAACAAGCGCAGCGGTTGTGGAACACCATAAACGCACAACAGCAGCGGATTAGCACCTTACAACAGGAAGTAACGGAATTAAAGCCAAAAGCTGCTAAAGTTCCAGGATTATCGAGAATTATAAATGAACAACAGCAACGTATTACTAACTTGCAACAGAAAGTAGCTTCACAACAGAAAATGCTGAAGGCTTTAGAAGTTGAAATCAACAGACCAAACATTTCTGTTAATCGCCGTCCTCAAGGTTTAGAACATAATGTTTTATTTAATGCTCATTCACGCTATAAAGTCAGTCAATCTGGTCCTGCACCTCTCAATTTAAGTGCCTTATTTGATGGGGTGATGTTACCTTCTTACAGTGGTACAGCACCTAGCTTTAACAATCCTCAGATAATTACCATAGAAGGTTTTCCTTCAACTCACACCCAAGCAGGGGCATGGTTTGGTTTTACGACTCGATTCTGGCCAGTTAAAAGGTTTTTAGTTGAAGGCTTTCAAGTTTATGGTACGAGGCCAACAGGATGGCAAGTCATTGCTGATTATTCTAATGTAGACTATGGAGATAATGATTTTATTGTAAAATTACCTCATGCTCAATACACTGCTTTTCGTCTCAGTGTTTATGCATCACACGGAAGTCATGGAAAATTTGGAATTTCAGAAATTTTCTATATAAATCCTGAGACTGTTAGTCCTTATGATGGATTAATGAAAAAATAACCTGGTAAGACGCACACTGCGCACCTTCTTTTAAACTTGAACGTGAAATGATGGTGCGCAATGCGCACCCTACAATTTTAAGGTTAAAGGTTGGATGCTTCCGCCCTACGAGCTTTAATCAAACTAAATTTAAGAGGCATTATGGACGCAATCACAACAAATCAAGCCAGCCAAATGTTGGATAGTTTGCTTGAATCTGTTACCAATAACGTAGAACCTATGATTATATGCAACGATATGGGTAATAAAGCCGTATTGATGTCACTGGACGAATTTAATTCATGGCAAGAAACACTGTATCTACTCTCAAATCCAGCAAATGCTGAACATTTATACCAATCTATAAGAGAGGTAAAATTTGGCAACACATTTGAAAAAGAATTAATTATAGAATGAAAGTGATTTTAACTGAAAGATCGTGGTTATATTATCTATGGTTTCAAGCCAATAATAAACAGTTATTGAATAAACTCGACTTTGGCCATTTAGGGTACAGCAGCAAGCTGATCAAGTAAAGCATCCATATCTTTACGAGACAATTCCACACGATCAGCATTTAGAGCTGAGTTGTGCAA